>JAAYCB010000225.1 GCA_012744395.1 Pirellulaceae bacterium
ACGAGCCCCGCGTAGTCGGGCAGCTCCTCGCTGGCGATCGCGTTGCGGAGGAAGGCGACGAAAGCAAACGCCCCCAGGTTCATCAGCAGGTAGACGGCGATGTAGAAGGCCAGCGCGGCGACCGTCAGCCGGGCGGCGGCCGGGTCCTCGCCCGCAAGCAGAATCGCCGCCGCCAGCGGCATCAGCATATAGCCGGCATGCGCGATCGTCGAATAGGCCAGGAGGCGTTTCATGTTGTCCTGGCCGTAGGCCGCCAGGTTGCCGAAGGTGCAGGTCACGCCGGCCAGGATCGCGATCAGCCAGCCGCAATAGAGCCGCACGGGGCGCAGCGCGGCGGAGCTGCCGGGCGCGGCGACGGGGACCGGCTGGCTGACGCCTTCGACGAGCTCCGCCGCGGCCGCCACCTCGGCGGCGAACACGGCCGGTTGCATCGCCGCCCGATCGAGCTGGCTGGGCAGATGCCCCAGGCCGAGCGCGACGCGGACCAAGAGGGCCAGCGCTGCGGCCTTCGAGGCGATCGAGAGAAACGCGCCGACCTCCGCCGTGGCCCCTTCGAAGGCGTCCGGCGTCCAGAAGTGGAACGGCACCGCCGAGAGCTTGAAGGCGAATCCGACCAGGATCATCAGCCCCGCAAGGGCCAGCACGAGCTCGCGCGAGCCGGCGCCGCCCGAGCCAAGGAGGGCGGCGAGCTGGACGCTCATCGTCGCCAGGTGCGCGGTCCCCAGCGTGCCGACAAGCAGGCTGATCCCGTAGAGCATCACACCGGCGGCGCCGGCGCCGAAGACGGCGAATTTCAGGGCCGCCTCCGCGCTCTTCCGCCGGTCCTTGAGCACGCCGACGAGGACATAGGAGGGAACGCTCGCCATCTCGATTCCCAGGAAGACGATCAGCATGTGGTTCGCCGCAACCATCAGGCACATGCCCAGGGAAGCGCCCAGCACCAGCACGTAGAACTCCGTCGCGTCGCTCCGGTCCGGCGTCCCGCTGACGCGCGTCAGCGCCGCAAACAGCAGCACGAACAACAACAGCAGCCGCCGCATGTAGAGCGAGAAGCTGTCGAGCAGCAACATCCCGGTGAACAGCTCGGTAGGCCGCTCGGGCGTGTCTGTCAGCAGGGCGGTCAGAAACGCCGCCAGCGTGCCCAGCACCATGACCGGATAGGCGCTCCCGCTTCCGCCCGTGGACAGCATCCGCACGACGAGCAGGGCGACGATCGTCGCGCAGACGATCAGTTCCGGCGCAAACGCCGGAACGGACGTCTCCACGGTCTCCCGCAGCGTGCTCTGTACGAGGTCGTAGAAGCTCACGGCTGTTCGACTTCCTTCCAAGGGCCATCGGGGCGAAGCGACGCCAGGCCGGCGCTGCCGGGCGGCGCGGACGCCCCGCTGCCGATCGCCCCGGTGATCGGGTCTTGCGACTCCGCGGCCCACGCGGCCAAGGCGTCGACGGTCCGGTCGACGCTCGGCGCCATGTAGTTGAAAACGGCCTTCGGATACACGCCGAGCAGAATCGCGAAGGCCAACAGCGGGGCGGCGATCGCCAACTCGCGGCGCGTCATCGGCCGCAGCGCGTCGCCGTGCGGGCCCTTGTATTCCGGCCCCAGATAGACCCGCTGGATCGTCCAGAGGATGTAGCCGGCCGTGAGGATCATCACGAAGGCCGCGATCACCGCCAGCGCCTGGCTGTAGTTCCAGACGGAGAGCACGACGAGCACCTCGCCGATGAAGCCGCAGAGGCCGGGCAGCCCCAGGGCGGCGAAAAAGATCACCATGGAAACGCCCGTGTAGACCGGCATCTTCCCGAACAGCCCGCCGAACCGGTCGAGGTCCCGGTGGTGGACGCGGTCGTAGACGACGCCGACGAGGAAGAACATGCCGGCCGAACTGATCCCGTGGGCGATCATCTGGAACATCGCCCCGTTCATGCCCATCTTCCAGTAATCGCCGCTCATCCCGGTCTGGGCGGTGATCGTCCAGACGCCGAGCCCCAGAACGACATAGCCCATGTGCGAAACGGAGCTGTAGGCCACCAGCCGCTTGAAGTCCTTCTGGGCCATCGCCGCCAGCGCGCCGTAGACCATGCTGACCACGCCGAGCGTGCAGACCAGCCAGGCCAGCTCGTAGGCGGCCGCGGGGCAGATCGGATAGCAGATGCGGATGATCCCGTAGCCGCCCATCTTCAACAGCACGCCGGCCAGGATCATCGAGATCGGCGTCGGCGCCTCGACGTGGGCGTCCGGCAGCCAGGTGTGCAGCGGGAACGACGGCGCCTTGACGAGGAACCCGACCAGCAGCAGCAGGAAGACCCACCACTGGATCGACTTGCCCCAGACCAGTTCCGCCGAAAACGGAGAATCCTTGGCCTGGCCCTGCTCGGCCAGCGCCAGCAGGTTGAACGTGTGCAGCGGCGGGCCGCCCGGATCGTGCTCCTTCAAGACGCTCGTGTGCACCTTGGCCGCGGCAAGCTGCGACTTGTCCAGCCGGTTCAGGTCGCTGCTGAAGTAAAGCGCCAGGATCGCCACGAGCATCAGCACGCTGCCGAACATCGTGAACAGGAAGAACTTGATCGCCGCATACTCGCGCCGCGGCCCGCCCCAGACGCCGATCAGGAAGTACATCGGTAGCAGCATGACTTCCCAGAAGACGTAGAACAGGAAGAAATCGAGCGCCAGGAAGACGCCCAACATGCCCGTCTCCAGCAGCAGGAACAGCACGCAGTAGGCCTTGACGTGCCGGCTGATGCTCCAACTCGCCGCCATCGCCAGGACGCTCAAGAAGGACGTCAGCAGCACCAGCGGCAGGCTGATCCCGTCGATCCCCAGCGCGTAATAGATGTCGAACGACTCGATCCAGGGAATGCTGAACGCCCGCTGCATCTGGCCCGCGCCGACCACGAATCGCGACGAGGTCTCGGGGCCGCTCGGCGCGATCGCGCCCGGATCGGCCGGCGCGGGGATCGCCACGTAGACCGTCAGCGCCAGGACGAGGACCGTGAAGGCAAGCGCAATCTGTTTGGCCAGCTCGTCGCGCGCCTTGGGCGACAGGCCTACCAGCAAGGCCCCCAGCGCGGGAAGAAAGACGATCAGGCTCAGCAGGATCGGTGGACTGGTCAGTGTCATGGTCGCGTTAGCCCTTGGCCGTCAACATCAGGCCGTTGTTTCTGTCCAAAAATGCGCATGCCGCTCGGGCGCTGCCCCGTTTCAGGGCAGGAAGGCGTAATTCCTGTAGATGCTGATGAGAACGAAGATCGTCACCGTGGAGACGGCGATCATCACCACGTATTGCCGCAACTGGCCCGACTGGAGCGGCCGCAGGGCGAGCCCCAGCCGCCATGTCCAGCGGCCCAGCCCGTTGATGAACCGGTCGACGATCCAGCGGTCGATCCAGTCGTCGATCCGCGCGATCCGCAGGCAGAGCCTGGCGGAGCCGTCGGCCGCCCAGTCGATCACGCCGCGGTCGATCTCGGCCGCCTGCCGCGCCAGGAACAGCGCGGGTTTGACGAACAGGGCGTCGTAAAGCTCATCGAAGAACCACTTGTGGACGAGCAGCCAGTGGACCGGGGCGAACCAGCGCCGCGCGGCCGCGGCGCTGAGCAGGCGAAGCCCGTAAAACGCGGCGGCGATCAGGAAACCCGCCAGCGCCGCGGCGAAGGCGGCCAGCGAGACGATCTTGTGCACCGCCGGCGCGTGGGAGTGGTGCTCCGCGGGAACCACCAGGCCGGCGATCGTCCGCGCTTCGGGAAAGCCCTCGGCGGTGCCCAGCGGCCGGGCCTGTTCGAGCAATTCCGGCAGTCCCCAGTCGACCCCCGGGAGGGTCCAGCCGGCGCTGATCGCAAGCACCGCCAGGATCACCAGGGGAACGATCATCACCGCCGGCGACTCGTGGGCGTGGTCGTAGACCTGCTCCACCCGCGGCTTGCCGCTGAAGGTCATGAACCAGAGGCGGAACATGTAAAACGCCGTGAGCGCCGCCCCCGCGGCGGCGACGTAGAACAGCCAGGCGTGGGCCGGCGCGTGCCTGGCGAAGGAGAACGCCTGGGCCAGGATCGCATCCTTCGAATGATAGCCGCTCAGGCCGATCAACAGCGGGATGCCCGCTCCGGAGATCGCCAGGCAGCCGACGAGCATCGTCCCCGCGGTCCAGGGCATCTTCTTCCGCAACCCGCCCATCTCGGTCATCTCGTTCGTATGGCAGGCGTGGATCACCGAGCCGGAGCAGAGGAACAGCAGGGCCTTGAAGCAGGCATGGGTGAACAAGTGGAAGAGGCCGGCGGCCCATCCGCCGAGCCCCAGGGAAAACATCATGTAGCCCAGCTGGCTGACCGTCGAATAGGCCAGCACCCGCTTGATGTCCGTGGCCGCGATCGCGATCGTCGCCGCCAGGAAGAGCGTGATGCAGCCGGTGACGGCAATCACCAGGAGCACCTCGGGCGCGAAGACGGGATAGAACCTGCCGACCAGGTAGACGCCGGCGGC
This sequence comes from Pirellulaceae bacterium, assembly GCA_012744395.1. Classification (GTDB taxonomy): domain Bacteria; phylum Planctomycetota; class Planctomycetia; order Pirellulales; family Thermoguttaceae; genus JAAYCB01. The sequence continues at coordinate 4,475 of JAAYCB010000225.1, forward strand.
GACCATCGTCGCCGCATGGATCAGGGCGCTGACCGGCGTGGGGCCCTCCATCGCGTCCGGCAGCCAGACGTGCAGCGGGAACTGGGCGCTCTTGCCCACGCACCCGCAGAAGATTCCCAGCCCGGCGAGGATCAGCAGCCCGTAGCCGTAACCGGCTCTCCGCAACTGGGGAATCTGGCGGGCGATCTCCTCTTCCGCGGCATCCGCGCTGGGCATCGAGGCGTAGACGGCGGCCAGGCGGTCCGCCGCGGCCATCCGCACCAGCCCGTCGGGCACGACCAGGCCGTGCTCCGCGCTGGCGGGCCGCACCTGGCTGAAGATTCCCGGCTCGACCTTCCCCTCCGCGCCGAGATGGTCGCCGAACGCGAACGTGCCCAGCCCTCCCAGCAGGATCATGATCCCGACGATCATGCCGAAATCGCCCACGCGGTTGACGAGGAACGCCTTGTTCGCCGCCGTCGAGGCCGAACGCCGCTCGATGTAGAATCCGATCAGCAGGTAGGAGCAGATGCCGACCAGTTCCCAGAACACGAACACCATGGCGATATTGCCGGCGACGACCAGCCCCAACATGCTGAAGCAGAACAGGGAGAGGTACTGGAAGAAACGGGGGAAGCGGCCCGGCCGGACCAGCGGCCCGCCATCCGATCCACGCACCAGGGGGTCGGTCACCTCGCCCAGCTCCTCGCGCATGTATCCGATGGAATACACGTGGATGCAGGTCGAGATCAGCGTGACCATGACGAACATCCCCAGGGTCAGGGCGTCGATATAGTAGCCGATCGCCAGCCGCAGCTTGCCGAACTCGGCCAGGGTGTACCAATCGCCGGAGAGGGGCGCGACAGCTTGCGAATCCGCCGCCAGGGGGTGATGCCAGAGCCAGGCGCCCAGGGCGGCGAGCGAGAGGACAAGGGCGGCCCCGATCGCGCCGGTGGCGAGATAGGCCGCCTTCCGGCCGCCGCGGCCCATCCGCGGCCCGGCAAACACGATCGCCGCGAACGACCCCAGGGGCAGCAGCCACGCAGACAGCAGCAACAGCGGTAGCAATCTGGCGAGTTCCATCAGCCTCTCAGTTCATCCCCCTGGTCGACGTCGATTGTCGCGTGGGTGTTGTAGTAGCAGAGAGCGATCGCCAGGGCGACCGCCGCCTCCGCCGCCGCCAGGACGATCACGAACAGGGTCATCAAGTGCCCGTCCAGCCCCAGGGCGAGCTCGGCGTCGCCGCGCAGAAACGGCGCGGAAAACGCGACAAAATTCACCGCCGCGCCGTTCAGCACCAGCTCGACTCCCATCAGCACGCCGATCGCGTTTCGCTTCGTCGCCATGCAGACGATGCCACAGGCGAAGAGGATCGCGCCGACCAGGAGGTAGTGGGACAAGCTGACCGGTTGGTTGAGCAGCGGCATGGCGTTCAATCGATTTCGCGGGTTCGTTGGTGGTCAAGCGGAACGGGACGCGTCCGGAACCGCTTCGGCGGGTCTCCTCCTCCGCCGCGCTCGGGCGAGGTGCGCGGCGCCGACCAGCACCACGAGCAGGTGGACCGAAACGATTTCAAACGGGAGCAGATAGCCGGCGATGCCGCCGCGCAGCGCCGGATTCGCTTGTTCGAGGGCATCGACGCGGATCCCCAGCAGGGCCATGCCGATCGGCGCGACGGTGTGGCCCCCCTCGGCCGCGGGCGCCGAGGCGGCCACGGCGGCGGTCTTCCAGGCATCGACGCTCGTCGCGGCGCAGAGCAGCAGGATCAACAGCGCCCCGCCGGCCAGTCCGGCCATCAGCCAATTGGCCGGAGTGATCTTCATCGAGACGAAGGGACCCCGGGCCGTCAGCATCACGCCGAAAACGAGCAGCACGAGGGTGCCGCCGACGTAGATCATCAATTGCATCGCGGCGACGAAATCGGCGGCCGCCAGAAAATACAGGCCGCTCACGGCGGCCAGCGAGGCGATCAGGCAGACGGCCATCCGCACCACGTTGGCGCTGACCACCACGGCCACGGCAAACGCGCAGGTGATTGTGGCGAAGAGCAGGAAGAAGCATGTGTGCCAATTGATCACGGTCGCTCACCTCGCGCGGCCCGGGGGGCCGTCCAGGGGGGCGCTTCGGCCACGGCGCCGAGCGGTGTGGAACGCGGCAGCAGGCCGCCCGGCAGGGCGTACGTCCAGAGCATTGTGCCGACGAACATCGCGGCGGCCAGGGGCACGCAGTATTTCAGACAGGTGGTCATCACCTGGTCGATCCGCAGGCGGGGCAGCGTCCAGCGGAGCCACATCATCGCGGCCACGCCGAGAAACGCCTTGCAGAGAAAGTTGCCGGCGCCCAACAGGTCGCCCAGCCAGCCGAGCACGGCGTGGTTGGCGTAGCTCAGCCCGAGCATCTCGGCCAGGGGAATCGGCCCGTGCCAGCCGCCGAGGAAGAGGATCGCCCCCAGGCCGCTCATCGCGTACATCGAGCCGTACTCGGCCATGAAGAACACGCTCCAGCGGAATCCGGAATACTCGGTCAGGAAGCCGGCCACCAGCTCGCTCTCCGCCTCGGCTAGGTCGAACGGGGCGCGGTTCGTGCTCGCCAGCGTGCAGAGTGCGTAAATGAAGAACGTGATGAACAGGAACGGATTGTGAAAGACCAGCCAGTTGACCCCCCAGCCGCGCTGCATGTTGCCGATCGCCACCAGGTCCAGCGTGCCGGCGACCATCACGGGGATCACCACGCACAGTCCCAGCGGCACTTCGTAGCTGACGACCTGGGCGGCCTCGCGCATCGCGCCGTAAAGCGACCACTTGGATGCCGAGGAGTAGCCGCCGAGGATCACGCCGAAGACCTCCAGCCCGGCGATGGCGACGATGAAGAACACGCCCACGTTCAAGTGCTGGGCGACCCAGCCGTTGGAAAACGGCAGCGCCAGGTAGACGCAGAAGGCGGCGCAGAAGCTGACGTAGGGGGCCAGGCGGAAGAGGAGCCCGTCGGCCTCGCCTGGAATCAAGTCCTCCTTGGCGAGCAGCTTGACGCCGTCGGCCACCGATTGCAGCCAGCCGAAGCGGCCGCCGACGCGGGTCGGCCCCAAGCGGTCCTGGATCCGCCCGGCGACCTTCCGCTCCATCCAGGTGAACAGGGCCGCCGCGAACATCATGATCCCCAGCAGGATCAGGCACTGGACGAGCGCCACCCCGCCGCAAGCCAGCCACTCGGGCAGTCCGAATCGGGTTGTCAGGTATTCGGCAATCATCAGTCCATTCGTTCTCGCATCCCAGGAGTCCCGCCTTGGACACTCCGGGTCGTTGGCCTAGCGGTCGATTTCCCCCAACACGATGTCGAGCGAGCCGAGAATCGCCGGGATGTCGGCCAGCAGGCAGCCGCGGCTGATTTCGGTCAGCACGGAGAGGTTGCAGAAACAACTGCTCCGCGCCCGCACCCGCCAGGGGATCGCCGTGCCATCGCCGACGACGAGGAATCCCATCTGCCCCTTGGGGGCCTCCGTCTCCAGGTAGGCTTCCCCCCTGGGGAGTTTTTGCGTGATCTTGATCGGTTCGCTTACCGGGCCCGCCGAGCGGCGGTAGTGCTCGATCGCCTGGCGGACCAGGCCGATCGACTGGACCACTTCGAGCATGCGGACATAGAAGCGATGCCAGCAGTCGCCCACGACGGCCTCCGGCGGGACCGGCGGATACTCCTGGTCCCGCGGGTAGCTGCCGTCCACTTGGGCAATCACCTCGAACCGGTAATCCTCGTACATCCGGGCGACGGGCGGCTGGCCGTCGCGCCGCAGGTCCCACTTCACGCCGCTGCCGCGGAGCACGGGGCCGGAGCAGCCGTAGTCGATCGCCATCTCGGGACTCAGGACGCCGACTCCCGCCGTGCGGCGGATGAAAATCTCGTTGCTCGTGAGCATCGCGTGCAGTTCCGGCACCACCGCTTGCAGCTCTCCAAGGCATCGCTCGCAGGCCTCGAGCCAACCCGGCGGCAGGTCGGCGATCAACCCGCCGGGCGCGATGTAGCTGTAGGTCAGCCGCGCGCCGCAGACGGCCTCGAACAGGTTGAGGATCTTCTCGCGCTCGCGAAAGCAGTAGAGAAACGGGGTGAAACTGCCCAGGTCAAGGCCGTACGTGCCCGCCGCCACCAGGTGGCTGGCGATCCGGTTCAGTTCGCAGACGATCACCCGCAGGTGCCGCGTCTTCTCCGAGACCTCCAGGTCCATCAGCTTCTCGACCGTCATCGCCCAGCCGAGATTCATGTTCATCCCCGCCAGGTAGTCCATCCGGTCGGTGTAGGGAATCCACTGCCGCGGGCTGACGTTCTCGCCGATCTTCTCCGCGCAGCGGTGGAGATAGCCGATGTGGGGAGCTGCGCTGGAAACCACTTCGCCGTCGGTCCGCAGCACCAGCCGCAGCACGCCGTGGGTGCTTGGGTGCTGGGGACCCATGTTGATCAGCATCTCGTCCGTGCGGACGTCAAACTCGACCAACTCGGGATCGACTCGTTCAACCGGCATCTGCAGCTACCTCGTGCGAATCCCGTGATATTCTTCCGCCGTCTTGTAGTCCTTCCGCAGCGGGTGGCCCTGCCAATCTTCCGGGCAGAGGATGCGGCGGAGGTCCGGGTGGCCCGCGAAGCGGACGCCCGAAAGATCGAAGACTTCGCGCTCGTGCCAGTCGGCGGTCCGCCAGAGGTGGGAAACGGTCGGGACCTCGGGCAGTTGGCCTTCCACACCTCCCTGCCAGCGGGGCAGCTTGATCCGCAGCACGAGCCGGTGCCTGTGCGCCATGCTGGAAAGATGGTAGAGCAACTCGAAGTGAACCTCCCAGGGGAAGCTCTTCGCTTTCTTTGCGTCGGGCTGCACGTAGTCCACGCCCGTAATGCAGTGCAGGTAATCGAACCGCAGCGGCGGATCGTCGCGGAGGATCCGCGCCACTTCCGCCAGCGCCGCGGGCGCGATCTCGATCGAGGGGTCAGCGGCCTCCAGGTCAGCGCCGAGAATCCGTTCGCCGAACCGCTGCTTGAGTTTGTCGAGAATCAGGCCGACCTCCATGGGGATGCTTCTTGTGCAAAATCGTTCGTGGGTGGTGTCGAGGCGCCGGGCGGAGCGGACGAGCGATCGATCGGCGGCGCCCGGACGGCCCGGACCCAATCCAGGTCGCCGCGCCGCCAGACGTAGGCGAAGCCGACCATCAGGACGGCGAAAAACAGGGCGATGTCGAGGATCGCCGCCGCGCCGAGCCGTGCGGCGATCTCCGCCGTGCGGCCGTCTTTCGCCAACCGGTCGGCGGACGGGTCGAGGGCGGATCGCGGCGCGCCGAGTTCCAGGAGTTTCTGCTCGATGGCCGCCGCCCGGCCCGGCTCCGCGGCCAGGCGGGGGTCGCTCAACTGGGTCGCCTTGCCGAACACGGCCGCCCAGGGGAAGAACAGCGCGACCTCGACGTCGAAGATCAGGAACAGCAGGGCGACGACGTAGAACCGCAGGTCGAATTGGGCAAACCCGCTGCCGATCGGCGGCTCGCCGCATTCGTAGCTTTCAAGCTTCTCCGCCGTGCGGTTCTTCGCGCGGAGGAAGGAACCCAGCAGGAGGGCGACAAAAATCGTTGCAAAGCCAACCGCGGCGAACAGCGCCAGGTAGGCGGTGATCAGGGTCGGAGTGGAGGTCATCAACTAAGGATCGAGTTCGAGGAGTGGCCAATAGCCAACGATTCTGGGAGCCGATCCGGAAAACCATCGGCGCCTTGGTTCGTTTCCGACCGCCACGGGATGCCGGCGTGCTTCCGGGCTCGCTTCCGTTGTACGTGTGTGCTGTCTTCTGGCGGATCCGCGCCGATCAAGCGGGGCTGCAAACCGCCGGGTCTGCAAGCCCGCGCTTCGGCCGACAGGCGCGGCGCGCCGGCTCAGATCGGTTCTCCGGCGAACGTCGTCAGGGCCTTCATGTAATTGCCGCGCTCGAAGGCGGCCGGATCGGGGCAATTCTCCTGGCTCATGCTGCCCTTGAGCTGCTCGACGGAGAGATACTCCTTTTCCCGCATCCACTCGGCCAGTCCGGCGAGGATCGCGGCGACCTTCTCCAGGCCCTCCTGGTACAGCACCGAGGCGACCATGCCGGCGTCGGCCCCGGCCAGCAAGGCCTTGATCAGGCCCGTCTCGCTGTGGATCCCGCTCGTCAAGGCGAGCGACGCGCCGACGCGGCCATGGAGGATCGCGACCCAGCGGAGGGGCAGCAAGAGCTCGTACGGATTGCTCAGCTTGAGCTTGGGGGAAATCCGCAGCTCGTCCAGGTCGATGTCCGGCTGGAGGAACCGGTTGAAGAGCACCAGGCCATCGGCGCCGGCCTCGGCGATCCGCGTGGCCATGTGCCCGGGCGAGCTGAAATACGGACCGACCTTGACGGCCAGCGGGATCGACAGGGATTGCTTGACCGCGGCGACCAGTTCGAGGTATTTCTCCTCGATCTGGGCGCCGGACAGGTTCATGTCGGCGGCGATCAGGTAGATGTTCAGCTCGAGCGCATCGGCCCCCGCCTCCTCGATCCGCCGTGCATACTCCGTCCAGCCGCCCCGCGAGACGCCGTTCAGGCTGCCGATGATCGGCATCGAAACGGCCTTCTTGGCGTCGCGGATCGTGTCGAGGTAGATGTCGGGCGTGGCCCGGTACTCGGCCGGCTCGGGGAAGTAGGTGAGCGATTCGGCGAAGCTCTCCGTGCCGAAGTCCTGGGCGCGGGAGAACTCCACCTCCTCGTGGGTGATCTGCTCCTCGAAGAGCGAGGGGAGGACCGCCGCCGCGGCGCCGTGCTCCTCCAAGCGCTTGAGGTTGTCGATCGACTGGGTCAACGGACATGCAGCCACGACCAGGGGATTCTTCAACTCCAAACCGAGGTATTTCGTGCGAAGATCAACGCTCATGCCTGCACCTCCTTCTCTTGCTTTTCCTCGCCGTTGCCGGCTCCCCGCGTGGTGGCCGCCAATTGCTCATAGAGGTTCCATCGCCGGTTGATGTCGTCCTGCCCCAAGCGGAGCAGCCGCTCCGAATCCTCGGGCTTCGCCCGGGCAAGCATCGCGAACCGCGCCTGCTGCATGGCGAAGTCCTTGAATGCCCCCTTGGGCGGCTTGCTATCGAGGCTGAACGGTCTGGGTTGCGCGTTGGGATCGAAATGATACAGCGGCCAGTAGCCGCAGGCCACCGCCTCCTTTTGCAGCGACATCCCGGTGGTCATGTTGATGCCGTGGCCGATGCAGTGGGCATAGGCGATGATCAGCGACGTGCCGCGATAGGCCTCGGCGGCGCGGATCGTCCTGATCGCGTGGAGCGGGTTGGCGCCCAGGGAAATCTGGCCGACGAACACGTTGCCGTACGACATCGCCATCATTCCCAGGTCCTTCTTGCCGCTCGGCTTGCCGCCCGCGGCGAACTTGGCGACCGCGCCGCGGGGCGTCGCCTTGGAGGCCTGCCCGCCGGTGTTCGAATAGACCTCCGTGTCCAGCACGAGGATGTTCACGTCGCGGCCGCAGGCGAACACGTGGTCGAGGCCGCCGTAACCGATGTCGTACGCCCAGCCGTCGCCCCCGATGATCCAGACGCTGCGGCGGATCAGGAAATCGGCCGAGGCGAGCAGGGCCTTGGCCGCCGGATCGTCGATGCCCGCCAGCTTGTCCCTCAATTCGGCCACCGCCTGCCGCTGCCGGGCGATCTCCTCTTCCGTCTCCTGCTTGTTGGCAAGCAGGGCCGACACGAGGTCGTCGCCCAACGCGCCGGCGAGCTTCTTCAGCAGCCCGCCGGTGTATTCGATCTGTTGGTCGATCGCCAGGCGGTAGCCGAAGCCGAATTCGGCGTTGTCTTCGAACAGCGAGTTCGACCAGGAGGGCCCCTGGCCTGTGGCATTCTTGCAGTAGGGCGTGCTCGGCAGGTTGCCGCCGTAGATCGACGAGCAGCCCGTCGCGTTGCACGCCAGCATGCGGTCGCCGAAGAACTGCGTGATCAGCTTCAGATAGGGCGTTTCCCCGCAGCCGGCGCAGGCCCCGGAGTACTCGAACAACGGGAGCAGGAGTTGCGAGCCCTTGACCGTGTCGGCCTTGACCGTGGCCCGGTCCACGTCGGGAATGCTCAGGAAGAACTTGTAGTTGGCCCGCTCCTTCTCCAGGTGGTCGAGCTTCGGCTGCATGTTGATCGCGCGGTGCTTGGCCGCCTCGCGGCTCTTCGCCGGGCAGACGTCGACGCACAGCCCGCAGCCCGTGCAGTCCTCGGGAGCCACCTGGACGGTCATCTTCCAGCCCGGGTATTCCTTCCCCTTCCAGTCGACCGCCACGAAACCGTCCGGCGCTCCCTCGAGGGCCTCGGGCGGATAGGCCTTCATACGGATTGCCGCGTGGGGGCAGCCCAGCGAGCAGAGGCCGCACTGGATGCAGATCTCCGCGTCCCAGATGGGAATGTCCAAGGCGACCGACCGCTTCTCGTACTGCGTCGTGCCGGTGGGGAACGTGCCGTCGACCGGCATCGCGCTGACCGGCAGCCGATCGCCGTTGCCGGCCATGATCTCGCCGAGAACGTTGAGGACGAACGGCTCGGCCTCGCCTTGGAAACCGGCCGTGAGGTGGTATTTCGACGTCACCTCGCTGGGCACCTCGACCTTGTGGAGCGCGCTTAAAGCGCCGTCGACCGCCGCGAAGTTGCGTTTCAGGATCGTCTCCCCGCGCTTGCCGTAGGTCTTGGTGATCGTGTCCTTGATGCGGGCGATCGCTTCGTCTTCGGGAAGCACGTTGGCCAGCTTGAAGAAGCAGGTCTGCATCACCGTGTTGATGCGGACCCCCATCTGGGCGTCGCGGGCGACGCGGTAGGCGTCGACCACGTAGAGCTTCAGCTGCTTGTCGACGATCTGCTGCTGGGTCTCGATCGGCAGCGAATCCCAGACCTCGTCCGGGCCGAAGGGGCTGTTCAGCAGGAACGTCGCCCCTTGCTCGGCGATCGACAGCATGTCGAGCTTCTCGACGAACACCGACTGGTGGCAAGCGACGAAATTCGCCTTGCTCACCAGGTAGGAGCCCTTGATCGGCCGCGGGCTGAACCGCAGGTGCGAGACCGTCACCGAGCCGGCCTTCTTCGAGTCGTAGACGAAGTACCCCTGGGCGTAGAGCGGGGTGTTTTCTCCCACGATCTTCACCGAGTTCTTGTTCGCGCCGACCGTGCCGTCGCTGCCCAGCCCGTAGAACACGGCGCGGACCACGTCGTCGGCCTCGGTCGAGAACGACGGGTCGTACGGGAGGCTCAGGTTCGTCACGTCGTCCTTGATGCCCACGCTGAAGTGCTTCCGCGGCGTCTCCTTGGCCGCCTCGTCGAAAACCGCCTTGACCATCGCCGGCGTGAACTCCTTCGACGACAGCCCGTAACGGCCGCCGATCACCCGCGGCAGAGCATCCGGCCAGTTCTCCGCCAGCGCGGCGACCACGTCCAGGTAGAGCGGCTCGCCCAATGCACCGGGCTCCTTCGTCCGGTCGAGCACGGCCAGCGTCTTGACGGTCTTCGGCAGGGCATCCACGAAGGCCTGGCTGGAGAACGGACGGTAGAGCCGCACCTTGACGAGGCCGACTTTCGCGCCCCGGGCGGTCAGGTAGTCGACGGCCTCCTCGGCGACGCCGGAGCCGGAGCACATCGAGACGATGACCTGTTCCGCGTCGGCGGCGCCGACGTAGTCGAAGAGGTGGTATTGCCGCCCGGTGATCGCGGCGAACTTGTCCATCACGCCCTCGACGACCGCGGGCACCCGATCGTAGAACGGGTTGCAGGCCTCGCGGGCCTGGAAGAAGACGTCCGGGTTCTGGGCCGTGCCCCGCAGCTTGGGCCTGTCCGGATTCAAAGCGCGATCGCGGTGCGCCTCGACGAGCTGCATGTCGATCATTGCCTTGACGTCGTCGGCGGTGAGCTCCTCGATCTTGTTCACTTCGTGCGAGGTCCGGAACCCGTCGAAGTAGTGGAGGAAGGGAACGCGGGATTCCAAGGTCGCGGCGTACGCCAGCAGCGACATGTCCTGGGCCTCCTGCACGCTGTCGGCCGCCAGGAAGGCCCAACCGGTCGAGCGGCAGGCCATGATGTCGCTGTGATCGCCGAAAATCGACAAGGCGTGCGTCGCCACCGTCCGCGCGGAGACATGGAACACCGTCGAGGTCAGCTCCCCGGCGATCTTGAACATGTTGGGGATCATCAGCAGCAGGCCCTGGGAGGCGGTGAACGTGCAGGTCAAGGCACCTGCTTGCAGCGAGCCATGAACGGCGCCGGCGGCGCCCGCCTCACTCTGCATCTCCACAATATGCGGGATCGTGCCGAAAATGTTCTTCTTTCCGGCAGCCGCCCAGGCATCAGTCAACTCGCCCATGCCGCTGGAGGGAGTGATCGGGTAAATGGCCATCACCTCGTTGCAGAGGTGGGCGATCGACGACGTCGCTTCATTGCCATCGATGGTCACGAAGCGTCTTTCTGCCACGGGAGCGTCTCCTTATCGTCAGAATATCAGCGTTTCCCCGCGTACCGCGCGGCACGCCAGGCCGGATTGCTGGCTATCCTGGTGGCGCATCGGCCCCGCCCCCGCCCGGGGAGCCATTCAAGGCCCGACCAGCCCCGGCGCCAACCAGTCGCCACCAACCACTCCGGCTACAATAAGCCAAATCGCCACGATAGCCGGTTCGCCTGCCAAGGGCAAGTTGCCCCCACTAAAGAGCCCCATCTAACCACCCAATAATGCCTCGAGCTCTTGCTCGGTCAACACCGGCACCCCCAACTGACGCGCCTTGGCCAGCTTGCTGCCGGCCTTCTCGCCCGCCACCAGGTAGTCCGTGTTGCTCGACACGCTCGAGGCCGCCCGGCCGCCATGCCGGCGAATCAGCTCGTGCATCGCGTCGCGGCTGTACTTGACAAGCGTCCCCGTCACGACCAGGGTCTTGCCCGCCAGGAGGCCCAGTTGCCCGGCGGCGGCCTCCCCCGCAACCCGCAGCGACTCCATCTTCACGCCCAGCGCGGCCAGGTCCTCGATCGTCTCGGTGCCGAAATCGCTCGCCAGAAACTCGTACACGCTCTGGGCGATCGTCGGGCCGATCTCGCGGATGCCGCTCAGCTCGTCCACCGAGGCCGAGCGCAGCGCTTCGATCGAGCCGAAGTGTTCCGCCAGCACGCTGGCCACTCTCGTCCCCACGTGGCGAATACTCAGCGCGCCGAGCAGCCGGGCCAGCCCGCGATCCTTGCTCGCCGCGATGCACGCCACCAGATTCGCCGCCGACTTTTTCCCCATCCGCTCCAGTCCCTCGAGCTGCTCGGCCCTCAGCCGGTACAGATCGCCGTAGCTCGCGACCAGCCCCGCGGCGACCAGTTGCTCGACCAGCTTGTCGCCGAGCCCCTCGATGTCCATCGCGTTGCGGCCGGCGAAGTAGCGAATCCGCTCGCGGAGCTGGGCCGGGCAGCGCGTGCTCGGGCAGCGGATATAGACTCCCCCCTCGTCCTTGACCAGCGCCGCGCCGCACTCCGGGCAGTTGGTGGGGAAAGCGTACGCCGGCAACGGGCCCCGCCGCTCGTGCTTCTCCACGCGGACGATGTGCGGAATGATCTTGCCCGCCTTCTCCACCACGACAAGGTCGCCCTCGCGGACGTCCTTCCGGGCGATCTCCTCGGCGTTGTGCAGGCTGGCGCGGCTGACCGTCGTCCCCGCCAACTCGACCGGCTCGAGTTCGGCGACGGGGGTCACCGCGCCGGATTTGCCGACCTGCACGCGAATCCGGTTCAGCCTGGTGGTCGCCTCGTACTTCTCGAACTTGTAGGCGATCACCCAGCGGGGGCTCTTGGATGTCGCGCCGAGCCGCTCCCGCTGGTCGAAGCGATTGACCTTCAGCACAAGGCCGTCGATCTCGAAATCCAGTTCGTGGAGGCGGCCGATGAGCGCTTCGCAGTGCGCGACGGCGCGCTCGAACGAGTCGAAGCAGGCAGCCAGCGGTGTGGCCGGCAGCCCGAATCCCGCCAGCTCGTCGAGGAAGTCCATGTGGTTGGCGCTCCGCAAACCCTCCGCATGGCCCACGCCGTGGCCGAAGAATCGCAAGTGCCGCCGGGCGCAAATCCGCGGATCGAGCAGGCGGATGCTGCCGGCCGTCACGTTCCGCGTGTTGGCAAAGGGCGCTTCGCCCCGCTGCTGCTGCTCCTGGTTGAGGAGAACCAGGTCGGAGTTGGTCATGTAGACCTCGCCGCGGACCTCCAGAACCGGCGGGACCGGGTCCCCGCTCAAGCGGAGCGGCACGCCGGCGACCGTCCGCACGTTGTGGGTGATGTCGTCGCCCACCCGGCCGTTGCCGCGGGTCAGGCCGCGGGCCAACCGGCCGTTCTCGTAGAGCAGCGAGATCGCCACGCCGTCGATCTTCAATTCGACCACCCACTCGATCGGCTCGCCGCCAAGCAGTTTTTCCGTCCGCGCCGCGTAATTGGTCAGTTCTGCCAGGCTGTAGGTGTTGTCGATCGACATCATCGGGACCCGGTGCGCGACCGCCTCCAGGCCCGCGACCGGCTCGTCGCCGATCCGCTGCGTCGGACTATCGTCCGTCACCAGTTCCGGATGGTCGTGTTCCAGCCGCTTGAGGCGATCGACGAGCCGGTCGTACTCGCGGTCGCTGATCTGCGGAGCGGCCTCGACGTAGTATCTCCGGTCGTGGTAACGAATCCGCTCGCGGAGCGAGACGATTTCCTCGGCAGGATCGGCAGGCATGGCAGTCGGCAATCGTCAGCAGCGGCAAGGTCCCGGGGCAAGCGGCGACGCTACCGGCAGCCGCAGGCATCCGTGCAGCCTGCGGCGGCCGCGCCCTTGATGTGGGGAATCAGGCAGAGGAACTTGAGCGTCGTCGTTCCCGTGTTGGTGAACTGGTGCTCGACGCCGCCGGGCACGAAGACGGCCATCCCCGGCCGGAGCGGGTGCTCCTTCGCCCCTTCCATCACCGTTCCGCTGCCTTGCAGCACGAAGACCTCGTGTTCGTGCGGGTGCGCGTGCCGGGGCGTGCAGCCGCCGACGGCGACTTCGAAGTGGCGCATGGCGAACGTCGGGGCGCCGTCCTTGTCGTCGATCAGGCAGCGAATCTTGCAGCCGCTGGCGCCGGGCGTGTCGACCGGCGCGGCTTCGATCTGGTCGTAGGGAATGACTTTCATTCGTCGGTGTCTCCCAGTTCGGGCGCGGAAAAGGTCGAAATGGCAATCGCCGATCCGCCCTGCGCGCCGCGCAAAGCGGTTGAGCATATTATTATACGGTTCCACCGCCCGCTGTCAGCGCGCCGGCCGATCGCCGGCGCGGGGGCCGTGCGGCAGCGGGGGTCTGTTCGCCCCGCCCAGCGCCACGGTCTTGCGGTCGCCACGCCGGCGAAGGAATCCGCCCAAGTGCAAAAAAAGAGCCTCGAGGTGAACGGCTCCCAGCGCCGTGACGGTTTCCACCAAGGAAACAGCACAGCCGTCGACCCCGAGGTCTCCAGCGCAATCGAAAGCCGAATGCGCTACAAGGAATTTATCAGTTTATTTCTTGAATTGTCAAGAGGATTTTCATTCCGGGGACCTCCGCGGATTGCCCACGTCAGACTCCGCCGCGCGCCGCGGAGTCACCCGGGGTCGCCCTGCGGTTCGCGATCGGCGCGGGGGGCCCGCGCGGCCAGCGATTGCACCAGTTCGACAAAGGCGGCGGCGCGCTGGCGATAATTCGTGAATTGATCGTGGCTGGAACATGCCGGCGATAAGACGATCGTTGACGCCGGCAGGCTTTGCGCAAGGCAGATTTCCATCGCTTCGCGCAGATTCGCGGCCGCCCGGCAGGGCATCCAGGCGGCGCGCTGCTTGACCAGGTCTGCCAGCCGCCGCGCCGCCCGGCCGAAGAAGACCGCGCCCGCGGCGCGCTGGGTGATTTCTTCCACCAGCGCTCGATAGTCGAGACCCTTGTCCACTCCGCCGGCCAGGAGCCAAACCGGCGGCGGCAGGGCCCGCAGCGCCGCGATCGTCGACTCGGGCGTCGTCGACGCCGAATCGTTATAAAACGTGCGCTCGCCGATGGTTGCCACCGGCTCGAGGCGGTCGCCGAGTCCGGAAAAGCCCGCCAATCCCGTTTCAATCGCCTGCTCGGGGCAGCCGAGGCCGCGGGCGGCCGCCGCGGCCAGCGCGGCGTTGACCCGGTTGTGCCGGCCGCAAAGACGCAGCGGCGCGTTGTCGCTTGCCGGCCGCGGCGCGATCAGGCGGCCGCGGACCAGCGGCGCCCAGCCGGACAGACCCGGCGCGGAGGGATCGAACACCGCGGTGTCCGACGCCGTTTGCTCCAGCAGGAGCCGCTGCTTGGCCGCGGCATATTCCTCGAGCGTGGCGTGCCAATCGAGGTGGTTCGGAGAGAAATTGGTGATCACCGCCGTTGGCGGCATGGGGACGCCCGCGCCGAGCCAGAACAACTGGAAACTGCTCAGTTCGACCACCGCGTAGTCGTCCGGCCCGAGCGAGGCGGCGTCTTCCAGCAGGCTGCGGCCGATGTTGCCGCCGAGCAGCACCCGCCGCCCGGCCGCGCCGAGCGCCGCGGCGATCATCGCGGCAGTCGTCGATTTCCCATTCGTGCCGGTGACCCCGACAAGGCGGGCCCGGCACGTCTCCAGAAAGAGCTGCATCTCGGACGTCAGCCGAGCGCCGGCCCGCCGCGCGATTTCGAGCCAAGGACTGCCGGGCCGAACCGCCGGATTGACCACGACGAGGTCCGTCGCGCGAAAATCCTCTTGGCGATGCCGGCCGAGAACGCAGCGGCGAATCGGTTCCCGTCTGAGTGCGGCCAGGGACGGGCCGAGCCGGTCTTCGGGCGCCAGGTCCGTGACGGTCACCAGGGCGCCGGCCCGGGCCAGCCATTTCGCCGCGGCAAGCCCTCCGCCGAAATGTCCCAGCCCCATCACCGTCGCTCGAAGGCCCGCGTACTCCATCGTCCGACTAATCGCTCCGTCCCGCCGGGCTGTTTCCGAACGCCGCGCCTTGGGTAATCACCGTAATATACGCCCTGGGGCTGACGCCGGCGGCCGCCTGGCAGGCGAACTCGACCTGGTTCTCGCCCGCCGCGAGCCGCGGGACGTCGCCCACCGGCGTGACGCGGCGAAGCTCCTCCCCCTTGGGCCCGTAAAGCGTGCACTGGCCCGCCGCGTGGAACTCGAGGAATTGGCCCGTCTCGATCTCCACCGGGAAGCGAATCGTCTTTCCTCCAACCGTCAGCGCGGGATCCCGCAGCGTGTGCGGCATCACCGGCAGCGCGCGGATCGGGCTGAGGCAGCAGGTGACCGTCTCCTTGGGCGGGATGTTGTTGTACCAGAGGCTGAGCGTCTCGACAGCGCCGGGCCGGATCGATTCGCGATAGATCGCATACGCTCCTCCGTAGGGCCATGCGTAGTCGGCGTGCCGGGCGCCCTCCGGTTCCACGAGGCTGAAGCAGCGCCAACCGGTGAAGTCGATCGTGATGTAGTGGTCGGCGATTGCGTGGGAGAGGTGCGCCGGGCTGGTCTGCTGTAGATTGAGCACCTCGCCGCGGCCGTCGCCATGGACCCACAAGCCGAGCGCCTGCTGGCCGCTCAAATCCAGTGGCGGGGAGAACGTCGTGCCGATTTTGCACCACGAACGGACCGCCGTCTCATTTGCGTTGGCGGCCGTCAGCCGCCCGCTCGCCCTGCCGATCTTGACCGGTTCGGCCGCCGTCTCCAGGCTGGCGGATATGCCCGGCTGCGCGCGGCGATCGGCGAAGGATTGCGTGTCGGAAAAATCGGCCAGCACCAGCCCGCGGGGATCGTCGTAGGGGGCCACCCCCACGAGCGCCTCGATGCGGAGCCGTAGCGGCTGTTCGGCGAAGCGGTTGGCGACGGTCCAGCGGTTGCTCCACCCGTCGATTCCGCAGACCCGGTGCTTGTCGTAACGAACGGGCAGGAATTGCCAGCCGCCGCCGGGCCTCTCAACCAGCGTGAACTCCTCGCCCGGCGCGCCGAGCCGGTGTTTCACCTCCTCGTCGAAGTAGTCGTCGCGGCGGAGCCGCTCGTACTGCCGGATGATCGCCGCCAGGCGCGGAAGCGCGGGGATCGCGTCGACGTTCGACGGGTTGATGCCCATCAGCGACAGGCCGTAGTTGTGCGCCAGGGATTTCACCGTCAGGTACTCGATGTCGTCCGCATGGGTCGGCTCGCCCGTCGGTCCCTGCCAGGTCTTCAGCGCCCACCAGCCGAGGTTGCCGGGAAGGAACTGCCGCTTCAAGGCGGCGTTGGACTGGCAGTGCAGGTCGATGAACGCCTTGTGGCTGCGGTTGGGATGGTCCCAGGCGCCCATCCGCGAGCGGACGTACCAGAGATGGTGGTGGAACGTGCTCATCTCCATGACCGCCGGCCGCTTGAGCCGCTTCCACAGCTCGAAGGTGAACTTCGACTCGTAGTGCCAGGAGTTCTCCCGCCCGGCGACCGCGTCGCCGCCGTCCAGCGCGTCGAGATAGATCATGTCAAAGCCGGCCCGGTTGTAGAGATCGGCCGTCTTCGCCGCCACTTCTTCAAACAGCGTGGAGTCCCCGTCGGGCACGAACAGGCCGAAACACTCCCGCAAATGATGCACCGGCGCATTCTTCTTATGGGCCGCGGGCTTCGTCCCGCAGGCGCCCCGCGTGCACCCGGTCAGCGCGTAGGGGGGCTCCTTGGAGACCCCCCCGTAAGTGATCAACTCCTCGTCGATCTGTAGGGTGACGCTGTTGCGGACGCCGAAACCGGTGATCGTCGACATCCCCGCGGTCGACTCGACGACGGGAATCGCCTTGGCGTCGGCGGCCAGGTCCGCCGCCAGGGTGAACGTGGCGCGCTTGCCCAGCCGCGGATCGGGGACCGGCGTGACCAGCGGCGACTTCTTGTCGATGAACATCGCGTAGGTGTGGAGCCCCGCCCGGATGCCGGCCGCATGGAGCTTGTCGATCACGGCCTTCATGCTCGCCGCGCCGTCGGGGTAGAGATCGGCGGCCGGCTGGAAATCGCCGAAGCGAAACGATCGCCCGCCGTGAAAATCGATCTGCGTGACAGCCAGCCGCCTGGCCAGATCGATCCACGAGTCGACCGTCTCCTCGGTAAGGTTGCCGAAATCGAACAGGTAGGAACCGTAATTGTCCGGCCCATCCAGGGCCCAGGGGCCGCCGATCGGCGAGTGGGGCAGGTCCTCGGCCGCCGTCACCACCTCCTGCATGACGTTGCGAAGCTCTCGATACGGGCAGCCGATCAGGGCCACTTTCGCCCCGGCCAGACCGAAGCGAGGATAGCACGCTGCCCCAAGGTGCGAGCTCGCCTGCGGGATCCCCCGGACCCGCGTCTGGAGATTCAGCGCCAGCGCGCAGGCGGCAAACGGTTCGTCCTCCGCCCCGCGGAGCGTCAGCGGCAGGTCCACGAAGGCCAACTCCTCGATCGCGCCCCCGCTGGTGGCGAGAACCTCGACAACGAAGTATCGCGGCCGGGCTTCGATCTTGAGCACGGCGCTGGCGCCGCTTGCGCCGAACCGCAGCGTCACCTGCTCGCCCTCGCTGGCCGCCTCCGTGGCCGCAAACGCCTGGCCGCCGATCTTCACACGGGCAAACGGCCCGGGCGAACCGGCCCGGCAGTAGTTGACGCCGCTTGCGCGGTCGAGGAACCGCAGATTCTGCCCGGCCGCATCGACGGCGAGCGCCGCGTAGTCGTTCTCGAGGCTCACGGCCGCCGCCTCGGCGGCAATCGCGGGAAAGGCCACGATCGCAAAGCAGCCAGACAGTCCCAAGACGATGCAAAGTCGCATGAATATTCTCCTCGGTAAGGGGCAATACTGACCGATCGACAACGGCCTGATTCCCAAGCTCCAGGTTGGGAACCCGACACTACAATAATATATTTACCATCTCTCTTCTGGCGGCTGACGGCTGACGGCTGATTGCTGACTGCCAACCACTCACACTTCCGGCAACTCGTATCCCTTCCGCCTGGGCCGGTTCAGATAGGTATTGGCTTCCGCGTCGTCGACGAACTGCTCGGCATCCGGGTTCCACCGCAGCCGGCGACCGAGCAGGCGGGCGATATTGGCCAGGTGGCAGACGCTGATCGAGCGGTGCCCGATCTCGACATCGGCGCTGGGGAGCTGGCGGGTCTTGATCGAGTCGAGCCAGTTCTGGAGATGCGGCCGAGCGATCCAGCCCGCCCCTTCCCAGACCGCCGCCTCGGCCGCCGGGGGAGGATTTGTGACGAAGTCGGGCGGGTTGGTGGCGAACTTGTTGCGGTTGATCTCGATCTTGCAGTTCTCGCCGGTGAAGATCGCGCCGCCCATCGGGCCCGACGCGAGTTCGTACGAGACGACGACGCCGTTGGCATAGCGCATGCCGACCTTGCCGCTGGCGTCCGGCGTGATCGGCCAGATTTGCACCGGTCCGGTCTGGCACATGCCGAGTGCCCACTGGACCTGGTCGACGCCGTGGGCGCCCCAGTTGGTCATCTCTCCGCCCGAGTAGTCCCGCCAGGCCATCCAGCCGAATTGCAGGGCGTGGTTGAAAGGGCGCCAGGCCGTCGGCCCCTGCCAGCGATCCCAATCGTTACCCTCGGGCATGGGCTGGGCGGGCAGGCCGTCGTAATCGCGAGGCCCCGTGTAGCAGACTCCCTGCACGGCCTTGATCCGGCCGATTCCGCCCGATCGGACCAACTCGCAGGCAAACCGGTTCATCTCCATCGTCCGCTGCTGGCTGCCGACCTGGAAGACCGTCTTGTGCTTCCGCGCGTGCTGGACCAACCGGCGGCCCTCGCCGATTGTCAGCGTAAGCGGCTTTTCGGCATACACGTCGAGCCCGGCCTGGCAGGCGTGGATGCAGGGCAGCACCCGCACGTGGTCGGGCGTGGCGACGACCACGGCGTCGAGCTTCTCGGCGTCGATCATCGCTTCGTAGCGCGCGTAGGTTTTCCAATCGGCTTTCTTTTGCTGCAACGTCTCGGTCATCCGCCGCTGGTACGAATCGCTGATCGCCACGATCCGCCCCGCCTCCGGCACGTGGTTCATCAACTGGCGCGCCCGCCCGCCGGTGCCGATGAAACCGAGGATCACACGCTCGTTCGCCCCGGGCCGCCCCGGCGCGGAAAGCGCCGCGGCGGGAATCCACGCCGGGGCCGCCACCGCCGCGGCCCCCAGCGCCGCCGCCCGGCGAAGGAAGCCCCGGCGCGGCGATCGCGCGGGACGTGCATCGGGGATTGGTGTCATGATTTAACTCCAGGGGGGAATAGCCGTCAGCTATCCGTCAGCTATCAGCCGTCAGCTATCAGCTATCAGGCTACAGGGGAAGAAATAACGAATGTCGAATATCAAATGAAGAAAGAATGTCGAATATCGAATGTCGAAGTGCCAAAGTCAACTGATGTTCTTCACCCCGCGACCTCTGACTTCTGACCGCTGATAGCTGATAGCTGACGGCTGATAGCTGACGGCT
>JAAYCB010000226.1 GCA_012744395.1 Pirellulaceae bacterium
CGTCGACGACGCCGTCGGTTTCGCGGGATTTTTCCCGCCACTCCTCGGTGATCTGGATTTTCTTCTTCTTCAGCTTGTCGGCCTTGTCGCGGAGCGCGGCCGCTTTTTCGAAATCCTGGCTGGCGACGGCCTCCTCCTTCTCCTTGTTAAGCCGCTCGACCTCTTCGTCGATTTCCTTCAGGTCCGGGGGGCGGGTCATTGATTTGAGGTGTACCCGTGCACCGGATTCGTCGATCACGTCGATGGCCTTGTCGGGGAGGCATCGCCCGGTGATGTAGCGATCGGAGAACTCGACGGCCGCCTCGACGGCATCGTCGGTGATCTGGACGTGATGGTGTTTTTCGTACCGATCCCGCAGTCCCTTGAGGATGTCGATCGTTTCGGCCTTGGTCGAGGGCTCGACCATCACGATCTGGAAGCGGCGTTCGAGGGCCGCGTCCTTTTCGATGTACTTGCGGTACTCGTCGAGCGTGGTGGCGCCGATGCACTGGATTTCGCCGCGCGAGAGGGCGGGTTTGAGGACGTTCGAGGCGTCGATCGCGCCTTCCGCGCCGCCGGCTCCGACGAGCGTGTGGAGCTCGTCGATGAACAGGATCGTGTTCTTGGCGCGGCGGACCTCGTTCATCACGGCCTTAATCCGCTCCTCGAACTGGCCGCGGTACTTCGTGCCGGCGACCATCATGGCAAGATCGAGGACGACGATCCGCCGGTCCATGAGCAGCTCGGGGACGTTGCCTTCGACGACTCGCTGGGCGAAGCCTTCGACGATCGCCGTCTTGCCAACGCCGGCCTCGCCCAAGAGGACCGGATTGTTCTTGGTGCGGCGGCCGAGAATCTGCATCGTCCGCTCGATTTCCTTCTCGCGGCCGATCACCGGGTCGAGCTTACCCTGCTTGGCCAACTCGGTCAGGTCGCGTCCGAAACTGTCCAGCGCGGGAGTCTTCGATTTCCCGCCGCGGGGCGTCTCACCGGAAGACGACGGGCCGCCGCTGGACCGCTCCGGCACGTCGCCGGCCTCCATCCCGTGGCCAAGCAGATTGAGCACCTCTTCGCGGACCTCCTCGAGCTTCAGCCCGAGATTCATCAACACCTGCGCGGCCACGCCTTCCTGCTCGCGGAGCAGGCCGAGCAGGATGTGCTCCGTGCCCACGTAGTTGTGGTTCAGGTTGCGCGCCTCTTCCATCGAGTATTCGATGACCTTCTTGGCCCTGGGGGTCTGAGGCAGTTTCCCCATGGTCACCATGTCGGGACCGCTCTGGACGAGCTTCTCGACTTCGAGGCGAATCTTGCGCAGGTCCACATCGAGGTTCTTCAGCACGTTGGCCGCCACCCCGCTGCCTTCCTTGATCAGCCCGAGGAGGATGTGCTCCGTGCCGATGTATTCGTGATTGAACCGCTGCGCTTCCTGGTTGGCCAGTTGCATGACCTTCCGGGCACGGTCAGTGAATCGTTCGTACATCTCTATGCTTCTCTCTGCTGCGCCGCCTCCCAGCGATCCACAAGGCTGACCCTGATTCCGCCTTGCCCCCCCTTAAGTCGGGGGATTGACCACATGGGTTTCGGACCTGGTTATCAGTCGGACCGTTGGATCGTCCGTTCACCTGCCCTCCGCAGGGACCGACTCTAATGAATCATATATCGCAAAAAGGAAAGAACAGGGGAAGGGCCGGCAGATTCTTTCTGCCCGGACGTTCGCCGAGGACTGTTTTCAGGCGGCTTCGGCAGCGCCGGACGGGTCGGCAGGTTCGTTTCTCGCGTCCGTCTTGGCCAGGTCGAGTCGCTGTTTCTCCTGGTAAATCTCGATTGCCCACTTGCGCGACTCGTCGAGCAGTTGCAGCCGTTTCAGTTGGCTCTCCGCCTCAAAAAAACGCCCGGTATGCCGCCACAACGTGGCAAGCATCAGGCCCGCGTCCACGTCGCGGTGATTTCGGCGGAGGAGTTCGACGAGGATGCACTCCGCTTCGAACCATTCTCCACGCAGATAGTGGATCGTCGCGTCTGCAAAGGTGGACTCCCCGGCGGGGCCGTCCACTACCGCCCGCTGACGCAACGTACGCGCCGAGACGACCGCCGAGCCGCTCCAGAACACCATCGCGGCCAATCCAACCCCATTACGGGTGTGGTAGGACAGGAGTTCTGGCCACCATAGGATGGCAAACAGCAGTAAATAGACAAAAACGGCAAACCCGACAGCCCACGCCAACCCCCACCAGCTTCCGGTGGCAAGGATCATCGGCAAGCCGGGCCATAAATAGGCCGCAATTGGCGTCCTGCCCATGACGGGGCGCTCCTTCATGTCGGTTTGCGGCTTCCAACGCACCGCGACCGTTGCATTGTACCCTTCCGGTCTGTTTCCAGCAAGGCAACCAAATACGTCGCTTCGGTTTAGGTCAAGAGCCGACTTTCGCCAGGGGCAAGGTTCAAAATCCAAGGTTCAAGACCCAAGTTCCGCCAGCTCGGTGCTCCGAGCTGGCGGCCCCGTCTTGTCCACTTGAACCTTGAACGTTGAACCTTGCCGGGTCTTGATGGTCTCGTCAACGATCCGGTCGGAACGGCTCCCAGCCGCCTGGGGCGTTGCGGCTGGAGGCTGTTTTTGGGAGATTACCGGGATGGACATGGAACTGACTGCCGCCACCCGACGCGCTCTCCACGAAGGTTTTCGCTGGTCGATCGGTCGCGGAACCGGACTGCTGGAGGCCCCGGCCGTCCTGCTCGGACTGCTCGCCGAGCCGGAGTGCAAGGCGGCGAGGGTGTTGGCGGCCTGCCAGATCGACGGCGCGGAAGTCCGCCGCCGCTGGCCCGCGTTGCACGAGGTCGAGATCGCCGCGCTGCCGGTCTGCGCTGGGCGGGATTGGGAGCCGGGGGACGTGGCGGCGCACCTTTCGCCCGAATTGCTCGCCTCGCTCAGCGCGGCGGGGCAGTCCCTTGCCGATCTGCCAAGCCCCCTTTCACTGGCCACCGAACACCTGCTCCTGGGGCTCGCTTCGGCCGACCACGAGGTCTCCGCGTGGTTGCGGGAGAAGAAAGTGGATGTCCAGGCCCTTCGCGCGGAGATCCTCCGCCAGTACGGCGTCTCCGACTCAGCGCTGCTGGCGGTGGACGATCGATTGCCGCCGCCCGAAAATTTCCTCGCCGGCCAGCCGCCTGGGCCCGCAGTCACCGAGACCGGCCCTGAACAGCTGCGGCGCTGGTCGTCGCCGGCGACGCCGAATCCGCCCCGCGAGCCGGCGGGAGCGGACGCGGGCTGCCCCGCGGAGACCATTCTGCGACTGCTCGATGCATCGGCCAATCGTGGGCGGGAGGCCCTGCGCGTCGTCGAGGATTATGCCCGGTTCGTTCTCGACGACGCCCACCTGACGGGTTGTCTGAAGGTCCTCCGCCACGATCTCACCGCGGCCCTGGCTTGCCTTCCGGTGCTCGATCGGCTGGCGATGCGCGATACGCGTTTCGATGTCGGCACAAAGCTGACGACCGCCGCGGAGACGACCCGCAGCAGTCCGGAGGACGTACTGAACGCCAATTTCACCCGCCTACAGGAGTCTCTCCGAAGCCTGGAGGAGTTCAGCAAGATCGACAATCCGTCGACGGCGCGTGTTCTGGAACGCCTCCGCTATGAGTCGTATTCGCTCCAAAAGGCGTTCTCGGCGGCGCAGCGGGCGGTGCGGCGAGTCTCCGACGCTCGGCTGTACGTACTGATCGACGGCGGCCCGAACGCTGAGACCTTCGAGCGCTTGGTCTCCTCGCTCGTCGAAGCGGAGGTCGACCTGCTGCAACTTCGCGACAAGCGACTGGCCGACCGGCAACTGCTTGACCGTGCCAGGCGGCTGCACCGGCTGACGCGAACCACGAAGACGCGCTTCCTCGTCAACGACCGGCCCGATCTGGCGGTATTGTCCCAGGCGGACGGGGTCCATGTGGGCCAGGCGGAATTGACGGTTCACGACGCGCGGCGGCTGGTGGGACCGCGGCGGCTGGTGGGCGTCTCCACCCATTCGATCGAGCAGGCGCGGCAAGCGGTCTTGGATGGCGCCGACTACCTGGGGGTGGGGCCGGTATTTCCGTCGCGGACCAAGGATTTCGAGAATTTTCCGAGCTTGGAGCTGGCTCGCCAGGTCGCCGCGGAAATCCGTTTGCCGGCATTTGCGATTGGCGGAATCGACGAGACGAACATCGACGAGGTGCTTGGGACGGGGATCAGCCGCGTGGCAGTCAGCGGAGCGGTCGTCAACGCGGCCTCCCCCGCGGCCGCCGCCCGGGCCCTGCTGCGTGTCTTGCGAGCGGCACGACGATGATCCTGCACGTCGATATGGATGCGTTTTACGCGTCGGTCGAGCAGCGCGACCGGCCGGAACTCGGGGGCCGCCCGGTGATCGTCGGCGGAATCCCTCGGGAAAGGGGGGTGGTTGCCGCGGCGAGCTACGAAGCGAGGCGTTTTGGCGTCCATAGCGCAATGCCGGCGGCCACGGCGGTCCGGCTCTGTCCGCAGGGTGTCTTCCTGCGCCCGCGAATCGACCACTATGCGGCGATATCCGGTCAAATTCAGGAGATTTTCCGCCGCTTCACCCCGCTGGTTGAGCCTCTTTCCCTGGACGAGGCGTTCCTCGACGTGAGGGGAAGCGTCCGACTGTTCGGCTCGGAGGAGGAGATCGCCCGGCGGATCAAGTCGGTGATTCGAGAGGAGCTGCGGTTGGTTGCCTCGGTGGGCGTGGCGCCGAACAAGTTTCTCGCGAAAATCGCCAGCGACTTGGAGAAGCCGGACGGGCTGGTCGTTGTTCGCTCGGGCCAGGAGCAAGCGTTTCTCGATCCGTTGCCGGTCGGGCGGTTATGGGGCGTCGGGAAGGTGGGGTGCCGGGCCTTTGAGTCGCTTGGGATTCGCACGATTGGGCAACTGCGCGCGCTTCCTCGCGAGACACTTGTGAACCGGTTTGGGGCGCCGGGCGAGCAGATCTGGCGGCTGGCAAGGGGAATCGACGACCGGCCCGTCGTGCCCGAACATCAGGCCAAGTCGCTCTCGCATGAGACGACGTTCGAGTGTGACGTCAGCGACCGGCAGGTCCTCCGGTCCTGGCTGCTCGACCTGGTGGAGCAAGTTGGCCGCCGGGTCCGCGCCTGCGGGCTGAAGGGGCGAACGGTGGGGCTGAAGGTCCGCTACAGTGACTTCCGCACGGTGACCCGCGCCGAGACGCTCGGCGAGCCGACCGACCTGACGAGCGAGATCTGGCGCGCCGCGGTGGGACTTTTCGAAAACCGGCTGCCCGCCGCGCTCCCACCCGTCCGGCTTCTGGGCGTGAGCCTGACGGGCCTGGACGCGTCCGCTGAGCGCCAGGCGTTGCTCTTCAATCGGGAAGAACGAACGCGCCAAAGCCGGTTGGACCGGGTGACCGATCAGATCCAGGATCGCTTCGGGCAGAGCGCGATCGGGCGGGCCGCCGCAATCCGCCGCGAACACAACAAGGAGGCAGAGCCGTGAAGTACGAAGTCGAGCAGAAACATCCGGTATCGGAATTCGCGTCGCTGGAGGAGACGCTGAGGGCGATGGGCGTTGCGATCAGCGGCGCCGAGGAGGAACTGGACCTCTACTTCGCGCACCCGCTGCGGGATTTTGCCGAAACGGACGAAGCCCTGCGGATTCGGCGCAAAGGCGACGAGAGCTGGATCACCTACAAGGGACCGAAGATCGACAGCACGACGAAGACGCGGCGGGAGATCGAGTTGCCGTTGGGCGGCGAGGCGGCGACCGCGATCCGCTGGCAGGGATTGCTGGAAGAGTTGGGATTCACGGTGGCAGGCGAAGTTCGCAAGTCCCGGCGGAGGGCGGAGGTCCCTTGGGAGGGCGGGCCCGTGGGCATGACACTCGACGAAGTCGGCGGCCTGGGCACGTTTGTCGAATTGGAGATCCAGAGCGACGCGGCCGGAATCGACGCGGCCAGGTCGCGGCTTGCCGAACTGGCCAGACGGCTTGGGCTGGAGAAGTCGGAACGCCGAAGCTATCTGGAGTTGCTGCTGGATCGCGGCTGATTGGCGGCCGCGAGCGGAACAGCCGCCTTTGTCGCGGCGAGCCGCCGCGCGGGCCGGCCGAGTGCTTTTCGCCGCGGCGGTTGGGAGACGCCCTCGCCAGGCAGCGAGCTTGCTCGTCGCTGGGGAAGAGCCGATAATTGCGGGGGCGGCCCGTTGCCGCTGCAAGCGGGCGGGCGGTGAAATCCGACTCAAGACAGCTGTTCCATTGCAGGGCCTTGGCATGAACGTGTTTCGCATTCTGTTGGCTGAAATCGCTTTTCGCAAGCTGAATTGTGTCCTCAGCCTGTTTGCCATCGTGGTTGCGGTCGCGCTGTTCGTCGCCGGCCCGATGCTCGTCGAGGGATACCGGCAGCAGACGCAGAGCGAGGTCGAGAAGTGGCAGGCGCTGGTCGACGAATCGGAGGCGGGCGTGAACGAAATCCGCGCTGGCATGCAGAAGGTCGAGGCGGAGACCGCGGCGCAGCTTGCCGAACTGAGCGACACGACGCGCAAGGTGACCCTGGGGCTCGGCTTCAACCTGCTGATCGTCCACAAAGACACGAACATGGCCGATTTCTGGGCGTCGGACTACGCCGCCATCGACATGCCCGAGGAGTATGTCGACCGCCTGGCCGCGGATATGAACCTGACGCTCGTCACCCACATCGTGGCCGGGCTTCAGGAGCGGATCGAATGGGAGCGGCGCAAGGTGCTGCTGGTCGGCTACTCGCCCGAGGCCACGCAGTCGCACCTCCGCAAAAAAGCGCCGCTGGGTTACCAGGTCGCTCCGGGAACGGTCTTCCTCGGGCATGAGCTGGCCGTCGATCGGAAGGTGGGCGAGAAGATCGAGGTGCCGGTCGTAGGTTCGGAGACGCCCAAGACGTTTGAAATCGCCATGCTCCTGCCCGAGCAGGGCAGCAAGGAAGACATCTCGATCATCATGCACCTCAGCGACGCCCAGGAGGTTTTGAACAAGCCGGGCCGGGTCAACCAGATCCTAGCGCTGAATTGCCACTGCGTCGAGTCGAATATGTCGAAAATCCGCCAGCAACTGGAGACGGCCCTGCCGGAAGCCCGCGTCACGGAGTTCCGCACGAGATTCCTCGCCCGCGCCGAGCAGCGGAGCGCGGTCGCGGCCAGCAGCGAAAACGTCCTCGGCCAGATGCGCGCGAACCTCGTGGAGCGCGAGAAGATCCTCGAAGAGCGGAAGGCGATCCTCAGCGAGATGGCCGCCAGCCGCGCCC
This sequence comes from Pirellulaceae bacterium, assembly GCA_012744395.1. Classification (GTDB taxonomy): domain Bacteria; phylum Planctomycetota; class Planctomycetia; order Pirellulales; family Thermoguttaceae; genus JAAYCB01. The sequence goes on from JAAYCB010000226.1 coordinate 7,242, forward strand.
GGATCGAGCGGTTGATGGTCATGCTCTCCGACGTGATCACGCCGCTGGTGGTCCTGGCCGCGGCGATCTGGGTCGGCTTGTTGGCGCTGGCGAACGTCCGCGAGCGGCGCACGGAAATCGGCGTCTTGCGGGCGCTGGGCAAGGGCTCGGGGACGATCATCACGCTGTTCTTGGGCAAGGCGGTGCTGCTCGGTCTGGCTGGCGGCCTGGTCGGCTTCGGCCTGGGGACCGCGCTTGGCC
>JAAYCB010000227.1 GCA_012744395.1 Pirellulaceae bacterium
TCACGGAAGCCAACACGTCGTACGAATTGGAATTGGACTAACGGCGCGGCTCCGCCGCGCCTCGACCGCCACAGGGATCCGCCAATGAAGAGCGATGTCAAGTTACCCCCGCACCTCGCGGCAAGGCTGGCGCTGGTTTGCCTGTTGATTGTGTTGTGTTCTGGCCCAGCGCTGGCGCTCGTTGCTGCCGGCGGTTCGGAAGTCCAGGGCAATGAGCGGAAAACGACCGTTTCCCTCAACGGCGAGGCGGTTTTCCCCTCGCATGGGACCGTGGCCGGACTGTGGTCTTACGCCCGCTCCGCCGACGGGCCGCAGATGTTGCTCCTCGGACACCCAGCGACCGGCACCGGCCCCGACTACCGTGCGGTTGTCGACTTAAACGCCGGCGATCGGATTCGGCTTACCCTTCCTGCTCCCAGCGGGCCGGGCAAGCTGGAGGTTCGCGCAACTCCCCTCGCCGGCGACCGGCCAGATGCCGGAAAGGCAGTCGTCCGCTTCAGCAGATCGGACCCGCCCGGCACCGTCTTCCATCAATTCGAGGTCGCATCCAGCGCTGTCACTGCATCGAGTCCGGCGCAGCTCGAGCCGGCTCGGCTATCGATCGAGGTTGCCGCCGAGGGGGGGCCGATCGCGCTGCAATTGGACCGGCTGGTCTGGAGGACGGGCGCGGCGACGGTTCCGCTCTCCCTTGATCCAGTCCGGCGGCCGTGGTCGTTGGAGCCGACCGAGTGTTCCCCCAACCTGCGCGGGGCCCTGGTCGACGGGATGATCCAGTGGGATTGGAGAATGCAGGACGGGATCGGGACGCCAAAAGAACCGCGCTCATTCGCCGAAGCGGTTCATAAACGAATCCCGCAGATCGACCAGCTCGTCGGCGACCTGTGCCAGAAGAAGGTCGATCTGGGCGCGCTGGCCGAGCGGTGGACGGCCCTCAAGGCGCGGATTGCGGCGGCCGGGCAGGGCGCTCCGCTGGACTGGGAGCGGACCTGGACTGAGGTGCACCAGATTCGCCGCGCCCTGGTCCTGAAGAACCCGCTGTTCGACATCGGCCCGCTCCTGCTGGTCAAGCATGTCCCGTCGGCAATGAGCCACCAACTGACCCAGGTCTACGGTTATACCGCGCGCCCCGGTGGCGGGATTTTCGTCCTCGACGAGCCGGGCAAGTCGATGAACGCGCGATCGTTGACGGAAGGCCGGTTTCCGGCGGGCAATTTCATGCATTCCGATGTTTCGTTCGATGGCAAGCGGGTCTACTTCGCGTTCTGCGAAGCGGAGCGTTCCCCCGAGCGTTGGCGCGATCCGGCGACCATGGACCGGTACTATCACGTTTACGAAATGCCGGCCGGCGGGGGCAGCGTGAGAAAACTGACCGAAGGCCGTTACGATCATTTCAACCCGACCTGTCTCCCCGACGGCCGGATGATGCTCGTCTCGACTCGGCGGGGCGGCTACCACCGTTGTGGAGGCGGCCCCTGTTACGTCTACACGCTGACTCTGATGGAGCCCGGCGGATCGTCCGGCGCTGCGTCGGACGAAGCGATCTATCCGGTCTCGTTCCACGAAACGAACGAATGGGATCCGACGATCCTGAATAACGGGCGGATTCTCTACACGCGCTGGGACTACGTCGACCGCGACGCCGTTTTCTATCAGAACCTTTGGACGGTCCGTCCGGACGGGACGGACGTGCGGATCTACTTCGGCAACAACACGTTCGCTCCGAACGGCATTTGGGAATCCTGCGCGGTTCCGGGCACGGAGAAGGTTGTTGCGATCGCCGGACCGCACCATGGTATGAGCGGCGGGTCGGTGATCCTGCTCGACACCTCCAAGGGGGTCGATGGCGCGGCGCCGATCACCCGCCTTACCCCGGACGTTCGCTTCCCGGAGGCGGAAGTCCCGCTGCGACACGGCATCCCTCTGCCGGCTCCGACGGACTTCGATTCCGACTCGGGGCGGTATTGGGACGCCAACCGGCAAGATCGGCCCGCCGAGCGGGTCAGCGAAGCGCCGGAGGAAGAACTCCGCTGGGGCGGCCACTGTTACCGGAGTCCCTACCCGCTCTCGGAAGACTACTGGATCGTCTCGTACAGCTTCGATCGGCTGATCGGCGAGCCGGGACCGAACCTGCCGAACATGTTTGGAATCTACTTCGCCGATCGGTTCGGGAATAAGGAGTTGATCTACCGCGACCCCAACATCTCGAGCCAGTGGGCCAAGCCGCTCCGCGGGCGCGTGGCGCCGTTTGCATTGCGAGAGAACCTGCCGCCACGCCGCGCGCCGCGCGAGCAGGCGGGGGGCAAAGGGACCGGGACGTTCTATCTGCAAAACGTTTACGAAAGCTGGCCGGAGCTGCCCGCCGGCGACGAAGACCGGATCACGCACCTGCGGATCGTCCAGGTCCTGCCGAAGACCACACCCAATGCGAATAGTCCGAAAGTCGGCGAGGCCAACGCCTCGCCGGCCAAACAGGTGCTTGGCACGGTGCCAGTTGAAACGGATGGATCGGCCTACTTTGTCGCCCCCGCGAAGACCCCGATCCTGTTTCAAGCGCTCGACGCGCGGGGCCGCGCCGTGCAGACCATGCGAAGCCTGACCTACTTGCAGCCCGGCGAACAGGCCAGTTGCGTGGGTTGCCACGAGAAGCGGACGCAGGCGTTTTCCGCCAGCGCCCCGGGGCTGGCCCTGACCGGCCCTCCGGCCGGCATCCGGCCCGGACCGGACGGCTCGAATCCGATGAGCTACCCGATCCTCATCCAGCCCGTCCTGGATCGGCTTTGCGTTTCCTGCCACAATCCCGACAAACCGGAGGGAGGCGTCCTGCTGACCGCCGCACCGGAAAACCATTTCTCGCAGTCGTACAACGCCCTCGTCAAGCGGGTCGCCTACACGGCATGGGGAATGCCGAACGGGAATCACGAGCCGCTGACCCGGCCGGGACTCTTCGGCGCGCGCGCCAGCGCGCTGGTGAAGATGTTGGAACACGGGCACGAAGGCGTCGTCCTCGGCGAAGACGATTGGGAACGGATCAACACCTGGATCGACTCGAATGCCCTGTTCTACGGTTCATTCGACCCCGCCGATCAGGCCCGCCAACTCCGCGGCGAGCGGATTGCGGGCCCACCGCTTGAATAGATGGAAGAACGGAGAAAATGCGATACCACAAGATTGGCAGCACCCAGATCGAAGCATCGGTGATCGGGTTTGGAACGTGGGGCATCGGCGGCTGGATGTGGGGGGGCGTCCGGGAGGCGGATTCGATCCGCGCCATCCACGCCGCCCGGGAACACGGCATCAACCTGATCGATACCGCGCCGATGTACGGGTTGGGCCGCGCGGAAGAGCTGGTCGGCAAGGCGATCCGCGGCCGCCGCGACGCGTTCGTGGTCGCCAGCAAGTGCGGCATCCCCTGGGATTCGAAAGACTGGCCGGCCGGCAAGGGGAACTTCCATTTTCACGCCAACGATGAAGGGCTCAGCTCGGCGGAATCGAAGTACCGCTTCTATCGCTACTTGAATCCCGATTCGATCAAGCGCGAGGTCGAAGACAGCCTGCGGCGGCTCGGTACCGACCATCTCGACATCCTCCTGACCCACGCGCAGGAGGACACGACGCCGATCGCCGACACGATGGGCGCCTTGGAAGAACTTCGCGCCGCGGGAAAAGTCCGCGCGGTCGGCTGCTCCAACGTCTCGCTCGACCAGTTGCACGAATATTGCCGTGCGGGAACGCTGGACGTCGACCAGGAACGTTTCAACTTGATCGACCAGCACGTCCGCCAGGCAGGGATCATCGGCGCTTGCGAGCAGAGGCAAATCAGCTTTTTCGCGTATTCTCCGCTGGAGCATGGCCTGCTGAGCGGCAAACTGCGTCCGGATCAGGAATACCCGGAGCACGATTTTCGGCGCACGAGCCGCCAGTTCTCGCCGCGGTCTGTCCAGCGGATGAACGACGTGCTCGCCCGATTGCGGCCACTGGCCGAGGAATACTCGGCGACTGTTGCTCAAGTCATCGTCGCGTGGACCATCGCCCAAGCGGAGGGCTGCCATGCGCTGTGTGGAATTCGCAGCGAGGCCCACGTTCGCGAAAACGCGGTTGCGGGGAATATCGTTCTCGATCGGGATGCCTGCGGTAGAATTGAAGAAGTCGCCCACCAGGGCAAGATCGTGCTGCCGAGGCCAAAAGGAGTCGGCGCCTATCTCGATTCCGCACCTTAGTCCGCGTTCCAATCGTTCCACGGGCCCGTTCCGCTTGGGAATCGCTGGGGCATGAATAGCCATGTCCAACGTGAAGGACTGCAAACGAAAACGAGTGAGGCTGATTTCATGAGACGCATCTCCACACAGCAGATCGTTTTTCTCTCGGTGTTCGCCTGTCTGGCCGTTTCGGGCGACTGCGTGAACGGGCGGGCTGGCGCGGCGGAGCCTTCGCGCTATGCACCCCCGATCCTCTTGCCGGACTCCTGCAATACGCCCGACGGCCTGGAACTCCTCCCCGACGGGAGCCTGCTGCTCGCCGCGCCAAACTTCACGGACGACTCTTCCCCCGGCGTGATCCTGAAGATCACGCCCGCCAATCGGGTTGAGCATTATTATTATCCCGCCACGCATCCGGAATCGAAAAAGGTGCATCCCATGGGGATTCGCGCTGCGCGGAGCGGCGACCTCTACGTCGCCGACTGCCAAATCGCGATCCCCGCCGGCGGCTCGCGGCTTCTGCGGATCGCCGTTCGGGACGGGAAGCCGGTGAAAACGATCGTTGTCGCGACAGGGCTGAACGTGGCCAATGGTGTGGCGATCCGGGATGGCCACGTGTATCTGACGGATTCAAATATCGGCACGCGCGGCGATCGGACGCTGAGCGCCGTCTTCCGATTCCGGCTTGATGAGCAGGACATCGTGATGCAGCGCCCGTTGAGTGACGATCCGCATTGCATCGCGGTTTTTGAAACGAAGAGCCGCGACATCCCTGTCGGCGCGGACGGGATCGCCTTCGACCGTCACGGCAACCTCTTTGTCTCGAACTGCGGGGACGCGTTTCTCCACAAGCTGGCCTTCGACTCTCAAGGAAAGGTGGCCTCGGTCAGCCAGTTCGCCCGCCATCCGGAGATGCGGTCGGCCGACGGCCTTTACTACGACCCGGGCACGGATACATTCTACATTGCCGATGTTCTCAAGAACGCGATCTTCACGGTCAGCCTTGCGGGCGACGTTCGGCTGCTCTGCGTCAACGGTGACACAGACGGCGCCGATGGTTCGATGGATGGGCCGAGCGAGGCCATCGTGCGCGGTTCGGAATTGATCATTTCGAATTTCGATCGAGTGTTTCCCGGGTCGGTCAATACGGAGTCCGGCAAGCCACACACCCTTTCCGTTTACCCCTTGGTGACGAAGGGGCCGTGATTTCTCACGGCCGCCGTGGTGTTCCGTTGAAAGATGGCGGCGTCGTCTACCGCCAGGCCGCCTGCGTGATTCCGCTGGACAATACCCTGGCCGGCTCCGCGAGCGGCATGCGTCGTCGAGTACCGCGTTGAGAATCCTCAAGCCAAGCAGGCCGCCGTTGCGCTTGCTCTGAGATTTCCCACCAGCGCCAAGAACCAGTTCGCGGAGCTTCGCGAGGTCGATGGCGGCATCACGGCACTGAGCGGCGGCCGCCTGATGGCCCTGGTCAGCACGGCTGCCGCGGGGCCGCTCGCCGCCCGTGCGGAAGCGCGCGTCGTGAGCCTTTCGGGCAAGTTGCTGGCCGCCGGCACGGCCCGCCTGCTCGTCTATCTCCCTGCCTGGCAGCTTGCCCCCGCGTCGAACAGCTGCGCGACGACTCGCCGTTGGTTCCGGCTCTCGTTTGACGCCGAATGGGTCGGTACGGGCCGCGCTACGGCAACAGCTTGCCCGGCTCAGACGCTGCCGGGGATTTGAGCGCGGGCAGGTCGGATCCGCTCTAAAACGGTCCGCCGAAGCCGCAGGCGCCTCCGCCGCAGCCGGTGATCGGGCAGGCGCCGTCCGCCTTGGCGCCGCAGACCGCCTCGCCGCGCGAGGCCTGGGGAACCGCCGGCACGCTGAGTTGCTTGAGGACCTTTCTCGAATTGCACGCGGGGCAGACCGGCTTCTCGCCGCCGCGGACCAGCAATTCGAATGCATTGCTGCAATCCTGACAGAAGTATTCGTAGATCGGCATGGCAATCCCTCGATCGAGTGCAAAGCGTCGGCCCAGAGGATATAATTCTAAACCATCGGGCAAGTTCTGGGAACGCCGCCCGCCGGCCCCACCCCACGCGAAAGGATCGAGACATGAAGACTCCCGCCTTGACCCGCGACGAGTCGCGCCAGGTTGACCGCCGGGCCATGGAGGTTTACGGAATTTCCGGGCTGGTGTTGATGGAGAACGCTGGCCGGGGCGTGGTCGATTGGCTGGAGGCGCTGGGCATCCGGAAGCCTGTGGTGATCTGCTGCGGGCGGGGCAACAACGGGGGCGACGGCTTCGTGATCGCCCGGCATCTGGCGATCCGCGGCTATCCGGCGCGCGTGCTGCTCTGGGCCGATCCGCAAGACCTCGCCGGCGACGCGGCCGTGAACTTCAGAATCCTCCAGAAATGCGGTGTGCCGATCGATCGGTTGGGGGGGGAGGGCGACCCGGCGACGCTCGAAAAGCACCTTGCGGGGGCCGGCTGGATCGTCGATGCCCTGCTGGGCACCGGCGCCCGGGGCGAGCCCCGCCCGCCGCTCGACCAGGCGATCGACCGGATCAACGCCGCGGGTGTGCCGGTCCTTGCCGTCGACGTGCCGAGCGGTTTGGACTGCGAGTCGGGCGAACCGGCCCGTCACACGATCCGCGCCGCCCATACCTGCACCTTCGTGGCCCGCAAGATCGGGTTTGCAGCCGAGGCCGCTCGGCCCTGGCTCGGCGAGGTGCACGTCCTCGACATCGGGGCCCCTTGGCGAATCGTCGAGGAGGTCGTCTCCCGGCGAAGCGCTTAAGGGGCGAACTTCACGCACACCGGCGCGCCGACCTTCAGGTGGTGGCCCGTTGACTGGAGACTGCCGCTCTCCTGATCGATTCGCAAGACCACGACGTGATCGCTGTCCTGGTTGGCCGCGAGGAGGAAGCGGCCGGTCGGATCGATGGCGAAGTTGCGGGGCATCTTGCCTTGCGTCGAGGCGTGGCCGCGGGCGGTCAGTCTTCCCGTTTCCGGGTGGATGCGGAAGATGGCGATGCTATCGTGGCCGCGGTTGGAGCCGTAGAGGAAATTGCCCGACGGATGGACTTGCACCTCGGCCGTGGTGCTCTGGCCGTCGAACCCTTCCGGCAGCGTGGAGAGGGTCTGGAGCAAATCGAGGCGGCCCCGATCGGCGTCGTAGCGGAATGCGGTCACGGTCGAGGCAAGCTCGTTGATGACATAGGCGAAGCGGCCCGCGGGGTGAAACGCGAAGTGGCGCGGGCCGGAGCCGGGGGCGAGCGCGGCAGAGGGGGGATTGTTGGGCACAAGGTGGCCGCTTTCGAGACGGTAGACAAGAATCTTGTCGAGTCCGAGGTCGGCAGCGAAGAAGAACCGCCCGGCCGGGTCGGGATTGATGGAGTGCGCGTGGGGCCCGGCCTGTCGCCGCGAGTTGACGCTCGAGCCCGCGTGCCGCACGAGGCTGGTCATCGCGCCCAGGCTGCCGTCCGCTTCGATCGGGTAGCAAGCGAGGCTGCCGCTGGTGTAGTTGGCCACCAGCACGTAGTCGCCCGACGGGGCGACGCAGACGTGGCAGGGGTGGGCGCCGCCGGATGTCTGCTGATTGAGCAACGCGAGCCTGCCGGTCGCCCGATCGACAGCCAGGGCGCTGACGGCGCCGGCCTTCTCGCCGCCGAAATCGGCCATCTCGCCCACGGCGAAGACGAGGGGGCGCGTGGGGTGGAGGGCGAGGAACGAGGGATTTGCCAGTTCGGCCGCCAGCTGGAGCGCGTCGAGGCGGCCGGTCTCCAGATCGAACCGCGCCAGGTAGATCCCCTTGCTCAGTCCGCGCGTGTAGGTGCCGAAGTAGACCCGCGCCGAGTCGGCGGCCCGGCCCCCTTGGCAAGACAGCAGGGTAAGTGCCAGGGTGGCACACGTCAGGGTCGCCGTGAAGCGATGCGCATCGAAAATCACGGTGCTGGCTCCTTGGTGGAGGTTGGCTGGCCCACGGCGATCATACCGCAAACCAGTGCAGGGGAGCACCCCGCCGGCCAACCGATTCGTTTGGGCTGCAAACCGGGTGTTGGCGGAACGGTCGGCGGTCAGTCCATCCCCGGCGTCCAGAGCTTTGGCTTCTCGCCTTCGCTGCCCGCAACGCCGTCGGGGGTCCAGAGGCGGCCGGAGTCCTCCGCCTCGTCGCCGGGGACGGCGATCGGGCTGCTGCTTCTGGCGGCGGCCGACGGGTGGAGGGCGGGGGTTCCATCGGGACGGAGCAAGCCCATCTGTACCAGCAACTGCGCCAGCCGCTGCACGACGCCCTGCTCGCTGGCGTGCTGCCGGTGGATGTGGTCGATCAGCCGGTTGATTTCCTCCACCTCCATCCGCTCGAACCACATCGAGAGTTCCCAGAAGTCCCAGTCGGCGCATGAGCCGCCTGCCTGGATGCCTTCCTGCCGCCCGGACTGGACGATCTGCCGTGCTTCTGCCGGGTCGTCGGCCATCCGCGAGAGCAGCCGGTAGGCTTGGAGCCGTTCTTCGCGTCCCGCGAGGGTTTCGCGGGCGATCATCTCGCGGCCGAACCGCTCCACGGCGGCCTGGGCGCCGAACGCCACCGCGCGCCGGTATCCGGTCAGCAATTCGTCATCGGGGAGTCTGGCAGCGTCGACCCGCGCCAGCCGGACCAGCGGCAAGGCGGCAATCGGCGTCTCCGACGCGTCGATGGTTTCCAGAGTTGGCAGGCCCAACTCGCTCCGCAGCCGGTTCGTATCGAACCGGGCGCCGCTCTGCTCGAGCCAGAAGTCGACGACCAGGATTGCCGCGAGCACGCGGCGGCGCGCCGTCCCGTCGCGTGCCGCTTCGCGAGGCGTCTTGCCATCAAGCAGACCCAGAGGCATCTCCGGCCAGGACCGCAGCAGGACATCCTCCAGATAAGCGTCGGCCAACTTCTGGAACTCCTCTCGCGTGGCCCCATCGGACAGGCGCCACTCGCGATTGAGCATGTCGCGGGTCCGTGAGGTCCGGCCGGAGACATCCACCTTTTCCGCGCCGACCTCGCCACCCGCGGCGCGGACCAGATCGCCGATCAAGGGCCGGTCGGACTCGGCCAGATCGACGCATTCCAGGCGGGCCGCTCTGTCGGTCTCCTTGCCATAGAACAACGCATGGCAGATCACCCGCGGAATCGTCTTCAGATCGAGCGGATCGCCGGGCTTTGGCACGGGCTTGTCGAAGAAGAGGTGAACCGACTTCGGCGGAGGCGACCCTTCCTGCTCGAGCACCCTCGGGTCGACCGGCGACTCTGCAACTTGATGCGATGCGCTGAACCTCGCCTGGAGCGTGTCGGGGTCGGCGATCGGATAGATCACGTCGAACACCTCGATCTGATCGCCGAGAGGATCCTCGGCAAGGAACAGGGCCAGAGCCTCGGCTTCGACGGCGTCGTCGCGGTTGATGTCGAGAGCGGCGTAGCGCCGCAACGCGTCGATGGCGCCGTCATTGTCAGCCATCCAGGAGCGGATTTTCGCCAGGTTTCGCCAGACGGTGGGCGATTGCCCGGCAGCCTCGCTGAGCGCGGCCAGCTTGCGTTCCGCTTCGGAGAAGCGGGCCAGGCCGGCCAGGCGAAACGCCTCGTCGAACTCGGCCTTCCAGGGAACGTCGTTTGGACATTGCTGCAAGCCGCGCCCATCCTTGACCACCAGGGAGACGCCCTGGGCCGCATTCAGGCGCAAGAGCAGCTCCACCGAGGAGTCCTTGTGCCCCATCACGGAAGCCTGGAAAAGCGTCAGCGCCCGAGCTGCCAGAAAATGGCCCTCGGAAAGCAGGGCTTGGACGACGACAGTGATCGCATCGTAGAGCCGCCCGGAAAACGCGTCTTCGGAGGCAACGATCGCCTCTTCCAGGATCGGCAGCGATGCTTTGCCACCCTCCTTCGTTGCGGTCAACAACGCGACATCGCTGAGTGCCAGCGGATTGCCCGGGTGCTTGTCAAGAAACGCCGCGGCGGCAAGCCTTGCCTCGTCCATCCGCCCCGTGAGCCGCAACAGGATGGTCTTCGTGGCCATCAGGCAGGCACGATCCGGATTGGACTGCTCGAGCCGCTCGACATGGGCAAGACAGGCCATGTACTGCTCGGCTTCGAGCATCCGTTCGATCTTCTGCAAGTCGCCGAGCAGGTCCTTGCAGCAGAATTTGATCTTCTTACCAGACCCGCCCGGACAGGGGGAGTATGCATCAATCGCCATGGGGGTACCGTGCGTGGGCATCTGAGGAATCTGGCCGCCTCGGACGTCCCGAGCGACGCCCCCTGATCGTAACATACGGCTTGAAGGTTGACGAGCGGCATTGAGACGTCGTTCGGGAAGCGCGCGGGGGGCGGGAGGGCGGTTCGCCGGGGGCGTCAGGGGATTTCTTACTATGCCCCCCGCTGGTCGAGCTCCGTTCTCGCCTCTTGCCGCGTATCCCTTCCCCGGAGGGGTGTGTGCGGTTGCGCCGGCGAGATTGCCCGCCCTCGCCCTCCGGAAGGAAAGACGGAACGAAGGACGGCGTCGCTCAGGCAAGTCTGCGGTCGTGCGGCGTCCGCCGCGCTGGTGGTGCATGCGGCGCGGGCCGCCGAACCGCTGTCGAGTCGTCGACGAACGGCGGCCAGGGGAAGGAATCCGCGCCCGCGGGGCGGCAAGCGCATCGGCGGCCCCCGGACCGAGGCGCTTAGCGCGCTCGGGGAAATGTCCGGCGGACTGCATCCGCGTCCCCGCTCGGGCAGGCGTGTCGGCCAACGGCCAGGGGTCACTCGTATCGGCGGTTCTTCCGCAGGATCGTCACGTAGAGGTCGTACTTCGTGTCGATCGACGTGGGCGGGAGCTTGATCTCGAACTCGACGTTGTCCACATCGATCCGCTTCTCCTTGAAGAACTCGCCGTAGGGCAGCGTCTCTTCGGTCTGCTTGTTCCGCTCGCCGCTGAGCTCCTTCATGTCGACTTTCTCAAGGACCCACTCGCCGTCGACGTGCTCCTTGATCACCAGCGGCACGGCGACCGGCTTGCCGTCCTCGGTCTTGAAATTCTGGAGGCGGTAGCGATAGCGCGTGCGGAGGTTGCGGAACTTCGGCTGGGTCACGGACTCCTTTCCATCGAGCGTCAGCCTCGGGCAGCTCAGCTCGTCGAAGGCCGCCTTGGGGCCGCCTTCGGGCTGCATCGTGAACCGCTCCACCTTGACATCCTGGGCCACGCCCACGTAGAGGTCCAGCGGCGCGAACAGCGGCGTGTACTGGGCCCAGTCCTCGCCCAGGAAGGCCTGGCTGCGGACTTCGTCGTCGCCGGAACCGGGCTCCTTGATGAACAAGCGCGTCTTGCCGTGCGGCAGGGGGAACATCCCCATCTGGTTGGTCTTGTCGTTGACCAGCCGGTAATACATCCGCGTCCGCTGCTGGTCGACCTGCGCGTCGAAGACGTAGCGCTTCTCGATCGGCACGCCGGCAAATTTCGCCGCCAGCATCCGCTTCCGCTCGCCGTTATTGAAGTAGCGGACCGCGGTCTTGCCGACCCCCGGCTGGACGGTGCATCCGCCGAAACTCTCGCCGGAGGTGTTCGTGACGGTCATGTAGACCTGCATCAGCAGGGCCTTCTCGTTGTTTTCAACGACGGCCTGGTAACTCGGCTCGGCCGCCATGTTGCCGATCAGGTAGGAGATACGGATCACCGCCGGGCCCGCCTTCTCGGACGAGACGACCCAATACAGGGCGTTTTCATTCGGCGGATAGTTGGTGTTCAGGACATTGACGGCGCCGTCGGCCTTGATCACGCGAAACACGATCGATCCCTTGTCGATGTTGATGTTCGCCCAGGAGAAGTCGACCTGGTTGCGGCCGGTTTGAAGGTTGACCGTCCGTTCCTCCTCGACGAGGGTGAAACGGCCGTTCTGGATGTCGATGCGGACGCTCTCCCGCTCCGGCAGGGTGGTCAGCTTGATCCGCGCTTCGGCCGTGCCGGCGATTGCCGCCAATGCGGCGCCCAGCAGGGCAACTTGGATTGTTCGTTTCATCGTTCAGTCCTCATTCGGAAAACGGGTCTTGTTCGCAGCCATCCGTCCGACTCGGCTTCAGAGCGGCTCGCGCTTCTTTTCGGTGTTCAGTTCCGGTCCGACCTTGCGGCGCTTGTACGTCACGCTGTACTTGACGAACTTCTTCTCGCCGGGGGCAAGGTCGAGAAAATACTTGACGTGGTTCTGGTCGACCCGTTCCACCCGGCCCGGCACCTCGTGCAGGTCGACATACGCCCCTGCTTCGTTGGAATTCCAGTCGGCCGGCGGATTCTTCCCCGACCAGAGGACGACGTTGCCGTCGAACCGCCGCTCGATCTCCGCCTGGATCGCCACGGGTTTGCCCGAGACGATCTCCTCCTCGTACACGAACGTCTCCTCGTAGTCGACCAGGTCGTGGAGCCAGACGAACTCGTCGTCCAGCCGGCGTTTGTACTGCCGGGCGACGATGCCCGAGGTCTTCTGGTCCTTCAGCCGCCGGGTGATCGTCACGTCGCTGTCAGGTCCCGCGCTGACCTCCACCCGATCGCCGATCGGCACGTATTTCACGTCCGTCCCGCCGACGTAGGCCAGGTCGCGGTTGGCGTATTCCGAGAACAGCCGCACCGCGCCGTCGGGCAGCGGCGAGA
>JAAYCB010000228.1 GCA_012744395.1 Pirellulaceae bacterium
CAGGAAACAGCGCTGGACAACGTCAGTCGATTTCAGCGTCGTCGTCGCCTGGCTCGGGTGCGCCGTCGGGGAACTTTCGTTCGAACCGGCGGATGGCGGTGACAACGAGGCTGCGGGCGATGATGCGAGTAAATCGGCCATGTGGTAGACCTCTGAGCTGAGCTTCTTCCATCAACCACTCGACGATCGTGTCGAGGTTTTCTCGGCAACCCTGGGCGCCCCAATCGTTCATCGCGTCGGCGCGGGTTTCGCAGTTGCACGAGTCGCTCGGCTGGGCGAACCAGGCGAGCATCTTCTTGAGTTCGCTTCCCGGGCCGGGCCGGTAGTCGCCGATCCTGAAACTGATCGGCGGCTCGGCGTCGGCCTTGTACTGCCGAATCAGTTGCTTCAGTTCGTCCGTCGACTTACCCAGCCGCTTCCGCTGAACCAGGGCCATCCCGATCGTCACCACGTTGACGGCCTGGGGGTTGCCGTCCTCCTGGCAGGCGGCACAGGCCTTGGCCAAGGCGCGGACCGTACACTCGGCCATCCGGGAGGCGACGCGGCATTGGTTGTTGGGGCCGAGATGGGGGCAGTAGATCATGCGGCCGTCTCCATCAGTGCCCCGTCGTAATCGCCGGTTCCCTCCGGCGGCTCGGGATCGTCGCAGTTCGATTCCAAGAGTTCCCAACCGCACGACCAGATCCAGGTGCTCGTGCAGCCGCTGCTGGAGCTGCCGGGAGGCGGTTCGCTTGGCGGATTGGAGTCCGAGGTGCTCGGGCGGCTTTCGCTCTCTGAACCTGAGGGACTGCCGGAATCGGAAGACAGGGACGGTTCGCTTCCGCGTCCGCTTCCGCTGGGCGGAACGATCACGCTGCCGGACGGTCCATCACTGCTCGGCGAACCGCTGGAGGGGGAGCCGCTACGCGAATGGCTGCTTGATCCGCTGCGGGATGAACTCTGCGAGGAGGAGCCGGACGCGGACGATCTGCTGGCGGACGAGGAACTGTCCGAAAGGATCACCGAACCTGAACGCGAGCCGCTTTCAGAACTGATCGACGAACTGCCGCTACTGGATGGGCCGCTGCTCGAAGCGGAAGACGCGCTGTCGACGGGGCCCGACGTGCTGGACTCGCTGCTGGAACTGGAACTGGAGCTACCGGAACTGCTCCCGTCGCAGCACCGGCACCCCAGCGACAAATAGGCCGAGGTGTCTTCGTGAAAATGGCAGACGATCTGCTGGCTGGCCAGGAGGGCGTAGTCGCAGACGTTGTAGACGGAGACGACCGCTCCGATCGGGGCCCATGCGCCGCCGGAGTATCGCAGCTCACGGGCCGGTCCCCACGACTTCGACTTGATCCTCTTCAGCGGAATACAAAGAAGGGTCTGCTTGGGCGGATCGAGAAGCCATGACTGCTGACCGTCGAAGGTCACCCCGAGATACTGAGGTTCGTTGGGATCGACCGGTCCGCGAATCGGTTGCGTGCCGTGATGCTGGACAGCGACTCGGACCGGCTCGCCGCCGGGCCGCCGGACCGGCTCGATGAGCCCCGTCTCGTCGACGGTGAAGAGGTCGCACTGGGCCGTGCCCATCTGCAGGCCGCGCCGCGCGGGGATTCCGCCAGCCGGAATCTTGGCCAGGTAATGATTGGGCTGGTGATTGGAGAGCCGCACGACGGCCCAGACCGTACCCGAGCCCTCCTCACGCCAGAGGATTTTGGCAGACCCCTGGACGTGGGCCTTCAAGTGCCCCGCCTCGCCGCCGGCGATATCGGCTGACCGGATCCAGTCTTC
>JAAYCB010000229.1 GCA_012744395.1 Pirellulaceae bacterium
GGCGAAAGCTCCGTGGATACGGTGCTCGACATCAGCGACGGCGAGGGCGCGTGTTTCACCCTGTCGGGCGGAACGGAAGTGGTGATCCGCAACTTCCGCATGATCGGCTTCATGGGGTTCGACGAGCGCGACAAGGCGGGTTACATCAACACCCGCGGCTCGACGTACATCTGGGGATTCGGCCTGAAGCACTGCAACGCCGTCTCGATCAGCGGCACGGAGCGGGTGCTGGTGGAAAACTGCCACGCCAGCCGGATGTCGGGGGAATGCTTCGTCTCCGGCGGCCCCAGCCGGGGAAGCGCAAAGCCGGGCCGATCCTACTCGCAATGGATCACCTACCAGCGCTGCGCGGTCACCGATTCGGCGCGGAACGCGTTCAACGACGTGATGTGCGGCACCGAGAACACGAGTGTCCTCCAGTGCCGCATCGTCGACGTGGGCGGCTGCGCCTGGGAGGGCGCGTCGCGGTTCGTCAAGTTCGTCGGCAATTACGTGCGGAATTCGGGCACGGTGGCGATGGGCAATCTCGGCCCTTCGAACCGCGACCAGACGTACCCCGACCTGGGCGCGGGGCAGCACATCATCGCCGACAATGTCTTCGAACAGAACACGCCCTACGGCGGCTGCGCGATCCGTTCCGCCTCCGGCGCGACGCAGGTGATCATCCGCAACAACCTGTTCATCAACTTCGGCTCGTCGGCCGTGGAAGCGTCCGGCGCCACCGATCCGCGCCATTACCCGTCCGGCAACACGACCATCGCCGGCAACATCTTCGACATGACGTGCGTCGGCCGGAAGTCGGCGGCGCGGACGGCCATCAACGCGAGCGCCAACGACACGCTGGTCAGCGACAACCAGGTCTACGTCCGCGGCCCCGCGGACCCGGCGGTCACCGGCATCCGGCTCCGCGAGCCGGCGCGGAACGTGAACGTGCATGACAATCTGATTCACAACTGCGGTCTGGGGCTGACCACCGCGCGGGGAGAATCGCGCGTCGCCGAGGTCGTGGACGAGCGGACATTCCTGCGCTCCGCTTCGCCCTCCGGTCTGCCGCTGGAGTGGATTCAACCGCAGACGTGCCGCGGGTGGCGTCTCGCCTGGCTGGACGCCGGCGGCCGGCCGAGCGGCGCCCCGTCCGTCGTCGAGTCGTTCGACCCGGAGACCCTCCGTTTCCGGCTGACCGGGCCGCGGCCGATGAAACCGGGCGATCGCTTCGAAGTCATCGCGCCCTCGGTGAACTGGACGGTTCACGACAACATCATCACCGGCTGCCGGCGGCCGCTCGTGCTCGATTCGTACGGCAGCGAGACGACGCTGGTCAAGAACAACATCGTGGCCCGAGGCGAAGCAGTGGAGGCGAAAGTCGCGGTCGAGCTGCGCGGCCGTTTCGACCTCGTCGGCAACCAGATCAGCGGGTTCGATGAGCAGGACGCCGCGGCGCTGGCGTTGTGGCCCGACCGCTTCGGCAAGCCGTGCGGCAACCTGTATCGGGCCAACGTCTTCCAGCGGTGCTTCCAGGCCGTGGCGGAAAACGCGCCCGGCCTCTGGGCCGCTTCCACGGCGGAGAACAACGAATTCATCGAGTGCGGCGGCGTGCCGGCGGCCGGGCCGTAGGCCGTCCTGTGATTGCCGCCCGCCACCGAGAACCGCCCACTGGCGCCTGGCGGAGCCGGCCCATGCCACCCTCTGCAAGGAGATCCGCGCGATGAGATCCCCCGATGTTGGATTGTCCGCCTTGACGGCGATTCCGGCTGCCGGCTGATTTTTCTGACCCCTTTTGTGCCTCTCCCTGCACTCTCAGGTTATGAAAGCGGCAATGGCAGATCGGCAGGCCGACCTGGCCGGCCTGGTGCGGGCGCACCAGGCCGGCGTGTGGCGCTATCTGCGCTTCCTCGGCTGCCGCCCCGACGAGGCCGACGACCTTGCGCAGGAGACGTTTCTGGCCGTGATTCGCGACGGCTTCGAGCAGCGGTCCGCCGCCGAGACCGCCTCCTACCTCCGCGCGGTGGCCCGAAATCGGCTGCTCATGGCCCGGCGAAAACAGCGGAGCTCGCCTCCGCTGGTCGACCTGGAGGCGGCCGAGGCGGTCTGGGCCCGGGTGGCCGGGGCGGACGGCCTCGGCGACTACCTGGTGGCCCTGGAAGAATGCCTCCAGGCGGCGGTCAACCCGCGCGTCCGCCGTGCGCTGGAGCTTCAATACCGCCAGCGACTCGGCCGCGCCGAGATCGCCGCCGAGTTGGAGATGGCCGCCGAAGGGGTCAAGACGCTCCTCCGCCGGGCACGATCTGCCCTGAGAGATTGCGTGGAGAGGAAACTCGGACGATGAGCCAGCCAAACGACGAACTTCGCGCGCGTCTTCGCGAGCGCCTGCTCGAACAGGCGCTGGGCGAGGTGCTCGGAGGCGAGACTCCGCCCGACCTGTCTGACAAGATCCTTGCCGCTGCCGAGAGACTAGAGACCGTTTCAACTCAGCGAAAGGAACCTGTCATGGAAAAGTCGAGGCGAAGTCGTCGGTTTTGGGCATTTAGCGCGGCTGCCGCATGCCTGGTCTGCGCGGTCGGCGTCGCGGTGTTTCAACAGACCCGCAGCGCGCGAGAGGACCGCCAGGTCGCGCGGCAATCGGCCGCGGAGATGCGCCGTTCGCCGAAGCTGCGCGGGCCGTCTTCCATGAGATCGGAAGAGGCTGAGCCGGGTGCGGCAGCCGCGCCGTGGGCGGAACCCCCCGCGGTCGGCTTGGATAGAGACCCACGGGGCGAACTGGCTGCCACGGCGGATTCGTCAGCGGACGGAAGAGCCCTGACGCTGGGCGAACGGTACAGCAGGGCCGAGCAAGCGCGCCAGACGTTTGGCAATTTCCCGGGTCAGCCAACCCTCCGAGGAGCTGAAACCTCAACGCCCGGGGCGGCGCCCACCGGCCGGGGGCCCGGCATGGGCGGCGACCGCTACGACCGCCTGGTTGAAACCCCCTTCCGTGCCGTCAAGGACAACCCCCTTTCGACCTTCTCGATCGACGTCGATACGGCCTCCTACGCCAACGTGCGGCGGTTCCTCTTGCAGGAGGGCCGGCTTCCCCCGCCCGACGCGGTCCGCATCGAGGAATTGATCAACTATTTCGACTACGACTACTCCGGCCCGACCGACGACGTGCCGTTTGCCGCGCACATCGAGGTGGCCGGTTGCCCCTGGCAGCCGGAGCACCGCCTGGTTCGCATCGGCCTCAAGGGGAGGGAGATTGAAAACCAGCAGCGACCGAGAAGCAACCTGGTGTTCCTCCTCGACGTCTCCGGATCGATGGACTCGCCCGACAAGCTCCCGCTGCTCAAACAGGGCATGAAGATGCTGGCCGAGCAGCTTGGCGAGAACGACTGCGTGGCGATCGTCGTCTACGCCAGCGCCGAGGGGCTCGTGCTGCCGAGCACCTCCGGCCAGCAGCGGCAGAAGATCATCGACGCGCTCGAGCGGCTCCAGGCGGGCGGATCGACCAACGGCGGGGCGGGGATCGAATTGGCCTACCGGATCGCGCAGGACAACTTCATCCAGGGGGGCGTCAATCGCGTCCTGCTCTGCACCGACGGTGACTTCAACGTCGGCACGACCAGCACCGGGTCGCTCGAACGGATCGTCGAAGAGAAGGCCAAATCCGGCATCTTCCTGTCCGTCCTCGGCTTCGGCCGCGGCAACCTCAACGACGCCATGATGGAGACGATCTCCAACAAGGGCAACGGCAACTATGCCTACATCGACGGGGTGACCGAAGCCCAGAAGGTCCTCGTCGAGCAGATCGGCGGCACCCTGGTGACGATCGCCAAGGACGTGAAGATCCAGATCGAGTTCAACCCGGCCCAAGTCGCCGCCTACCGGCTGATCGGCTACGAGAACCGGATGCTCGCCGCCGAGGATTTCAACGACGACAAGAAGGATGCGGGCGAGATCGGCGCAGGCCACACGGTGACCGCGCTGTATGAAACCGTACCCGCGGGGGGGAAAGTCGATCTTCCGGCGGTCGATCCGCTCAAGTACCAGGCGCAGGCCGCGCCCGGCGGGAATCAAGCGGCCAGCAACGAGCTGTTGACGCTCAAGCTCCGCTACAAGGAGCCCGAAGAGGACTCGAGCAAGCTGCTCGAATTCCCGCTCGTCGACGGCAAGGCGCCGTTTGGCAGGGCGAGCGCCGATTTCCAGTTCGCCTCGGCGGTCGCCTCGTTCGGCATGTTGCTCCGCGGCTCGGAGCACAAGGGGAGCGGCAGCTACCAGGCCGTGCTCGAAATCGCCGAGTCGGCCAAGGGGGCGGACAAGCACGGTTACCGGGCGGAGTTCGTCGAGATCGTCCGTCGCGCGGAGGCACTCGCCGAGTAGGCCCCTCGCTCCGCGGCGGACGCCCTGTGCCCCGGAGCGACATTCATCCGAGGCGCGGCGTCAGAGGTCCATTTCGTCCATCTCGTCAACCAGGTCGTCGAGCTGATCGCCGCCCCGTGAATCCTCGCGGGTTTCCACCGCGGCCAGCGCGCGGTCGCGTTCGGCCGTGGCCATGACAGACGGATCGGCGCCGGCAAACAGTTGCGACAGGTCGAGTTTCAGGCCCTCGAGCGAGGCCTTGTCGTCGCCGGCGATGGCCGGGTCGACATGCTGTGGAAACATGATCGCCCCTTCCGGGCAGATCCGGCTGCACGCCGGGCAGCCCGCGCGGCAGGCGTCGGGCTGCTCGATGAGGAGCCCGCCGGCCGCATCCACGCCATACACGCCGAACAGGCAGAAGTTCAGGCACTCCAGGCACCCCGAGCACCGCTGGCGATCGATCACCGGGTACCACCGCTGGTGCGCTGGCGCGGATGGCCGCACGGGCTGGCCGCCAGGCCCAGGTGTGGTCGCCCCCCCGTGCGCGCGGGCGACGATCCGGTCGATCTGGCCGAGAATCTCGCCGGCGTCGGCGCCCGGGTGAAGACGCAAGCACCAGATCGCCCGCTCGGCGGACTCGCCGCGATCCGCCAGGCAGCCGGGGACGCCGGCCGTCTTGAGCGTCCAGAATGTCGCCCGGGGGTAGAGAGCGCTGAGCACGACGAGGTCGCCCTCGATCCGGCGGATGCTTTCCATGACCGGTCCGGCGGGCTCCAAATCGTAGAGATTGGCGACGCGCGCGAGACGCAGCCCGGGGCGGCCGGCCAGCCGCTCGGCGAGCGAATCGGCCAGCGCCTCCACGCCGGGATCGTCGGGCCGCGGTTCGGAAAGGATCACGGAGATGTTTTCGGGCATGGGAAATCACCAGTTCCACGAAGCGACAGGTTGTCTTGCGGCTGCCGGCCGAGCGGCCCCTTGAGCAGCCGCTGGGCGAGCGGCCAGGCGGCTTCCAGATGCGCAAGATACTGCTCCGGCGAGAGCAGGTCGGCGGCATCGGCGTGAAAGGCCAGGAGCCAGCCGCGATCATAGAGATTCGTGTTCACCAGGTCGGGCTGGGCAAGCACTTGCGGGTTGATCCGCGCGATCCGGCCGGCGAGCGGAGAGTACAGGTCGCTCGTGGCCTTGGAAGCCTCCACGTAGCCGATCTGCCCGCCGGACGCCACGTCGGCCCCAGCCTCGACCGACCACTCGAGGTGCTGCACGTCACCCAACAAGCGGACGGCGTAGGCCGACAGCCCGACGCGCACGAGCCCGTCGGCCGGGCTGGCCCACATATGGTTGCGGGCGTAGCGGCGGTCGGTCGGCAGGATCGCCGGCGACTTGCCCATCATGAAGACCAGGGGCCTGGACATCGCAAGGACTCTGGGGAATAGCTATCAGCCGTCAGCCATCAGCCGTCAGCTTTCAGCAGTCGGTTTTCGGTTTTCACTAATCGATTGCCAAATCCAATAAGACGGTACCGTGGGAGAGCACGGCCTGATCACTGATAGCTGATCACTGATAGCTGATCACTGATAGCTGA
>JAAYCB010000230.1 GCA_012744395.1 Pirellulaceae bacterium
CCACGGCGGACGAGCGGGCCCTGCTGTGGAAGTGCCGCAAGATGGCCGTCGGCGCCGTGGGGCGAATCAGCCCGAGCTACATCATCCAGGACGGCGTTGTGCCGCGCACCAGGTTGCCGGAGATTATTCGGCAGATCACCCGGATCAGCGCCAAGCACGGGATTCGCATCGTCAACGTGGCCCACGCCGGCGACGGCAATGTCCACCCGATCCTGCTGTTCGACGAGCGGGATCGCGACTCGGTCCGCCGCGCCCTGGCGGCCGGCAAGGAGCTGCTCGAGCAGTGCATCGCCCTCGGCGGGAGCATCACGGCGGAGCACGGGATCGGAATCGAAAAGATCGGCCTGATGGAAGCGCTGTTTGGCAAGGAGAACCTGGAAGTCATCGGGCGTCTCCGCGACGCATTGAACCCCGCCGCGCGGCTCGGGCTGGGCAAGGTGCTGCCCTCGCCCGACGCTCCCAAGATCCTTGAAACGGTCGGGACCTGCCAGGCACAGCCCTGAGGGCAGTCCGCCCGCTGCCGGCCGCCGTGGCCAACCGCAACCGCAAACGAGATTTCCCCGAGTCAACCGATCATGTCCAACGGCTTTTTACCCACCACGGAGACCGTCCCTGCGGAATCGGCCGAGATGGTCGCCGAGGCGGTCCGCCGCGCCGGTTCCCAGCGGAGCGCGGTCTACCCGATCGGCGGCGCCACCGCCCTGGCCTTCGGCGCCGCGACGGAGACGGCCGGCCTGGGCCTTTCCCTCGCCCGGCTCAACGGGCTTGCCGACTACCCCGCGCGCGACCTGACCGTGACGGTCGGCGCGGGAATGACGCTCGGCGAGCTCGGCCGGCTGCTCCGCGAGGAGAACCAGCGTTTGCCGGTCGACGTCCCCCAAGCCGCCCGGGCCACCGTCGGCGGCGCCGTGGCGACCAACTTCAGCGGGCCGCGGCGGTTCCGCTTCGGCACGATCCGCGACTATCTTCTCGGGCTGACCGCGGTCGACGGGTCGGGAAAGATATTTTCCGCGGGTGGGCGCGTCGTCAAGAACGCCGCCGGCTACGACCTGCCGCGCCTGCTGGTCGGCTCGCTTGGAAGCCTGGCGGTGGTCACGGAGGTCACCTTGATGGTCAAGCCGGTGCCGGAGGCCTCGGCCCTGCTGGGCGTCGCGCTGGCCGATCTGCGAAAGGCCGACTCCTTGCTCGCTTCGCTCGTCGAGTCCGAGGTGGAGCCCGTGGCGATCGAATTGGCGGCGGGGGCCCTTCCCCGGCAGTCGCCTCTGCGGCTGGGCGATGGCACGGCCGCCGGGCAGCTCTGGTTGGGCTTCGAGGGCTCCGAGGCCGACGTCCGCTGGCTGGTCGACAAGGCCGCCGCCAGTTGCCGCCGACACGGGGCCGAGCCGCGATTGATCGACGGGGCCGCGGAGGCCGGCGAGCTTTGGCGGACTCTGGCGGATTTCCCCGCATGCAACGGCCAGCCGACGCTGACCGTCGAGGCGGCCGTGCGGCCGTCGCAGACCGTGGCGGCCGCCGAGTCGCTGCTGAAGCTCGACGGCGGTGCGGAGATTCTCTGCCATGCGGGCGACGGGATCCTCGTTGCCCGGTTCCCCTGCCCCCCGGACCGGGCCGCCGCCTTGGCAAGCCAGGCGCGCGAGGCCGTCCGGCCCACGGGCGGCAAGGCCGCGGTGCTCTCCGCTCCCGCCGAGAGTCGGCTGGACCGGTCGGCCGTTTGGGGGCCGGCCACGGAGGCTCTCCGCGTGATGGAGCGGATTAAACGGAAATTCGATCCGCAAGGCATCTTGAACCCGGGAAGATTCATTTTCGCAACGGGCACGCCATGAATCCGCTTCTTCGCCAATCTCCCCACGCTCGGCCCGGCGCTGCCCTGAGGGCGGCGGTCCGCCCGGAACTGTTTCTGGAATGCGTCCACTGCGGCCTTTGCACCTCGGCCTGCCCCACCTACACGGAACTCGGCGACGAGAACGCCGGCCCGCGGGGGCGAATCTACCTGATGCGGATGATCACCGCCGGCACGCTGGCGCCGGGCGCCGCGGCGCGGCGGCACCTGGAGTTGTGCCTGGATTGCCGCGCCTGCGAGACGGCCTGCCCCTCGGGCGTGCACTACGGCCAGATCATCGAGCCGTTTCGCCTGGCCATGGAGGAGGAGAAACACCAGGGCATCGCCGGCTGGGACTGGTTCCGCGAGCTGGTCCTGTTCCGCCTGTTCCCCTACGCCGGGCGGATTCGTCTCGCGATGGCCCCGGTGCGAATTGCACAGAGGCTCGGCCTCTATGACCTGGCCGAGCGGATCGGCTTCTTCAAGCTGCTCCCCGGCCGCCTGGGCCAGATGGCGACCCTCGTCAACCCGCCGGTCGCGCAGGGACCGAAGCTCCCCTCGTTCCTGCCGGCGATCGGCCGGCGGCGCGCCCGCGTGGCCTTCTTCGTCGGCTGCGTGGCGGATGCGATGTTTCGCCACACCCACTGGGCCACCCTCCGCGTCCTCCAGCAGAACGGCTGCGACATCCTCATCCCCGACGGGCAGGGCTGCTGCGGGGCGATCCACTACCACGCCGGCAGCCGCGCCGGCGCCCAATCGCTTGCCGACGCCAACGTGGCCGCCTTCGACCTGGCCGACATCGACGCGGTGATCGTCAACCACGCCGGCTGCGGCGCGATGCTCAAGGAGTACGGCCTCCATTGGCGCGATGAGCAGCAGGCGGTCCGGCAGCGGTTCGCGGAGAAGGTCCGCGACGTGAACGAGTTCCTCGATCAGCTCGGGCTGATTCCTCCCCAGGGGCCGATCGAGGTCGCGGCGACCTACCACGACGCCTGCCACCTGGCTCATGGCCAGGGCGTCACCAGCGCTCCGCGGCGGCTGCTCCAGTCGATCCCCAAGCTGGAGCTTCGCGACCTTGCGGAAACCGAAATCTGCTGCGGGTCGGCCGGGACCTACAATCTCAACCAGCCGAAGATGGCCGATCGGCTCATCCGCCGCAAGCTGGAGAACATCGTGCGGACCGGCGCCCGCATCGTCGTGGCCTCCAACGCCGGCTGCCTGCTGCAAATCGGCCGCGAAGTCCGCCGCCGGCGTTTACCCCTGGCCGTCGTCCACCCGATGGAGATGCTCGACCTGAGCTATCGCGGCGATCAGCCCGAACTGCCCAAGGCGAACGGCGCGGTCCACGGCCGCTGACGGCGGACCGCGCCGGCGGCGGTGCCCACGGCAGGCGCCATCTGGTAGAATGCCCTGTTTGGCGCGGTGAACAGCCCCGCGGCTGGAAATCTTCGCAGCGCCGTCCCCCAAGTTTTCGGAGTCCCTCCCCCGTGCTGATTGGCGAACCCCCGCGGAGCGGCGGCGATTTGGTCTTTGCCCTTTTCGGCATTCCGATCCGGGTGCATCCTTTCTTCTGGCTGATCGCCGTGATGCTGGGGATCGGGTTGGCTCCCACGCTGATCGAGTTGCTGATCTGGATGGTCGCCGTCTTCGTGGCCGTGCTGGTCCACGAACTGGGCCATGCCCTGACGATGCGGCTGTTCGGCATCGAGCCGTGGGTGACCCTCTATGGGCTCGGCGGAATCACCTCCTACAACCCGGCCGAGGCGAACCGCGTGGGCACGTGGGGGAACGTGTTGATTTCGTTTGCCGGTCCGGGGATGCAATTCCTGCTGGTTGCCGCAATTGCCGGGGGCCTTTCGCTGAGCGGATTCGAGCTGGAGATCCGCCGCTGGGGTCCGCTCTTCTTCGTGTTCCCGGTTGAGACCGTCGTCTCCTGGGGGGTGACCCAGCTCCTCCGCTACACAATGCTCGTCTGCATCCTGTGGGGCGCGATCAACCTACTGCCGGTCTACCCGCTGGACGGCGGCCAGATCTCCCGCGACGTGCTGGTCGCGGCCGATCCGCAACGGGGGGTCGTCCAGTCGCTGCTCCTCTCGATCGTGGCAGCCGTGGCGATGGTCGTCGTCGGCGTGGCGATGCAGAACATGTTCATGATTCTGATGTTCGGCTTCCTGGGCTATGGCAGCTACGCAGCGATCCAGGCGTATCGCAACCATCGCGGCTGGTGAGCGGAGAGCGGAGAGCAGGCGCGCCGGGGGGGACTGGTCAATGCTTGAAGTGGCGGCGGCCGGTGAAGATCATGGGAATCTTCGACGCGTTGCAGGCCGCGATCACCGCTTGATCGTTCTTCGATCCGCCCGGCTGGATGACGGCGGCGATGCCGGCCTTGGCGAGGCGCTCGATGGAGTCGGGGAAGGGGAAGAACGCGTCGGATGAGAGGACGGCGCCCCGGACGCGGTCGCCGGCCTTGTGGATGGCGATTTCCACGGAATCGACGCGGCTCATCTGGCCGGCGCCGGCGCCGAGCAGCATCCGATCCTTGCAGATCGCGATCGCGTTGGATTTGACGTGGCGGACGATATTCCAGGCGAAGCGGAGGTCGGCAAGCTGGGCCTCCGCCGGTTTAGCATCGGTGGCGACCTTCCAATCGTTCTCCGGGTCGGCGAGCACGTCGGCCTCCTGCATCAACATGCCGCCTTCGATGCAGCGGAAGACCCAGCGGTCGGGCGACTCGGCCAGGTCGCCGACCTTCATCAAGCGCACGTTGGCCTTCCACTTGGGCCGGGTGGTGAGGATTTCCAGCGCTTCGGGGGCGAAATCGGGGGCCACGATGGCTTCGATGAACAGGCCCGGCCTGGCGAGCAGTTCGGCGGCGTCCGCGTCGACCACCCGGTTCAGCCCCAGGACCGATCCGAACGCGCTGAGCGGATCGCCCTGTAGACCCTTTTCCAGGGCTTCGGCGAGGGTCGCGCCGACCGCGACGCCGCAGGGATTGTTGTGCTTGATCACCGAGGCCGCCGGCTCGGGCAGGCCGCGGACGATCGCCAGCGCGCTGTCGAGGTCAAGCAGGTTGTTGTAGGAGAGCTCCTTGCCGTTGAGCTGCATTGCCGAGACCAGATTGGCGGCCGCGGCGTTGGCCGCCGCGTAGAGCGCCGCCTGCTGGTGGGGATTCTCTCCGTAGCGGAGGACGCTCTTCCGCGTCAAGTCGAGGGTGAGCCGCCCGGGGAATGGTCCCTCGGCCCTCTGCCCGGCGAAGTACGCGGCGATCGCCGCGTCGTAGCGGGCCGTGTGGGCGAAGGCCTCGCCCGCGAGCCGCTTGCGGAGCTCGAGCGACGTGCAGCCGTTGGCGGCGATCTCCTGGAGGATCTCGGAGTACTGGCCGGCGCTGGTCGCGATTGTCGTGAACAGGTGATTCTTGGCGGCGGCCCGGACCATCGTCGGCCCGCCGATGTCGATGTTCTCGATCGCCTCCTCTTCCGTGACATTCTCGCGGGCGACCGTCTGCTCGAATGGGTAGAGGTTGACCACGACCAGTTCGAAGGTCTTGATGCCGAACTCGGCGACGGCCGCCATGTCGGTGGCGTTGTCGCGGCGGCAGAGGATTCCACCGTGGATCATCGGATGCAGCGTCTTCAAGCGCCCGTCCATCATCTCCGGAAATCCGGTGTAGGCCGAGACGTCGGTGACCGCGATTCCCTCGCTTTCCAGGTGCCGGCGCGTGCCGCCGGTGCTGAAGATCTCCACGCCGGCCTCGACCAGGCCGCGGGCGAAACCGGCCAGGCCCAACTTGTCGCTGACGCTGATAATGGCACGTTTTACAGGGGGAGACTGCATGTCTCGGACCTCTCTGGCAATCGGGGCTCGGCAGCGGGAGGCAATCGGCCGGCGCAATCCGGGCACGCCCGCATCTGGTCGCCGACCGACCTTTAGGTTTACGGCTTCCAGCCAGATCGGTCAAGGGTCCGCGGGCAAGGCGCCGCGAGGCATCCGCACGGGCGCGCCGGGCGGCGCAGGGCGCTGGAGGCCGGCGAGCCGGAGGGCCCACGGTCCGCCGCCTGGCTCTGGAGTCTCGGCACGATGCGGCGCGTCCGTGCGCGGCCTATCCGCGACGCACTCCGGCCGCAGCGGATGTCTGCTCCTGACAATCGCCGCGGACAATCGTCTGCTCGTAGAGCAGTTCGATCATCGTGCGAGCCAGTTCCCCGCTGCTGCTTTCGAGCAAGACGGCGAGCTTCTCGTGGACGGTTCGCCGCCGGTTCATGGCCTGGGCGGCCTCGAGCACGCCTGCGCGCGTCATGGCGCCCCCGGCGCCGAAGCGGCTGTGCAATTCGTCGAAGTCGGCAATCGTCCAGTCTGCGAACAGTTCAGGGTGCTCGTGGATGACCTCTTCGGCCACGGGGTTGGTCTGGCGGTCGAACTGCCGATAGGCCAGTTGCGAGGGTTCCACGTAGAACTCGTCGGAGGAGACTCCGAGCCCCTCCGCCAGACGGTGGATCGTCCGCAGGTGGGGCTTGGCAGACCCGCTGAGAACCGCCCGAACGGTCCGGCGATCGAGGCCGGTCTTCGCCGCGACCTGGCTGGCCGTCAGGCCCTGTTGGACGATCAGCCGCCGCAGATTGAGTGTTTCGCTTGCGAGCATGGAAACGCCGCCGTGGCCCTTCACGGGCGATTCTGGCGAAGTCTTGATCGGAATATGTACGAATGTATATTATAGAGAAGAGGAAGTCAAGCCGCGGTGCGGGAGAAAAAAGCCATCAGCCGTCAGTGATCAGCCGTCAGCCGGGGGGGTTGGAACGGGCGCGAGTCTCTTGGCCAATTCACCGTCGATGCATCTGTCGAGGGGAGAGGGTTCCTCAGTCACCCAAGGCAATTGCCTGGTCGTCCCAGTCCGCCCGGCTTGCAGTTTGAGAGGGGCAATTTTTTGAGAAATTAGCGTGTATTCCGTTTTGTCAAGCGCATGAGGATGAGAATCCCGTGAGGCTAGAGCTAGCATGGACTTGTGACGTGGTGAGTGCCTTGCGGTGTCCACGTGCCGCTGGCTGATCCAACACGTAAGTACTGTCTGTAAGGACATTTGCGAATTGGTGGCAAGAAACGATTGACGGCGGGCAAGAACTCGGTAAACTTGGACCGATACACCTGTATGTTGTGTATCTGGCCGCGCTGGGTACAATATATTGGTGCAGGAGGGGTTTAGCAGCGTCCTTGGGGGCACAAAGTGGCTTCCGGGCGATTCTGCGTCGATTTTGCCTTTTCTTTCCGGTGAGCTTGTCGTTTTCGCGGAGGTCTCTTCAGTGTGTCGGCACTTCCGGACAGGATGCCCTGAGATGAGGATGCAAGGAGCGTGTCATGGATAAACTGGAAAACCAAGTCCGGTCTGCTGGGAATGGCCAGCGGGACGAGCGAGCCTCGCGGGCGGACGTCTCGAGCCCTGCCGATCCGGCTTCCGCCGCGTCGCTGGGTCTTCCTGTGGCGGCCGTCTTCTGCTCCGAAGACGTCGAGAGCCCCTTCGACACGGTCGAATGGGAGACCCGCTCGGCCGCGATCAAGGGGGAGAACGGCGAGGTCGTCTTCGAGCAGAAGGACTGCGAGATTCCCGCGGCGTGGAGCCAGTTGGCTGCCAACGTTGTCGTCAGCAAGTACTTCTTCGGCGAGGTGGGCACTCCGCAGCGCGAGACGAGCGTTCGCCAGTTGATCCACCGCGTGACGCGGACGATCGCCGACTGGGGCAAACGCGACGGCTACTTCGCCTCGGAAGAGGACGGCGAGCGGTTCTATCGCGAGCTGACCTGGCTGTGCCTGCATCAATACGCCGCGTTCAATTCGCCGGTCTGGTTCAATGTCGGCCTCTACCACCAGTACGGCATCAAGGGCGACATGTGCAATTGGCACTGGGACGAGAAGGCGGGCGAGGCGATCCAGCCGGAAAACCCCTATGAATATCCGCAGGGGTCGGCCTGCTTCATCCAAAGCGTGGCGGACAACATGGAAGACATCATGGAACTCGCCCGCAGCGAGGCCATGTTGTTCAAGTTCGGTTCGGGCACCGGGACGGACCTGTCCACGCTGCGTTCGCAGCGGGAGAAGCTCTCCGGCGGGGGCAGGCCATCCGGGCCGCTCTCCTTCATGCGGGTTTACGACCAGATCGCCGCGGTGGTCAAGAGCGGCGGCAAGACCCGCCGCGCGGCGAAAATGCAGTCGCTCAAGGTCTGGCATCCGGACATCCTGGAATTCATCGAGTGCAAGCAGCGGGAGGAGGAGAAGGCCCGTATCCTCCTGGCCAAGGGGTACAACTACGAGGATGCATACAGCTCGGTGCTGTTTCAGAACGCGAATCTCTCGATCCGCGTCTCCGACGAGTTCATGGCGGCGGCCGAGGCCGGCCAGCCCTGGACGACCCGCTGGGTGACGGACCCGGCGGTTGAAGGGCCGACCTACGCGGCCAAGGACCTGCTGGAGAAGATGGCCAAGGCGGCCTGGGCCTGCGGCGATCCGGGCATGCAATACGACTCGACGATCAATCGTTGGCATACCTGCCCCAATTCGGGCCGGATCAACGGGTCGAACCCGTGCAGCGAGTACATGTTCGTCGATGACTCCGCCTGCAACCTGGCGAGCATCAACCTGATGCGGTTCCGCCGCCCCGACGGCACGTTCGACGTGGAACGCTTCGAGGCCGCCTGCCGGCTGGTGCTGATCGCCCAGGAGATTCTCGTCGATCATGCCAGCTATCCGACGCAGCGGATTGCGGCCAACAGCCACCGTTTCCGCCCCCTGGGGCTGGGCTATTCGAACCTCGGCGCCCTGCTGATGTCCAACGGTCTGCCCTACGACTCCGACCAGGCCCGCGGCGTCTGCGGGGCGATCACCGCGCTGATGCACGGCACGGCCAACCGGACGAGCGCCGAACTGGCCGCGGCGGTCGGGTCGTTCGAGGCGTTCGACGACAACCGCGAGGCGATGCTCCGCGTGATGGAGATGCACTGGGAGAAGGTCGAACAGATCCAGGCCTGCCCGGCCTACATGAAGGCCGCCGCGCGGAAGGTCTGGGACGAGGTGCTCGCCGGCGGTCGGCGCTACGGGTTCCGCAACGCGCAGGTGACCGTGCTGGCGCCGACCGGGACGATCAGCTTCATGATGGATTGCTGCACGACGGGGATCGAGCCGGACATCGCCCTGGTCAAGTACAAGCAGCTTGTCGGCGGCGGCACGCTGAAGATCATCAACCGCACGGTTCCGCTGGCGCTCGAATCGCTGGGCTACGAGCCGGACGAGGTGGCTTCGATCTGCGATTACGTCGAGCAGAAGGGGACGATCGAGGGCCCCTCCGGCCTGCGGCCGGAGCACTTGCCGGTCTTCGACTGCGCGTTTCTGCCGCCGGGGGGGACGCGTTCGATTCCCTGGCGGGCGCATGTGCGGATGATGGCGGCCGCCCAGCCGTTCATCTCCGGCGCGATCTCCAAGACGGTCAACATGCCCAAGGACAGCACGGTCGAGGACATCGCCAGCGCGTACGTGGAGGGGTGGCGGCTGGGGCTGAAGGCCCTGGCCGTCTACCGCGACGGCTCCAAGGGCGTGCAGCCGCTGAGCACCAGGAGCGGGTCGGACAAGGCGGACCAGGCGGAGAACAAGCCGCTGGTTGCCGCCCCGCGGCGGGAGCGGCTGCCCGACACGCGCACCTCGATCACGCACAAGTTCAGCGTTGCCGGCCACGAGGGCTATATCACCGTCGGGTTGTATCCCGACGGGCGGCCCGGCGAGATGTTCATCACGATGGCCAAGGAGGGGAGCACGATCGGCGGGCTGATGGACTGCTTCGGCACGGCCGTCTCGATGAGCCTCCAGTACGGCGTGCCCCTGGAGGTCTACGTGCAGAAGTTTTCGCACACCCGGTTCGAACCGATGGGGCCGACGAAGAACCCGGACATCCGCATCGCCAAGAGCATCGTCGACTACATCTTCCGCTGGCTGGGAGTGACCTTCATTCCCGGCTTCCGCGAAGCGAACAAGGGGCTGCCGTACGGAGATTCGCCGAGGAGTGAACCGGGAGAAGCGGAACCGGAAACGGAGTCGATGCCCGCCGCCACGACGGCTGGCGGGCCCAAGCCTCGCCAGGGAGTTGGCCCCAACGGTGGACAGCCGCTCTCCGCCAACGGATCCAACGGCAAGACGGAGGGCGGTTCCGGCAACGGGCACGCCAGGGCGGCCGCCCTGGTCGCCCCTTCGGCCGCGGAAGCGGCAACCACCCTGCTCAACCGTTTGGCGACCCGCACCGCGGCCGGGCCGGCGCGGACCCCAAGCGAACAGTTCGCCCTGTTCCAGGAAGACGCTCCCAGCTGCGACAATTGCGGGGCGATCACCGTCAGAACCGGAAACTGCTACCTCTGCCACAACTGCGGCGCAAGCATGGGATGCTCCTAAATGAGCTTGCGTGATTCCGAGAGAAATTCATGAGAGCGTAATAGCCGCGCGGGCACGGTCTCCGGGCCTCGTCCGCGGCAGAATACGACACGGGTTGCTCGCAACGGATTGCCGGGCCGGAGGCCCCGAGCAACCCCAGAAACGCAACCGGCCGCCGCGCCACGCGCGGCGGCGTCGGCTCACCGGCGGAGCGATGGCTGCTGGCCATCGCTCCGCTTTTTGTCTCAGTCCGACGCGCACCGCGCCAAGTCCTCGTCCACGCGGTGGCCCGTCGCCGCCGGCAGCTCGCCCCTGAGTAACACGTGGTTTTCCAGCACGAGGACGTCGGTGTTCGTCGCCATGAAACAAGCGAAGGCGGAACCCCCCAGGATCGCGGTCATGCGGGGCTCGCGGCGGTGCCCTGCTTCGTTTGGCGGGTGCGGTCAATCGGCTCGGGCGATGCCCGCAAGCCGCTTCGGGCGGAAAATGTAGTCGGGCCACAGCGGGCAGTTCAAATCGATCCAGCACTTGACGCGGCGCATCTCCTCCTCGGTCAATTCGACGTCGTAATGGCCGGAATCGAGCACCTGCCAGAGCTTGCTGCGGAGCGAGCCGAAGCTGAGGGGGCGGGCCTTCTGGTGCTCCTGCCCCCATTGGTAGTCGAAGTAGTGGACCCAGCCGCCGGCGATCAGCGTTCGGTACGATGCCGGCACCCCGTCGCCGTCCAGCCCGCCGGTCAAGTCGAAGCCGCGCTCGTCGCGCTCGCCGTGGCAGCCCGTGCAGCGGGCCTCCCAGACCGGTTGGACGACGGCGGAATAGGAGAAGGGACCGGCGCCCCAAGGCGGAGGCTGCAACAGGGCGGACTCGCGCCGCAGCGCCTCGCCCTGGCGGACCGGTGGGGCCGACATGCGGTTCTCATGGCAGCCGATGCAGCTTCGCGTCTCGCCCGGCTGCAACTGAACGACGCTCCGCATCCGCTGCAATTCGTTGAAATCCTCGTCGAGCGCCTGGAAGTAAAGCACCTTGCCGGCCGGTGCGTGGAAGCTTGCCGAACCGTCGTCCGCCACCGGGACGGTGCCGTGCGTGGCCTTGGCCACGTAGCTCGGCCAGCCGCCCGGGCCGCTCACCTTGTGGATCGGCGTTGCATACCAGTCGAGAAACGGCTCGTGGTCGTTCTGGTAGTCGCCGCCGGCGAGTTGGATCAGGTCCGCCCGGACTTCTTCGCAGACGCGCAGATACTTCACGGCCCCGCGCCGGACCTCCGGCTCGAGGCCCTGATACACGTCGGCCACGACGAAGCGGCCTGTCCGCGATTGCCGGTCCAGGACCGGCGGCGCCAGGATCGGGGGCGGGGCGACCGGCCGGAACAGGGTCGGGCTCATGGCGCCGATCGCGGGGTCCAGGTGGAGCAGCTCGCGGTTGCCGTGGCGATCGATGACGTACAACCCGAAATGGTCGTCGGGCGCGTGGCTGCATAGAAAGGCATCGCGGCTGACCGGAACCGGATCGCGAAAACACTCGCGCTTCGCCCAACTCATGTGCGTGTGCGCAGCCACGTCGGGCGTGATGCTGTGGATGGCGGCGGGGTTGAACCGGCCCTTGCTCGGATCCAGCAGCGCCACCGG
Source organism: Pirellulaceae bacterium (assembly GCA_012744395.1). Taxonomy (GTDB): domain Bacteria; phylum Planctomycetota; class Planctomycetia; order Pirellulales; family Thermoguttaceae; genus JAAYCB01. The sequence continues at coordinate 11,845 of JAAYCB010000230.1, forward strand.
GCCATTCAAGTCGCCGCCGTGGGAAACCAGGGTGCAACAAATCTCGCCGGTCCCCGGCACCTGGCAGCCGTTGGCATAACAGTTGAGCGTGTTGTTGCCGAAGATCAGTTCCGGGTGCGCCCCGTCCGGGCGGATTGCCCAGAGGGTGTGGCCGAAGTCGGCCCCCTTGTCGAGATACTCCGATCGCATCCAGAGAATCCGGCCGTCGCGCATCAGCGATGGAGTCCATTCGCTGAGGTTGGCGCGGGAGAGCGGGTGGATGGCGCCGCCGCCGGCGTCCATGCGAAACAGGACGAAGGCCTGCGGGCGCCAGCAGAGGAACCGAGCGCGGCACCGCGTCGACATGAAAGCCAGCCCTCCGTCGGGCAGCGGGCAGGGGAAGGTGTCGTGGAACGGGCCGCCGGTCAACCGGCTCGCGCCGCTGCCGCAGGCATCCATAACCATCAAGTGAAAGTAATCCCCCTTGGTCTTCTGGTAGGCGAAGTAGATTTTTCGGGCGTCGAAGCTGGCCACCGGGTCCCGCGCCACCCCCTGGCCGGCTGCGAACAGCCGCTTGAGCCTGGCACGGGCCGGCTTGAGCCGACCGCCGACAACCGGGATCTCGAGCAGGCAGACGGCGCCGCCCGCCGGACCTTGCGCATCGAGGATCACGCTGTAGTTGTGCGAAGGGTTGTACGGATGCCGGTGCACGAAGAGGATTCTCTCCAGCGGGTTCAGGTCCGGGTCGCGAAAGAACAGATCGCGCTTGGCGTTGCGGGCGTCGAAGAACAACGCGCTGGCGGCGTCCGGATCCGCCCCGATCTGCTCCCGCCGGTGGACAAGCGCGGCCAATTCCGACCGCTCCCGATCGACCTCGATTCCCCTCGACTGGAAGCGATCGATCATCTGGGCCAGTTGTCCCAGAACGCGTTTTGCCGGATCCGTGGGATCCACCCGCCAGCAGGTTCGCGCCTCGCAAAGAAAAGCGTAGCGGGTCAAATCACCCTGCTCGAGGGCTCGGGCCAGGGCGGCGTCGGACGTGTCGAGCGGACCGGCCGACTGCGGGGACGGCGGCCGCGCGGCAGCGGCCACGCCCGCGGCAACGGCCTTGACGGTCGACACCGACTGCCACGCAGCGCCGTCGAGCGACAGCCGTACCTCGAAATGGACCGCCAGCCGGTCGCGGTACTGGCCCTGGCGATCGCGGGAGAACACAACGCGGTCGACGGCCGTCTCGCCGGCCAGTTCGATCTGGGCCCACTCGCCGGTGCTCGTCGCGGCGATCCAGCTCTGGCTGTTGCCGTAGCGCCCGTCGTTCAGGTGTGCGATCTGGTGGATCGGATAGCCGGGGAGGCAGGACGACGCCGTCGCCTTGGCGCCGGCGCTGGCCAGTGCCAGGTTCTGCTCGCCGCCGGGCGCGTAGACTTCCAGTTCATCGATGCAAGGTTGACTGCCAGTGGTGCGGTGGATGACGAAGCGGACGAAGCGGGCTTTCGTCGCCGGAAACGCCACCGTATTCGGCAGGTCGGGCCGGACGGCAATCTCCTCGGCCGAAACCGCCGCCGCCAGCAGCAGCGCCAAAAGCAGGCTTCTGCCCATGGCTGTTCTCCCGTTGACAAAAGGTGTTGAAACCTCGCGCCTGGAATCCACGCGGCATATCGAGTTTAATGGACGGCGGCGCCGCGGTCACGCTCCGCCGGCTGTCGGCGGCGCGAAGCCGCCACGGGGGGGCTCGCGCCTC
>JAAYCB010000019.1 GCA_012744395.1 Pirellulaceae bacterium
ACTTCCTCCGGCAAGGGCATCAACCCCACGGCACGGCGGAGGACGTCCGCCTTGTCGCCGCCTTCAACCTGGTGGTATATGCCGCCAGCGCGAATCGCCGCGGCAAGCCCGCCGGGGATCGGCTCGTCTTCGGGCTCGGTGCAGATGTCGGCGGAGACGTTAACGCCGCGCGACGTGGCCCATTCCAGGAGCTCCGCCCGATGAAAGCGATACTGGTCGTTTGCCCGGTACGCCGGCAGAATCCCTTGCCGAACCCAACGATGAATTGTCTTTTCCGATACGTTCAGAAGCCTCGCCGAGGCGCGCAAACTCAGTTCCATTGCGGATCACGCGGGGGCAAACCAAGGGGTAAAAAAGCAGCATAGCGACTTTCGCTGCGAGAATCAAGGGGCTCCGCTTGGGAGTGATCTCTACGCGGGCGGCGCCGGCTTTCCAGACCACCGGCGACTCGGCCCAAACCGGCGCGGCCACCCAAACGAACGATAGCAGGCACACGGCCAGCGTCAGGGACCCTCTTGCGGTGTGCGGTTCGCGTCGGATCATCTTGCGTTCCTCCAGGAATTTGCTGCTCACGGGCGATGGTCTAGCGCGCCGCCTGCTCGCCACGCGCCGAACAGACCATTTGGCCGCACCGCGGCGCTTTGCTGGTTCGACCGCCTCGGTTCGGGCAAGAGCAGGTGCATCCGGTCGCTTGCGTCCGCGCCGGCGAGCCGGCGGACCGCGCGCTCGTAGCGCGGTTCTTGATAGACGGCCGCCGCGCGGCGCAACAGGGACGCAAGCCGAGCCGGCCGCAAACCGCCGAGCTGCTCGTGGGGCCAACGCTTCTCGCCCAGCGCAAAAGGAATCAGCCAGTCCAGGGCCCGGCGGATGCTCCGCCCGTCGGTGCTTTCGAAATGCCACAGGTCGATCCCCAGCCGCTGGCCGAGCGTGGCCAGTTCGAACATCCCGCGGAGGTTCATCGTGCTGTAGTCGAACGAGCGGGTGCGGGCCAGCTCCTGCGGCTGGCGGCCGTCGGGCTCGATCTGCGCGGCGATCCGCCGCGCCGCCGCCTTCTGGAGCACGTCGCGGGCGGTCTCCTCCTCGCCGGCAAACAGGGCAAACGTCGCCACCTGCACGTCGTACCATGTCCCGTGATTGTTCCCCGCGCGGGATTCGTCCCGGCCGTGCCTGCTCTCCCGCAGCCAGGCAAGATACTGGCGGAACCACGCCTCGAGCCCCCGCTGATCGGCCGCCGTCCAGCACGGCGCGCCGGCGAGCATGCCCACGGCGTCAACCAGGCGCGTCAGTTGCGCCGTGTCGATGATGCCGATCCCTCTCCCTTCGGTTCGACCGGGAATCGCCTGCCCGTACTTCAGGTGCGGATTCATCCGCGTCGCTTCGTCGAGAAACCACGCGCGGAGCAGCCGAGCGGCATGCTCGGCATACGGCCCGTGGCCCGTCAGGTAATAGGCCAAGGCCAGCGTTTCAACCGCCGAGGTCATCTTGTTGAGCGGCTTCCGGTCGAACGCCTCCCCCTCGGGATTGACCTGGCCGTCGCGGCGGATATAGGGCAGACCGCCAGGCTTGCCGGGATCGGGCCACCAGTAGGGGCCGAGGCTCATGTAGTCGTGCCTGTCGCCGCTTGGCGGAGCGGACTTCTTGTCCACCACCGAAAACGGCCCGGCCTGAAGCGCGCTCTGCGCCTCGTGGCGGAGTCTGGCCAACGCATCGGCCAGCGCGGGATCGCCCGCGGCAACGCGCTGCCGAGTCGTCGCGAGCGACGCGCCGTCGACCAGAAAGACTCGCGTCAGGCGGTCCGTTCCGAGAACTTCGCCGGCCGCCAGTCCGCCCGCCAGCAGTGCGGCCAGGCAGGCCAGGACGATCCGAGCGGCCGCCACCGGCGGCCGCCGCCGCGAGCCGTGCCACGCCATCATCAAGCATTGTTGTTCCATGAGCCACTCTCTCCAAGCCGCGGTCCCTGTTTCCTGCTCGGCGAAGTGAGGCCCAGTATATACCAACCGCGCGCCGCAGGCGAAACAGTGGGGCAGTTGGCGGGAACCTGATCCGGCATGGACGGCCACTACCGGTTGGGGACCGCCAACGTTATCCTGGCAGGGGCGGGCGCGCTGTGGCTCCAATCGAGCCCCGGGCAGGCGGGCCGCGTCTCTCCGAGAGAGGCCCTTTCCCTCCCGGAGCGTCCGGGCGAGAGCTGGTCGGGCCGTTTGTCCACCCGCGGTTTCTTGCACAATCCAAGGAGCGAATTGCCATGACCCACCAGATCCCGACCGGCCGCCGCGGCTTCTGCCGCCGCGGGTTTCTGAAGGCCGCCGCGGCGGGCCTTGGGGCCCCGTCGATCGTTCCCTCATCCGTGTTTGGCGCCGCCGCGCCGAGCAACCGGATTCACGTCGCCTGCATCGGGACCGGCAACCAGGGGAGCGGCATCCTCCGCCGATTCATGGAAAACGACGATGTCGAGATCGTCGCCGTCTGCGACGTCAACACGGCGAGCTACGGCTATCGCGACGAGAGCCAATACCTCGGACGCGAGCCGGCCCGGAAGACGGTCGACGCGTATTACGGCAAGAAGGCGGGCAAGTCAACTTACAGGGCCTGCCGGACGCATATCGACTTCCGCGAAGTGCTCGCCCGCGGCGACGTCGACGCCGTCACCGTGGCCGTGCCCGACCAGTGGCACGCGATCATGACGATCCGCGCCGCCGAGGCCGGCAAGGACATCTATTGCGAGAAGCCGCTTTCGCTGACGATCGCCCAGGGTCGGGCGATGGTCGAAGCCGTCCGCAAGCACCAGCGCATCCTGCAGACCGGCAGCATGGAGCGGAGCAGCCGGCTCAACCAGCACGTCTGCAAGCTCGTCCGCGACGGCAAGATCGGCCAAGTCAAACGCGTGACGACCAACGTGGGCTTCAACAACAAGGTCGGCCCCGGCCCGGGCTGGCAGCCGATGCCGGTGCCCGAGGGGTTCGACTACGACATGTGGCTGGGTCCCGCTCCTCTTGTCCCCTACCACAAGGACCGCTGCCTCTATCGATTCCGCTTCAACTACGACTACTCCGGCGGCCAGGTGACCAACTACGGCGCCCACTCGAACGACCTGGCCCAATGGGGCCTGGACATGGACGACAGCGGCCCGGTCGAAATCGAGTATCGCCGCGCTGTCTGGCTCCCGGAGGGCAGCCTGTTCAACACGGCCCTGGAGACCGAGTTCCTCTGCCGCTATGCAAACGGCGTGGAGCTGGTTTGCCGGACCGACAAGAAGCCGGTGGGCGTGCGGTTCGAGGGGACCGAGGGCATGGTCGAAACCACGGCCTATCCCTGGCAGGCCCGGAGCGAACCGGCGAGCCTGATCCGCGCCGAGTTTCCCTCCGGCAAGTACAGCGTCGACGCCACCTCGGCGCATGTCCGCAACTTCCTCAACTGCGTCAAGAGCCGCCAGGAGCCGGCCGCGCCGGTCGAGGTCGGCCACCGCTCGGCCAGCCTCTGCCACCTGGGCAACGTGGCCATCCGCCTGGGGCGGAACGTGAAATGGGACCCCCAGCGGGAGCAGTTCCCCGGCGACGACGAGGCCAACCAGCTGCTCACCCGCCCGCTCCGCGCGCCCTGGAAGCTGGCGGATAGCGTCTGACGGTGGCGAGGGGCAAACGGAATGCCGAATGTCGAAAGAGTGTCGAGGTTGCAGGCTAGAGACCACAGGTTACAGTATGGTCTGGTTCCCAAGCTCCAGCTGGGGAACGCGGTGGGAGGGCAAAACTGGCTTCGGCATTGATTCGACATTTGACTTTCGACAAAGGACCACTCATGAAAACCAACCGGCGAAATTTCCTGGCCGCCGCGGCCGCTGCGACGATTGTGCCGCGCTATGTTCTGGGCGGGGCAAACCACGTGCCTCCCAGCGAGAAGGTGAACGTCGCCCTGGTCGGCGCCGGCGGGCAGGGGCGGACGAATGTCCGCAACCTGTTCCGCCTGGCCGATGCCCGGGTGATCGCCCTGGCCGACCCGATCGCCCGCGAGGATATGAACGCCTTCTACTATCGCGGCATGGCCGGGCGCGCGCCGGTCTGCCAGGAGATCGAGAAACACTACGCGGCCGGCTCGCCCGGCTTTCGCTGCACCGCCTACGAGGACTTCCGCGTGATGCTCGAAAAGGAGAAGTCGATCGACGCGGTGCTCTGCGCGACGCCCGATCATCTCCACGCCTATGTCTCGATCCTCTCGATGCGGGCGGGCAAGCACGTCTATTGCGAAAAACCCTTGACCCACAACATCTGGGAGGCCCGCAAGGTCGCCCAGGTCGCCGAGGAGACGGGCGCCGCCACCCAGATGGGCAACAGTGGGCATTCCAACGCCGGCATCCGGCAGACCTGCGAGTGGATCTGGGACGGCGCAATCGGACCGGTCCGCGAGGCGCACGCCTGGGTCGGGGCGAACCGCTGGAACAAGCAGCTCACCGGAGCGCCCACGGAGACTCCGCCGGTGCCCGACGGCGTGAACTGGGACCTCTGGCTGGGCCCGCGCGAGGTCCGGCCTTACCATCCGGCCTACACGCCGGTCACCTGGCGGGATTTCTGGGCGTTCGGCGGCGGCGGGCTGGGCGACTTCGGTTGCCACGACATGGACGCCGCCTGCTGGGCGCTCGACCTGGCGGCGCCGCGGACCGTGGAATCGCGGCCGGCGGGCAACATGGACGCCGAAATCGCCCCGCATGGCGAAATCTGCTACTACGAATTCGATGCCCGGGGGGAAAAGCCCGCCGTTCGCCTCACCTGGTACGACGGCGGCTTGAGGCCGCCCTGCCCGGAAGAGATACCCGCCGGCAGCGCGCTTCCCAGCCGCGGCACGCTGTTCATCGGCGAGCGGGGCAAGATGCTCTGCGACGGCGCCGGCGGCCCTCCGCGGCTATTGCCCTATGAAAAGACCCCCGACTACGCCAGGCCGGCCGAAACGATCCCGCGCTCCAAGGGCCATCACCGCGACTGGCTCGACGCAATCAAGGGCGGGCCGCCCGCCAGCTCGAACTTCGAGTACGCCGCCCGGCTGACGGAAATCGTCCTGCTCGGCATCCTCTCGCTCCGCACCGGCAAGAAGATTCACTGGGACGCCGCCGCGATGCAGGCCCGCGGGCTGGCCGCCGCCGACCCCATCATCAAGGAGACCTGCCGCAAGGGGTGGGAAATCTGACGGCCAGGCATGTCTGGATCCGGTCGGCGATTTGACGTCTCCCACCGGCCGCAAGATTTCGGCTTGCGGCGGCAGTAGGACACCGCGCCCGGCGCGGCTAGAATGGCGCCGGTCCGCGGCGTCGCCGGCCGGCCCGAGAAATCCCGTGTTCCAACACGATCCGCGAAAGGACGCAGCCGATGAATCGACCCACACGACCCGCCTTGGCGGCGCTGGCCGCCTTGCTGTTGGCCCCGCCGGTTGTGCACGCGGCGGCCGCGCCGGCACAACCCGGCGCCCAGGCCCAGGCCCAGGCCGGCACCGTGGAAACGACGGCGCCGACCCTTGCGAACGTCGCCTACGGCGAGCATGAGCGGCAGGTGCTCGACTTCTATAAAGCGCGTTCGGCGCGGCCCACGCCGCTTCTGTTCTACATCCACGGCGGCGGTTGGGTGGCCGGCGACAAGGCCCGCGTCCCCCACCTCGACAAATATCTCGCGGCCGGCATCTCGGTGGTCGCGATCAACTATCGCTACAGCACGCAGGCGCAGATCGCCGGTGTCAAACCGCCCGTCAAGTGGCCGCTCCGCGACGCCGCCCGCGCGCTGCAACTGGTCCGCAGCAAGGCCGTCGAGTGGAACATCGACAAGGCGCGGATCGGCGCTTCCGGCGGTTCCGCGGGCGCCTGCTCGAGCCTCTGGCTGGCGTTTCACGACGATCTGGCCGAGCCCGCGAGCGCCGATCCGGTGGCGCGGGAATCGACGCGGCTGTGGTGCGCCGCCGTGTCCGGGGCGCAGACGACGCTCGACCCGAAACAGATGAAGGAGTGGACGCTCAACAGCCGCTACGGCGGCCACGCCTTCGGCTTCATGCCCGACCCGCACGACAACAAGACGCGCGACACGCGGTTCGCCGAGTTCCTCGCGGCCCGCGAGGAGGTTCTGCCGTGGATTCGGCAGTACTCGCCCTACGAGCTGGCAAGTGCCGATGACCCGCCGGTCTACCTGTTCTATTCGGCGCCGCCCGCGCTCGGGCAGGATCAGAAAGACCCGACGCACACCTCGAATTTCGGCGTGAAACTGGAGGAAAGACTCCGCCAGGTCGGTGTCCCGTGCGAACTGGTCTATCCCGGCGCGCCCGGAGTGAAGCATCCCCAGGTGTTCGATTACCTGATCGATCAGCTCAATGCGCCGCGGAAGGGTTGAGCCGCGGCGGCAGGCGGTTTTGCATTCACTTCTTGACGATTGCGGCGACCCACCCGCCTTTGTACGGGGCCGCCAGTGTTACGACACCGCCCCCCCCGACCGTCTTGTCCTTCGTGCCAGAGGGCAACGCTTGCGAGTTCTCGACGACGATGCCCATCGCCACGCTGATCCACGTGACGGTGTAGGCGCCCGGACTGTTCGACAGATCGAGTCCGACGGATCCGCCGTTGGTGAAGTAGAGTGCATAGCGCTGGCCCAGTTTGGCCGCCAGGTAGGCCTCGTTCGATGCCCGGTCTGAAAGCAGTTCCATGTGCGGGGTGACTTCCCAGAACTTGATTTGGCTTTCGAGGAGACGCGCCGCCTTGATGCTCGCCTTGGCCAGATCGTTCAGCCCGTTGCCGGAATCGGGTCGGTGGAAGCGGCAGCTTGCGGACCCGCCGATAATGTTGCGCCAGAATCGCTCGACGCCGTCCTCCGGGCCACCCGTTCCGAACGACTTGTAGCCGCTGCCGTAAACCTTCGTGTGATTGCTGGGCCGACGGCGCCGATTCACCTGTTTCAGCATCCACTGGAGTTGGTCCCAGTGCGTCTGGTCGAAGTTGCGGCTGTTCACCTGCGAGATGTCGGCAAACATGTAGTGTTCCGGGTCGTCGAAGACGATCGGCGCGTGCACGGCCTTCGCGCCCAGATAGGCATCGTCGAACATGTCGGTCGTGCAGACGAGCAATCCCTTTTCGGCCGCCCTGGCCTTGATGAAATCGATCCAATACTTCCCCCATGCCGCGGGAGAGGAGGTTTCGTTGTCCATGCAGTACAGGACATGCCCGTACTGGAGGCTGTAGGAGAGCATCTTGGCGACGAATTTCTCCTGGTGGCTTCGGACAAGGTCGAGCTTCTTGTTGTAGCGCGGCATGCCCGGAATCGAATGGAAGAACGGCTGGCGGTCCTGGCCGGGATGAGCCGGATACTCGGCGGAAAGACCCGTCTGCTCATAGGTGTAGTTGACGTTCTTGCCGGGATTCCATGGACTGATTTGCCAATACGTCTGGGAGAAGTCGAAACGGTCCCAGACCTCGATCTGCACGAAGATGTCCCGCTGGTGCGTCCACTTCAGCATGTTCTCGAACCGCTGCCAGTAATCCTCGTTCCACTGGTCCAAGTTGAACCGGCCGTCCGGTCGCAGCTTGTGCGGTTTCAACTCGACGCCCTCGCGCTGGCTCATTGTGTTGCGGACATAGTTGGCCCCCACCGCGTGGATTTCGTCGATGTGCCCCTTGAGGTCGTCCAGCAGGAAGAAGTGGTCCGTCTTGCTGCCGCCGAGCAACATCACCGGTTGGCCGTTGTACTGCCAATAGCGCGGATTCTCCGACCAGGGCTGGATGCGGTCAGCATTGTCGGCTCGTGCGGCACGGTCCCCCCACGATAGCGCGATGACTATCGCCAATCCAACAATGATTCCAGTCCGATACATCTGGTTGTTGTCTTTGAACACGCGATTGTCTCCCTCACGTTGCGTTGCAATTACCTCCGCGCCGAGACCTGCACCCCTCAACGCCGCGCCCGCGAGACCTGCTGTGCCCGCGCTTGCCCTGGAGCGGGCGCCGTTTCCGCCAGCGGATGCGGAACATCGAGCGGGCGCGTCCCGTGCCGCCGAGAAAGCCAGCCGCACCGTGCCTTCGCCGGCGCCGAGGGGGCTACGCGCTCGTTATTCTGGCTTCGAGTGCCGCGTCATTCAACGTGCCGGAGCGCGTTTTACGCTGGCGAAGGTATTCGTGGACGGAATAACGGAATAGCGGAGCCTCTTCGCTGGGAAAAAGCCGATTGGAGCCGGAACAGCGCACTTCGACGCTGCAGGCCGGCATCGACGCTTGGCCAGCCCTGCCCGAAGCAATCAAGGCCGGCATCCTGGCGATGGTCCGGGCGGCCGGTAAAACGGTGCGGAGGGGTGACCGAGACGCTCCAGGATCGACGCTGTGGGCCACGTCGGCCGTCGGGTGGCTTTCGGGCCATCGCCCGTGGGTTAGATGCTGCTGGCGTTCCGTCCCGGTCCGGCCGCGCGTGGTCAAATCAAGTTGTCGGGGCCATCGTCCGCCGGGCAGCGGATAGGTTCTTCCGACGACGCTTTCCCTTCCCCGCAGCGCGGAAAGGGGCATAATTCCAATCCCCTTCCCCGCGAAGCTGGGTAAGCGGTTCGGGCGATTCCTGGCGTAATGCGGCCGGTGGCTGCGGTTGACCGATCATCGAGGTGTTGTATAATGAAGACAGCGCGGCGAATCAGCCGGTGGAAGCGACCTCGATTGGTGGACCTGTGGTCCGGGAGGGTGCAATGAATCGATTCGGCGAACTGGTCAAGCGGCATCGGCTGGAAGCCGGCCTAACGCTTCGGGAGTTCTGCCTGAAGCATGGTTTCGACCCCGGCAATTTCAGCCGGATCGAACGGGGCTTGTCTCCGCCTCCGCAACGGCGTGACTTGCTGGAACGATACGCGAAGGCCCTGCGCCTGAAACGCGGCAGCGATGAATGGCTGGAGCTGTTCGACGCGGCGGCGGCCGAGCGGGGCGAGATTCCCGCGGACCTTATGTCGGATTCGGAGGTCGTCGACAAGCTGCCCGTCCTATTCCGCACGTTACGGGCGAAGCAGGTTTCCGCGGAGAACCTGGATGAACTGGTTGACCTGATTCGCGGGAGCTAATCGAGTGGCATTCAAGGCGCCGTACATCCCGAAAGACGAACTGCGGCGGCGAGCTGGCGAGCTCCTGCAAGACCACAACCCGGCCGGCACGATCCCCGTACCGATCGAGTTTATCGTGGAAAGCGCCTTCGGGATGGACATTGTACCGATGCCCGGACTTGAAGCCGGCTTCGACACGGTGGCTTTCCTGACGAAGGATCTGCGAGAGATACGGGTGGATGAACACGTCTACTTCAACCGGCCGAATCGGTATCGGTTCAGTTTAGCGCATGAGCTGGCCCATCGCATCCTTCAATGGAGTGATTCATGCCCGAGTACCCGGTGTTCTTCAAGCCGTCGGCGGACCGGCAGTTGCGGAAACTGCCGGCGGACGTCGGGCGGCGGATTGCAGGCGAGGTGGCCACGTTAGCCGTCAACCCGCGCGACCCGCCGGCGTGGTGAAGCGGACGGGAGACGAGAACCTCTGGCGAGTCAGGATCGGCGATTACCGCCTTGTCTATGAGATCCACGACGACCGGTTGATCGTGCTCGTGCTCCGGGTTGCCAACCGCAAGGACGTGTTTCGACGCAAATCGCCAATAAACCAAGTGACGAAGCTGTGCAAAACGCGGCGAGATATTGGCGTGTGGAGCGGGGATCGCGGTGGACAGGGCAGAGACGGAGTCACAATGCCGCAAATCATTGCCACGTAAGAAGTTGACGAGACTATGGTCCCGTCTGGCGAGATGGGTCAGGATGTCAAGATAGAGAGGCGCCGCCCGGATTCGAACCGGGGATGGCGGATTTGCAAT
>JAAYCB010000231.1 GCA_012744395.1 Pirellulaceae bacterium
CCGCGTGCATCGTTCGCCACCACCAGCGCAACAGGCCGCGAAGCGTTGCCGGTCGGAGGTCGCAGTCCTCCGCCTGTTGACTGGCGCCGGCGAGGAATGCGGGGGTGACCAGGGTGAGTGTCGCCTTCAATTCCGCGACACGCCGGTTCGCCAGGGCCGTCTCCCAGGTTGCCTGGGCGGCAGCGGGCAGATGCTTCAAGGGTTCTGGTGGCGAAATCACCTGGAAGCTGCCATAACCGCTGTTGGTCTTGGCCCCCACACCAAGCGAGGTCAAGGCTCCAACCAACCACTCTGTTGCCAGGGCAGTCAGTTCTTCATCACGTTGGCCGCGGCGGCCGATGGCGAACTGGAACCTCTGGCCAGCGGGTACGGCGAGAAAATAGACGGGGATCGGATCCTCCCAGTCTCCCGGCGGTTGTGCCGCCCGGTAATACTCTGGGTGGTGGCAATTGAGGATGTCTTTGATCAGCGGCGGCCACGACAACGGCCACGCATCATGAAAGACCACCCCGCCGGCGGAGGCGGAATCGGCCGCCGAGTGTTTAGGGATCGCCTTCGGCTTCCAGCCCTTGCCATGATCGCTACCGGGAGAGTGGCCGAAGACGGATTCGATTTTCTGCCAGGCTGCGGCGGCGCGCTGCAATTCCAGGTTGTCGCCAGGGGCCCCCGATTCGCTGGTCTCGAATTGTCCAGGAAACCACACGGTCTCCGCATAGGCCCGCGCCAGCCCCTTGAGGGAAGTCCCGGGCAAATAGGTGAATCCATACAGCCTGTGCAGGCAAATCCCCGCGTTTTCCAGGGCAGAGGCCCGGGCCAGGTGGAGTGTCAAGGGCCCCGTATTCGTCGCCTCAAACGTGAGAACGCCCAACTCGGCCAGCACGTTGTTGCGACGTCCAAGAATGCTCCGGTAGAAGTCTTGCGATGCTGCCCGTGTCAGGTTGACGACGCTCTCGATCGTCGGCCCCTGCACCTTCTCCGACAGTTTGTTGAGCTGCTCGGTGGGATCCCAGGATTGGGCATACTTGTCGAGCATCAAACCGGGATGCGTGTTGCGACTGAGCAGCCGGCGCGTGCTCCCGGGAAGAGGCTCCATCAACGAATTGGTCATGGGTTGAGACTCCTTTGCAGGCGCTGCCTGGTTTCACGGTTTCGGGGTGGCTGGGCCGTTTTGGACGTGAAGTGCGTCGCGGCTATTCCGCCTGATCGCTCTTGAGGCCCTCCGCCTCGGCAAATCGGTTCAGCCACTGGAGATAGGCCAAGACTTCATCCGTCACCTGGCGGAGAAAGATCGAATCGCCTTCAATCACACTGCGGATCAACGAGTCGTTCGCAACACCTTTCAAGCCTCGCTGCCGGAGAGCCCAGTCGGTCAGGTCCTCGTGCAATTGGCCGAGCGTCTTCTTCTTGTCCCTGGCCTTGGCAAGCAGGAATGCCAGCGCCTGTCCAAGCCCCGAGGTCATGATCCGGATCGGCAGCTTCTTTGCCTCGCCGGCGTATTCCTCTCGATCCGGTTTCTCCGGGTTGACTTTGACTCGCTGGATTGCCTCCCAGGCATGGGCTGCACGACGTTGATCCAGCGTCTGAACGGCGGATTGTTCTGTCTTCATGCAATCGTTCCTTCTTGTGAGAGATTGAACCGGACGGCACAGAACCCCTTGCCGGTCGTCTCGTCGCCACCGATTTGCAGGACGTTGGGAATACCGCCGACGGCGTATTCCATGATCCCGGCCGCGTCGTTGACGTGTCCCTCGCGCCGGCTCGGATTGGCGAACACCAAGGCGTAGAACAGTGTTTCTGCCGGCAGAAACTCCTGATAGAACAGGGCGCCCCTCTTGACCGTCTTCTTTTCGGAATCCAGGCCGATTCGCGCGACCACCTCCGTGGCGTGGCGAACGAAATGTGTAAAATGGTCGTCGCCAACGATCACCAGATGGGACTGGAAACGCGTGCGGGTGAAATCATCCGCCAGTCCATGCTGAGCGATCCAGTCAGCAAGCGGGCCGCAGTCTTCCGTGCGGCGCAGCTCAAATTCCTCCAGGACGAGCCGATCATTTTCCACCAGCAACGGGCTGCCCTGCGCACAGGCACAACAATCGCCTTCAGGAGCAGGAAGGCCTGCCGGCAGGGGATTGCCGAATCCGGCAAGCGCTGCATCGCGATGCAGCCGCTCCAGCACCGCCGGGCAGGTCACCCAGGCGAACACTCCGCGCAACGACCTGACGGGAAACGCCAGGATTCGCGCATCCGTCAGGCTGATCGCGCCGGCGTGTTTGTCGGCTTCCCGCGCGTCCGGCCCGAAGGCTGAAAACAGCCGGTCGTCGTCGCCCGAGTTGCGGCGGCAGGCATCGCGGAGGACGCCTTTCAGCGACGAGCCGGGAATCAGCGGCCACTGGGTATGGCGTTCCCGCTGAACGGGGAGGTCCACCACTCCCAGCGCTGTGCCGGAGCCGGGGTGCAGCGGCGTCTGTGCGTGGAGGAACAGGATCGCCGTCGCCTGGCGGTTGTTCTGGATGTTACGCATCGGTCCACACTCCTTTAAGGTAACAGCCCCAGCCTTGCTGCGCGTCGCGCGGGTCGTCGCTGAAGGTTTCGGGCCACGGGTCAAGAGGTTGATTCAGAAAATAGACGCTCCCCGCCTGGGCGGCAAATCGATTCGGCTTCGGCCCGCCGCGGGCGAGGTCCCAGCCCGACACGGCATCCGCGCCGGGCACGGCGGCCGCCAGCAGGCGGCCGTTGAGGGCTCTCGGCTTCCACCGCTCCTGAAACAGTCCGGGCGTGGTCAGCAGCACGATCGGCTTCTCCGCGGCGGCCGGCACGTGTTCGGGCCAGCGGTACGGCTCGTCGAGCACGCATAGCCGCACGCGCCGTCCCTCGCCACCGAAGGCCAGTGTGGCGATCTCCGCCAGCGCGTCCGGCCCCACGCCATCCGGGAGGACCGCCTCGGCATACAGGGCAACCTCCGGCTGAAGAGCCAGAAAGCTGGCCCCGTAGATCAATCCTTCTTCCGCCGAGAGGCGATCGGGGTCGATGCCGATGCCCGTGCGATCGTCCAGCTCGAAGAGGTCCCCGGATTGGACGAGTTGCTCCAGCCGGACGGGTGCTCCCTGGAGGAAGGCGTCGAGGGCCGCGGAACTCAGGTAACGGCCGGAGACCGGCTGGGTGGGCCGCGGGTGCTGGAGCCACAGCGGCCACAAGTCGGGCGAGGATTCCGGCGCTCGCCAGCCGGGGAGGCGATCGGGGGGCCAGGGACGCAAGCGGCGGAGCGCGCCCGCGTCTTCTCCCTGGGTCCCTTTTTCCGCTTGCAGCACGGAAGGGGCGGGCACGAGCACCTCAAGCGTGCCGCCTGTCCCCTGTTGCCGGGCCAGCCAGGGACCGCGCACCGCGAGCGATGCGATCCAGGCCGCCCCGCCGGCTCCCGCAATCGCCTCGTCGAATCCGCCGGGGCGCTGGCGAATCCGTTCCGCCAATTGGCGAAAGTCGCAGCCCTGCGCTTCGAGCAGGGCCGTCCAGAGAGCTCCGGCGAGGGTCTGCGGAAAGGGCAACCCGCTCCTGCCCCGCGTGGCGACCCCGAAGGGCCGGCCGTCGCGGAAAAAGAGGACGTCGAGTGGTTCCAACTTCAGGCCGACGGTCGTGCTCATGCGTCCCTCCCTCGTGCCAGGAATGAGGCGGTTTGGCAAAGCGTGACAAACTGAGAAAACGCTTCGCGATCGCTGAAGCGGCGCTGGCCCGGCGAACCGTCGTCTTGCGGCGGCCGGGTTGCCCGCCGGTATTCGTCAAAGGCGTCGACCAGGCGCTGGCCGGCCATCTCCGGATCGCCCTCGCCAAACAGCTTCCTTGTCAACTCCTCGGATCGGTTGATCTGCCGCTGGATCTCCGCCCGCATCGCTGCCGGTCCCAGGCCCTGCAGAGTCTCCGCCTCGCCGCGCAGATGGTATGCCCAGCGATCGGAGGCGTCGTCCTGCGCGAAAGACTGCACCCAGCCATCGAGCCGGTCAACGAATTTCCACGGGCAGAGCGCGGTGGCATGCTCGCCGGAGCGGCGGCAGGCGGCGATTTGCAGGGCGTCGCGGCCGGCGTTCTTGGCCGCCTTTTCCGCCTTGCGGGCGGCTTCCAGCGCGAACCGCAGATCCTCCTTGTAGTGGACGATCGCCAGGCCGCCACTGACGGAGGCTTTTTCACCCATCAGCAGGCACTCGCGGCGGGGTTCGCCGTTCGGTTTCTCGTAGTTCTTGCGGAATGTCCTGCTCAGTTCGCCCGCGCACACCAGGGCGGTCCTGGCCGGCAAGATCGCCAACACGTCGTCGCCCCCCGCGTAGATCAAGGCGCCCTTGTGCTTTTCGACAATCGAAGGCGCAAAGTGCAGGGCGAAATTCGCCAGCGCTTCGCTGATCGCGGCGTGCACGGCCGGCCCGACAGGACGCCGCGCGGCGAGCCCGGCCGGCGTTTCGCCCGACTTCGCGAAGTACGCCCGCAAGTCGGGATGGAGCACCTCCTGGATCGAGGGCGACTTGTCGCCGCGAAGCCACTTTCCCATCTCGTCTCCGTCCAGCATCAGGACGGCGTAGTAGGCCGGCGGCATGCGGTGCTCGTCCCGAGCCTGCTTGATCACCGTCCAAAGCTCATCCGGGCAGGGTTCCTCGCGATCGAAATCGGGTCTTGGCCAATGCAGCCATTGGCCGCTCCAGCCGCCCGGCTGGCGGCGCTGTTTCGCATGATCAATACCGGCTTGGTGCAGCCACTCGGCGGCGGCCACGGTCGCCGTGTCGTCGTAACGCAGGTCGGCCGATTTCAGGCCGAGCTCTCGGCGAAAGTAGCATGGGCCGCTGAACCGCTTGATCAGCGCAATGGCGCTGAACCGTTCCCGTTCGTGCAGGCGGACCCCGCCGATCGAAAACTGTCGGGCCGCCTCTTGCCAGAACGCGCCCGACTCCTGGAGGCCCGCCGGGCCCATCTGTTCGTAACTCCCCAACAGGCTGCACTTGGGCGGGAATTCTTCGCCTTCGTCTTTTACCCGCGTTGAGGGGGGCACATGCCGGATCGACCGCTGGGCCTGCATCAGCCGTGCCGAGAGTTCGACCTTGGCCTGCCAACTGCCGGCCGATTTCTGTGAATAGCCGGGTGCTTCATGAGCCGGAATCGCGTCGGCCAGTCTGCGGACGGCGGCGGCATCGGGAAAGGCTTTGTCGAAACCATCTTCTCCGGCGATCAGCCGGCCGATGACCTCGTCGCTGGCTTCTCGCCAGGGCAAGACGGACGTGCGGATCTCGAAATGGTTTTTGACCTGCTCGCTCCACCGCGACGCCCACTCCGCAGGGGCGGACGGCCATTTCTGGTTCAATCCGCTGAGGACTGCGTCCGCCATATCCTGCCACGCCTCGCGTGCGGCGTTTTCGCATCGGGAAGCCAGGTCGCGGGCGCGACTCCCTTCGAGCCCCCACGGCACCAGGGCCAGGAATCGGTTGGGAATGCACGGGGCCATCGAGCGCGCGCTGGCTGGTGACGCAATCGCAGAAGCCAGCCCCGCTTCCCGCCGCAGCCAGAGGTCCAGCCAGGGTAGGCCCCTCAGAGCGGGATAGACAAGGGCCGTCGGCCCCAGCTCCTCGATGATCGGCAGCATCCCTTGGAATGTCAGCCATGCCAGAATCATGCTGCCCGACCAGAGGTCCCGCAGAGACCGGGCTGCGGCAATGAACGACTGCACGGGACCGAGCGAGAAGGACAAGAACGCTGCGCCCGCGGAGTCGTCCGCCTCCGCCGCCTTCCAGGCGGCCGCCGTTTCCAGGTGATGCCAGATCGTGTGGTCGGGAATCCGGGTGTCGGCGGGCAACTGCTCGAACCACTGGCCGTGATCGAGCGAGAGCCGGTCGGCGAGTTGTCGCCAGAGAGCGAAGAATCGCTGTTTTGTGCCGTCGATCCCTTCCACGAGCTGGCCAATTGTCGCAGATACCGCCGACTGGTCCCAGTCAGAGACAGTGACCACCTTTTCAGCTCCCGAGAGCGGATGCCGCGTCAGGAAACGCCCCTGTTCACACGAAACAGTCAGCCGCTGCCAGTTCGGGGCGGGGAGCCGCTCGGCGACGGCGGCCTTCGCATCCGACGGGTCTTTCAGTTCCACCTCCGACACGCGGTCTCCCAGTGCGGCTTGCAGATAGCCCCGAGCGGGTGCCTCGTGTCCACGGATTTGCAGGGCCTTGTCCGGCGGGTCGTGAAGATACGCCACCAGAATGTCTCGCCAATTCCTCGCCATCAGAGAACTCCGTCAAAATAGGTCCCAGTTACTGTGCTCGTGTCTTGCTGGACTGGCACGGCGCTCGCCGGGCCTGCATCACACGTGCCGCATCGTTTCAGGCGGGCGCGGACAATGGCCCCAGCATAGCCAGAATCGCTTCAGTCGCAAACACTTGAGTACATCACTGTAATTATGTCAGGCAGCGCTGTGAAAAAACGCGGTCTGAATCGGGCCGTGTTCGTCCGGATCGAGAGCCGACCGGCGGCAATCTGACTTTAGCCCGGCCGCTTGACCTCTCCAGCGCGCCGTTGAAGAATAGCCAGCCGTCCGGTCAGATCCTGGCCACCCCCCCGAAAGAATTTGCAGGAAAGGGTGTCTTCAACGCGGCCGAAGGGGCCCCCCACGGCGATTTCCCCCCGTCCAGAGCCACAGGGGCCTCGCAAGGTCCGCGCCCGGGACTCGTCCTCGGCGGACTGGGCAACGCGATCTGGCCTGGCCTGCTCGCTCAGCCAAACGCGAGACGGGCGTCCGTCGAAGGTGCACCCGTTTCGACTCCGTGAGAGGCCGTTCCCCCGCGGAGCCACGCAAAACCAGGGCAGTTTTGCCTGCCGGCAGCGATCCTTGCGTCGGTCTGGCGCTGGACAGTATGATGGTGGGGTAGCCGGGCAAGGATTGCCCAGGCCGAGAGGTTTGCAGGAGCGACTTCAGTACGCCGCCCGGCGGGGCCGGGATCGCTCATTGTCCAGCGAATCGAATCCGACCGTGTGTGCATCACTATCTTTCCACGAGGTTCAACGATGAGACAACTAGTGGCAGCGGCTATAGCATTTGGGCTATTGGCTTCGATCGGTCCGGCCAAGTCGGCCGCCGAGGTTGAGGAGGGATTCGTCTCGCTGTTCAACGGGCAGGACCTTGCCGGCTGGGTCAAACGCGGCGGGTCGGCGGAGTACCAGGTCGAAGACGGCTGCATCGTCGGCAAGTGCGTTCCGAATACGCCGGGCAACACGTTTCTCTGCACGGAACAGGAGTTCGGCAACTTCATTCTGAGGCTGCAATACAAATTCATTGAGCCCGGGAATTCGGGCGTCCAGTTCCGCTCGGCCGCCCGGGGAGAGGGCGATCACCAGCGCGTCTACGGCTACCAGTACGAAATGACTCCCGGCGGCGACTCGACGGGCCGGATCTACGACGAAGGCCGTCGCGGCCACAAGTTCGGCGTCGTTTGGCTCGACATCTACACCCCGCAGGAGCGTCTCGACGCCGCCCAGGCGATTTGCAGGAAAGGCGATTGGAACGACGTGGAGATTCAGTGCGTCGGCCCGTCGATCAAGACCTGGCTCAACGGCAAGCTGGTCGTCGACATGTTCGACAGTTTCTCGATGAAGGGCTTTTTCGGCTTGCAGATCCACGCCGGCAAGTCCGGTTCCGTGGCATGGAGGAATATCCGCGTCAAGGATCTGGGCGAGAGCAAGTGGGAGCCGTTCTTCGTCAAGGGCGACGACGGCAAGTACCGCCTCGACAAGGCCCGGTTCGTTCTCCCGGAAGAGTGGTCTTTCACGGACGACGGCGTTCTGCGCGGCGTTCACTCCAAGAGCCAGAAGCAGGACGGGCTGGTGATTTCCACCGAGGATTACGACAACTTCATCGCCCGCGTCACCTATCGCATGCACGGCGGCAACAGCGCGCTGTATTTCCGCGCCGAGGAAACGGCCGCGCCGTGGGTCCTGCGGGGGTTCCAGAACGAAATCGCCAACGGCGGCAAGGACTCCGCCCTCTGGCACACCGCGGGGATTGTCGACGGCAAGATGATCCCCGGCCGCGGCTGGGTCGTCTCGAACGACGAGTTTGTCGAAAAGGTCCGCAACACGGACGACCAGTGGAACACCACCTGCACCGCCGCGTACGGCGACCGCCTGGTCCAGATACTCAATGGATTCTGCACGTCGGATATCGTGGACGAAGAGTGCGAAAAGACGGGCAGGCTCGGGCTGCAAATGCACGGTGGAGCCGACTGCGAAATGTTCTTCAAGGACTTTGAAGTCATGCCCATTACGAAGGACATGGCGCAGCTCATCGAGCGGAAGTGAGCTGAGCTTTCAAGCCCAGTCCCCGCTCCCAAGCGCTGACCGCCGGCAACCAGACGCCTCGGATCCGATTGCCGGGGCGTCGTGTTGGCGGTCGCGTCTCTATCCGTACCGTCGATCGTCAGTCGGGGGCCGAACCCGACGATCTGAGCGGATGGACGCCGTTCGCGAAATGCGCTGGGGGGGGAATGCCAGGGCACGAGATGCGGATCGGAAACAGCCCGCGAAAGGGGCGACGGGGTAGTACTACCCCGTTTCCCTCTGACTTTCGAGCCGCTCTTCCGAGCGTTTGAAGGTGCCAGATTCCAAGACTCGGCTTGGCTTACGTCGAGTGGACAGGACCAGAGTTGAACTGGTGACACCTGGATTTTCAG
>JAAYCB010000232.1 GCA_012744395.1 Pirellulaceae bacterium
ATAGGCGCATCTCCTGGCCAGTTCCCTTGTGGCCTTACGCCGAGCAGACGGTCCTGCACGATCAGTATGATTACACGAAAGGATTCTACGAAGACCCCAACATGGACACCTGCCGGCAGCACGTGCCCGCCTATAGCTGCCCCTCGGACCTTGTCGGCGCGGAGCAGGACCACGGTGACACGTATTGGCGCGTGATGGGCAGCTATGTGACCAACATGGGCAACACGCACCTCCACCAGAATGCGGCCGACCGGGCGATCTTCACCGGCGCTCCGTTCGGTGTCGGGCACGTCTACACGATCGCCCAAATTCACGACGGCACGTCGAACACGGCGTGCTTTTCCGAGATTATCATCGCTTCGCCCAACAGGACGGACGACAACCGGGGCGACATTCTCAACAACGAGGGCAGCCCGGGCTTCATGTCGATCCTTACGCCGAATTCGTCGAGTCCGGATCAGTGCCGCCGTTGCAAGAGCACTTCGACCGATCCCAACCACAAAGACTACCGCGTGATCCCCTGCGCCGTCGTGGCCGAGAACACCGAGTACCAGATCGCCGCGCGGAGTCGTCATCCGGGCGGGGTCAACGTGAGCCTGTGCGATGGATCGGTGCGGTTCGTCAGCGAGACAATTAGTCACGCCATTTGGGAGGCGGCTCTGTCGGGCAATGGCGGCGAATCTCTCCAACTTCCGTAGTCGGATGACGTCACGAGGAAGACATGCGGCGACCGCCCAAGGGTCGCGCGCCAGATGGATTGCAGTGGAAACACAAACGAGAAGGCAGATAGCGGGATGAACAAGGTTGTGTACGGCTGGGCCAGCATGGCACTGGTGATGACGGTGGTGGCATGCGGCTGCGCGGAGAAGGGAAGCGAAGTCACGGTGTCGGGCAAGGTGACCATCGACGGCGAGCCGATCCCGACCGGCACGGTCACGTTTGTCGCGGCTGAAGGCGACACGCCGACCGGCGGCGGCGTGATCAAGGACGGCGCCTATACGGCCAAAGTTCCGCCCGGCGAAAAGATCGTCCTCGTGCTCGGCAACAGGCTCGTCGGACAAGAGCCGGAGTACAAGGACATGCCGGACAGCCCGATGCGGGACAAATACGAGATGATTACACCCGAAGCCTACAACGCGAAGCACCTCACGCCGTTGAAGGCCAGCATCACCGGGCCGCAAGAAGGATTGGACTTTGAACTGACGAAGACCGTCAGGTGAGGATCACCCTCAGGCCGCACCGGCGGCGCTCGCGCCCGCCGCCGCGCGGCGCGGTACGGCTGGACCTCCTGGAGGAGGACCTTGCGGAGGCGGATCTGGCTGGGCGTGACCTCGACGCGTGCGTTTTCCGCGATGGATTCGAGGGCCGCTTCCAGCGAGAGCACGCGCGGTGGCTCGAGGAGAATGTTGCGGTCGCTGCCGGCTTCGTTGCGGAAGTTGTTTCAGCCGTTGCCTGGTGATCCGTCCTCAAGCTCCTTGAGCAGCTTATCCAGCGTCTCGCCGTCCAGGCGGGCGATCTTCCGGAAGGCATCGGGCCGCTCGATCACCCGCTGCCTGATCTGCTCGGGGATCTTCTGTGCCAGAATCAGAAGCTCGTCCACGCCGGTTTCCAGCGCCTCGGCGAGTTTGCGGATCAAGTCCTCCGAGGGATAGCCGCCGAAGTCGAGCTTCTCGTTCTCGACCTTGCTGATATAAGTGAACGAGACCCCCACCGCCGGGCATCGGAAAGCTGGACGAATCGCTCGAGTCCGCCGGGAGCCGATGCCTGTGCCTGTCCGATCGATCCATTCCTGCTGACGGCTCTTCGAAAACGGGATGAACTCCGTTCTGCCAAGCGATCGGCTCACGCCCGCTGCCGCGCCGCGCGGCGGCGCTGGACCTCCTGGAGGAGGACCTTGCGGAGGCGGATCTGGCTGGGCGTGACCTCGACGAGCTCGTCTTCCTCGATGTATTCGACGGCCG
>JAAYCB010000233.1 GCA_012744395.1 Pirellulaceae bacterium
GAAACGTTTCAGTTTCACATCCGGCGTTGTGCGCCAGCGGAAGCCCGTGTAGTGGATGTAGAGCTTGCCGTCGATCCAGGCGGCCAGTTCCCCGTTCGCCCGTCCGGGATCGTTGACCTGGATCATGTGTTCGAGGCAGTACCACCGGCCGCGCTGGAGGACGAGGCGCTCGTCGCCGGCCGGCCCCAGCATGTTGCCCCAGTAATTGCCGTCCCGATCCCGCTTCATGTCCATCCAGTAGGTGTAAAGAAACATGTAGCCCGGCGATGGATAGCGTCCCCAGTCCCGCCAGGGCTCCAGCCCGCTGCTGAAGCGGTCGTCGCCCTGCGGGCGGATGCCCGCCGACCCCATGGCCGCCCATCGATTCGCGCCGGCCACGCCCGTCAGACCGCCGCCGACATGATTCAAGTTGCCTTGATCGTAGTCGGCTGCGAACTTCAGGTAGCGGCGGAAGTAGACGCGGTCGTAGCCGTCCGGCCCGAACCAGGCCGTGGCGCCGACGCCTGACTCCCGACCATCCCGGGCAACCGCGGTGAACTGGATCGCGCCGCTCCCCTTGTGGGCAGATTCGGCCCCGGTTGTCAGCCTGGCATGCCCTTCGCGCAGTCCCCGGATCTCGAAGTACTTCTTCAGTGACTCGGCGGATTCAAACCCGTCACGGAAGAAGACCTCGCCGGGCTGTTGCAGTGCCGCGAGCTTCTTCAGGTCCGCCCGAGTCTCCGCCGTCACGAGCTGCGGATAGGGGGGCGGTGGGCTGTCCGCGGCAACGGCGCTGCCGCCAACGAGGGCCGCAATCGCCGGTATCCAGATCGCGAGAATGTCTCTTGTCATGATTGCACCCTGATTGTGTGTAGGGATTCTCGCCCGCGCGGGGGGGGCCGCCGCCGGCGCCGGCCACGAGTCGCCGGCTGCCCCCGCCAACGGCATGAGTCTCGGCTCAGGTCTCCTTTCCGATCGCGAAGGCGTGGCCCAAAAATGCCCCCACGCGATGGTAGACGCGGTCGCCCGGCGAGAAGACGAACGGCCGGACCTTTTCGATCTCCGGGCGGCCCTGGCTTCCGAGGACGGCCTCGTCGACCTTGACATCCATGATCTGCCCGACGAACTGCGTGTGCAAGCCGAGCTCGAACACGTGCAGCACGCAGCACTCGAGCACCATGGGGAACTCTTCCACGTAGGGGGCATCGACCAGCTCGCCGCGCACGGGCGTCAGCCCCGTGGCCGAGAACTTGTCCGTGTCGCGGCCGCTGACCAGCCCGAAGTAATCGGCCTCTCGTACGTGGCTCTCCGATGGCACACTGACGGTGAACGCCCTCCGGGCGAGCAGGCTGCCGTGGCTGTAGGTCGCCTTGCGCAGCGAGACGGCGAGGCAGGGCGGATCCGAACAGCAGATGCCCCCCCAGGCCGCCGTCATCGCGTTGGCCCGGCCGTCCTTGTCATATGTTCCGACAACCCATGTTGGCGTGGGAAAAATGAGGGTCTGTGCTCCGAGCGACTTCTTCATTTCGACCTCCTCACGGCGTATGGTACTCCGTCGTTGTCTGGTCAACGCCGGGAATGCTTTCGGCAACTCGAGCGCCACGGACTGGCCGGTTCGCCGGCGCCTACAACTCCCAGCCGTTGCGGTACTCGCGGCGCAGGTATTTGTCTCCGTCGGCGAGGTTGGTGATCTTCATGTTCGCGCTGTCGAAGAGGACCTTCTTCCGCGCCCGCAGCGCCACGGTGCCCAGGTTCACCGCGTCGGTGATCGACGCGGCGTTGAGAAAACTCCCCGGCGAGGGCGCGCCGCCACGTACCTCCCCGAGCCATGAGCCATGCCGGGCGCCGGCCTGGGTCTCCTCCAGGGCGAGGGCGTCGCGGCGGCCCTTGGCGAACAGCTGGGGGCTCTGCCCTTGGAAACCGGCCAAGATCGACCCCTCGTCGCCGACATAGAGGATTCCTTCCCTGGCCATTTCAATCCCCTCCGCTTCGACCTCGGCGGGAAGCCGCGGTCGCATGCCGCCGTCGTACCAGAACAGGTCCAGTTCGGGCATCTCCCCGCGGGCGGCGAACTTCAGACGGATCGTGCAGCCGGTCGGGTAGGCGAAATCGTTGGCCAGCGGCCGGCTGACATGATCGGCGACCGCGCAGGTGTGGGTCGCCCAGGCCTCCGCGCTCAGCGGGGCCTCCAGGTCCAGCGCCGTGAACACCGGCCACAGGCTGTAGATGCCCATGTCGGCCATCGAGCCGCCGCCAAAGTCATACCAGCCGCGAAATACGGTGTGGGTGTAGTTCGGATGGTAGGGGCGGTCCACGGCCGGCCCGAGCCACAAGTCCCAGTCGAATCCCTTGGGAACCGGCGGCCGGTCCTGGGGGATTTCCGTGTATTGCGGCCATACCGGCCGGTTCGTCCAGTTGTGCACCTCGCGGAGCTTGCCGATCACGCCCTGCTTGATCCGCCGGCAGATCAGGCCGTTGGCCGAGCCGCTGCCGTAGGCCAGCAAGTGCGTGGCCCGCCTGGTCTGGCGGGCCGTATCGACCACCAGCCGGCCCTCGGCGAGCCGGTTGGCCAGCGGCTTGTGCACCATGACATGCTTGCCCTTCCGCATCGCCGCGATGCAGACGGTGGCGTGAAGGTGGTCGGGCGTCATGACCTTGACGGCGTCGAGGTCTGTCTCCTGCTCCAGCAATTCGCGGAAATCGGCATAGGCGGCGCAGGCCTTGAAGTTCTCCGCCGCCCGCTGGTTCTTGTAGTACGTGTCGACGACCAGGCGGCCGACCTCGCGGCCGCCCGGCGCCCCGCTCGCATTCTCCCGCCAGTCGGGGTCGCCCAAATACGTGCGGATCCGGTTGCGGATGCTGTGTTTGCCCCATTCCACGTAGTCGTTGCTGTCGGTGTTCGGATCGCAGACGGCAACGATCTGGATCTGCGGGTCGGCAAGCAGGCCGCCCAGTTCGTTGAACCCCTGCGTGCCCATGCCGACCTGGGCGAGCGTGATCTTTTCGCTGGGCGCAACGTATCCGGCGCCGCCCAGGACATGCCTGGGCACCACGCTGACCACCCCAGTTGCCACGGCGGATCCCAGAAACGTGCGGCGATTGATGTCGAATCCCATGGTCGGGCTCCTTTGCGATGCGGGAATGCCCGCCACAGGGGGCGGGCGTCTGCGAATGGATTGGAAGTCTGGAAAACCTACTTCGCCGGGATGTTCCTCAGCGCCTCTTGCGTCTGATTGTACATCTTTCGCGCCAAGGCGACGCGGGCGGAAAACGTCGTCTCGCCGGCGGCGAGCCGCTCGGCCTGGTCAAGGCACGCTCCGAGCCGCTCCATCACCGGCGGCGTGAAGACCTTCGGGCCGACGACTCGCAGCCCCGCCACCCCCTGGAGCCCGTACGAAGCGCACCCGTTCCAGGCCTCCATCGACTCTTCCATGGCCATGAACGCGTCCTTCACCGGCCCGGCCGCGGGACCATAGAACTTCTCGAAGTAATCGGCGAGCAGGGCGTCCACGTCGAGGTCGGCGTTCCAGCAGAGCTTGGCGGCCACGTAGTAGTTGAGGCCCAGGCGGTGCCAGAGATTGTTGCTCAGTTGCGTGTAGAACCCCTCCACGCCGCGATCGCGGTAGTAGGGGATGTCGCTGCGCATCGTGTGCACCATCGGCCAGGGGAGGTTCGCCCGCCCCATCCCGCCGATCGAGTAATACTCGTAGATGAACAGGTGCGGCGAGAGTTCGAGCCACTGGTCGAGAATCTTGCAGAACTCCTGGTTCGGCTGGAACTCGCCCTTGGGCTGGTACGTCTCGCCGGCAACGCACCCCTCCCCGCCGAGCGGATGATTGTGGCAGAAATATAGGTGGCAGAGCTGGAAGAACAGGTTGCTCTCGGGGCGGTAGTCCTCGTCGAGCGGCGGGCGGGCGTACATCGCGTAAGCGCCCACCTTGATCAGCACCCGGGGGTGTCTCAGCTGGACGCGGCGCGCGACCTCGTTGTTGAAGAGCGCCAGCCGCCGCGAGTATCTGGCAAACCAGTCCCGCCCCGGCTCGTCGAGGGCCGTGCAGGCGCTGCACTCGCAGAAGCCGCCGCCGTCGTTCGGCGAGAGCGTGATGATCTCGATCTCCGGATCGGCGTCGAGAACCGCAATCAGGTTCTCGGCCACGGTGCGGATCACGTCGGGATTCGCCGTGCAGAGCTGGTTGCCGTGGCTCTTGCTGTCGGTGACCGCGCGTTTGCCGCCGACCTCGGCGAAGTACTCCGGGTGCTCGGCGTAGTATTTCTCCGGTGGGATCAGCTCGATGAACGTGTGGAAGTGCCACTTCCAGTTGATGCCCACGCGCCGCTCTCCGGCCGTCACGTAGGCATTCATCCGCTGCCGCAGCGGCCATTGGCCGTTTCCCACCCAGCGGACGCGGAAGGATGGCTTGAAGGTCAGGTCCACCTGCCCCATGGTGAGCGATGGCTGCTTCGGCACATGTTCGCCGATCTGGCCGGGCATGAACCAGCGGACGCCGAAATAACGCTCGAGCAGCTCGTAGACGCCGAAGAGCGTGCCGAGGTCGTTTCTGCCAATCACAACCAGTCCGCCCGGCACGGACCGCAGCACGAATCCATCGCGCCCCAGGGTCTGCTCATCGGTCTGGATGCCAAGCCGCTCGGCTTGCTCGGTGTTTCCGAGGAAGAAGGCGAACGCCTGGCGATCGGCCTGCGACGGGTCGGCGATCGGCAGCCGGGCCGCCGAAATCTTTTCGAGATAGGCCTGCAACTCCGACGCGGCGTACTCCTCCAGGAAGGTCGGCTTCGCGGGAACGACAATCTGCGCCTGAGCCCGGCCGGACGCGGCGATCGGCACAAACGGCTCGCCGGCCGGTTCGTAGAGTTCCGCGGCAGGCGCGCTGGCAGCGAGCGCCGCACCGATCACGATTACCGAAAGGACTCGCATTTGCCGATCCTCCTGCTGACGGATGGTTGACTGGGGGAGCCGGGATTGGCGAACTCGCCCGCATTATCATGCGCCGAGGCGTCCGCGACAACGCGCGCCATCCCAACCCGACGCGTAAGCGCGGCCGATCGGCTCATGAATGATCCGGGAGGAGTTCGGCCCCAGCCCGCCGTGCGCGATCTGGCCCAGAGAGAGAGGCCCGGGCTACCGGTAGCCGGGCGTCGAACCGGCTCGGGCGAGGATTTCAGAGAGCATCCGCTGCTCGAGGGCCGGGTCGCGTCCCCGTGGAATCCACCCCTGGTTCGTGTCCTGTTCGCCCAGGGAATCAACAACCCGTGTCAGCGATGCATCGTTGCGGAAGGTGGCCTGGCCGGCCGTTGCATGGTCCGGGTGATCGACGTCTTCCAGCTCCTTGTAGACCGCTACGTCGATCAGGTAGCCCTGTTTGTCGGGGACCACCCGCACGGTCGCCCGCCGCCGGATCGATTGCAGCGTGCTCTCGATTCTGGCTTGCCGGCCGACGGAGTCGCGGCGCCACGGCTCGAAGACCGTCGAGCCGACTTCCGGAAAGGTCTCCAGCCGGCCCTCGGTCATGACTTGGCCGACCAGGCGGACGGGCTGTTCCTCCTTGATGCGGAAGTAATCGTCGACCACGTCGGCGACGGTCTCCCAGACGTATTCATGGTCGGTGGTCGGCACGAGCAGCGGATTCTCATAGACCGGCCCCCCACCGGCCACACCCGGCGGCAAGCTTGGAGGGGGCGGAGCGCTGCCGGGCAGAGGCTGGACGTCTTTCCAGACAATCTCGTTGGTGCAGCCCGCAACGGCGGCCAGCAAGCAGAGCGCGATCGCGCGGACCAGGCCCGGTCGCGGCGGGCGGGCCGGCCCCGAGTTGAGCGATCCGATTCTTGCGGCAAGCACGCTTTTCATGTCATCCAGCAGCGCTCTTCCGCCGTGGAAACAGGGCAATGCCCGTGAACGATGATGACCCGCGGGCGGAGAGAAGACCGGGCGGCGTAGTGTCGCGAAAAACGGCGATTCGCTCAAGGTGGAAAACGGGGCACCCGTTGAAAATCCAGGGTTCACGGTTCCCAAGCCAATCTCCGGTGGTCCCAGGCAAAGGCCCTGCGTGGCCCACGCCTGGCCCTTGGAAAATTGTGCCTTGAACCTTGTCCAGAGAGGACGCAGAGCTTTTTTACGCAACCTTTTTCAGCACAAAGGTTTGCGCCTCCCTTTGGAGCGCGGCGACCAGTCGCCGCACTCCAAAGGGGCGGAGTATTCCGGACTTCGCACTCACAGCTGGAAGAGCCGGCTATTCCGGCTGCCAACTCTCGCGGTACAGCGGCAGGTAGCGGTAGTAGACCTCAAGGATCATGATCGCCAGCGCGGTGTTGTAGAGCCGGCCCCCCTCCTTGGCGTGCTTGTGGTCGAAATGCCAACTCCCCGCCTCGTGTCCCTGGCTGGCCTGGGCGGCGACCAGGGCGTCGCGCATCCGATCGTTCCAGCGTTTCCATTCCGAACCCTGCCAGTGGTGCAGCACCTGGGTCGCGTAGTAGTTGTAGTACATATCGTCGGGCGAAGGGCCGGACTGATCCAGGTAGCGAATGCCCGCCTGGAGCCCGGCATGGCTCTGCGGCCAACCGAGATACATTCGGCACAACAGTCCGATCGCGGTGGTGGAGAGTCGGGCGGTCCGGTCGAGGTAGCCGTAGCGGGCGCCCCCTTCGCTCTCGACGCTGTCGAGGAAGCGATTGACAAGCAGCACGGTGGGCGACTTGACGTGCAATCCGGCCATCTGCCCGCTCTTCAGCGCCATCAGCTGCCACCCGGTGACGGTGGTGTCGCCGGGCTGGCCGGGATTGTAGCGCCAGCCGCCTCCCTTCGGGTCCTGGGCATACTCGATAAAGTCGAGCGAGCCTTGGGCGAGCTCCTTGAGCGACTGATCGCCGGTCATCGCGTAGGCTTCGGAGAGCACGATCGCAGCCAGTCCCTGGGCATACATCGTGCCTTCCTGCAAATCGATTCCGTTGGCGGTGACGATTGCCCGCGTCCGCAGGTGATACAGGCCCCGCTCGACGGTCTGGCGATGCTGGCCATTCTGGTGCGTGTACCCGGCGCCGAGAAAGGGGGCCAGCGCCAGGGCGGTGGCTGCGGTGGAACTGGTGTTCGACCCCGGATTCCGGCAGAGCCCGCGGCAGAGCCCTTCGCGGTGATCGAAGCTCCAGCTCCCGTCTTTGCGCTGGTGGGCGGCGAGCCACCACAAGCCGCGTTCGACGGCGGCCTCGCTGGCGTCGGTGCCGCCGTCGCCCGCCAGACGCGCGCGGGCCTCGGCGTTGCGCCCCTCCAACCTGCCTCCCGATGCCCCGCCGACCGGCTGCCCCCAGTCTTCCAAGCGGAGAGGACTGGGGCCGAACTGGAAGGGGGCCTTCTTTCCTTTGGCAACCTCGTAGAACGGGCGGACGTCGGGAATCTCCGCCGGCAGCGGTGCGAGTTGGGCGTCGGGTTTGCGGAGCCCGGGATCGACCCGCGCGATGCTCACCAGCGGCTCGGTCGTCAGATCGGGTCCATCGGCCACTGCCCGGAGGACCAGCCAGCGAGCCGAGCCGGGTCCCGGCCGGACGGAGAACACGGTCAACGCCAGGAGGATCAGGCAGCCGGCGTGCAGCAGGGCACTGACAAGGAAGCTGACAAGGCTTCGTCTGCGGTCGGAATCGCCCGCCGCGTCGCCCGCCGCCGTGGCGATCGGAGGCGGGCGATTCTCCCTCAGCCGGGGCGGACAGGGCGGCGGAATTCCGGCCGCCTGGGAGGGTTCTTCGGATTCCAGGGGCGGTGCGCCCAGCGCAGGTCCCCCCCCGCAGGCCGCGGATGTGGAACGGTCCACTTCCGGCCGACGCGCGTCGGGGGCGGTTTCCGCCCGTCTCTGGCAGTTCGCGGAGGAATCCGGCACTTAAGGCGTCTTTTTTCGCGTTGGCGGTTTCAACAGGGACGTGAGGGCGCCGCTTCGGGGGTGCCTGCAATTATAGGTCGCCCGCGGGCCTGCCCGGGGGGGCAGCGCTTGGCGCGGGCGACCTCTCGCCCATGCAATTCCGCCGCGGCCGTGCAAGATTCTTCGCGCCGCTGCCGCTCGGCGGCTCAGACCTCCTCGGGGATCGCGTAGGGCTTCCGGTAAGTCCGTTTGAAGAGCCCCATCGCCTCGGGGTTGCCCTCGATCTCCTCGCTGGCCGGATCGATCTGGAGCTTCTGGCCGCCGAGCCGGTAGCTGATGTTGGCATAGTGGATCAGCAAAGCGCTCAAGTGACCCTCCAGGACGTCGGCACTGGGCCTCTTGCGGTTGCGGACGCACTGGATGAAGTCTTCCTTGTGGTCTACGTCGGGGAACCGGCCGTACATCTGGTCCTTGACGACCGGCTGGCGGCTCTTTGTCCGGTCAAAAACCTGCCAGCCGCCACCGTGGCGGCCGACGACCATCAACCCCTTGGTGCCGAACAGTTCGATCCGCGTGGCGTTCTGCGGCCAGAGAGGAAACATGTCGCTGTTTCTTACTTCCGGATCGGTCTTGAGCATGTATGGGGTATAAAGAGTCAGTTCGAAGGTCATCACAAGCCGCTCGAACTGCCAGACGGCGACTTGGGTATCCGGGGTCTCGGCCGCGCCCTGGCTGGCGTAGCGCCCGCCGGTCGAGTAGGCGGTCTGCGGATGGGTCACGCCGCAGAGCCACCGGGCCAGGTCGATCTGGTGGCTGGCGTCGTTGGCGATGTCGCCGCCGGAGTAACGCCAAATGTGATTCCAGTAGCGGTGATAATTCGTGTTGTAGGCGGCCTGGGGAGCCGGACCGTTCCACATGTCCCAGTCCAGTCCGGCGGGCGGGTCGCCGTCGGGGGCGACGGGCCGATTGGCCCAATTCTTCTGGTTGTAGATGCGGCACATGTGGACCTCGCCGAGCCGCCCGTCTTCGATGTACTTTCTGGCGGCCTGGTTGTACGGCGCGCTGCGGTTCTGCGTGCCGATCTGGACGACGCGGTCGTATTTTCGCGCCGCTTCGACCATTTTCTTGCCCTCCCAGCAACTGTGGGTCGCCGGTTTCTCGACATACACGTCCTTGCCGGCCTGGCAGCCCCAGACGGCCGACAGGGCGTGCCAGTGGTCGGGAGTGGCGCTGACGATCGCCTGCACGGACTTGTCTTCGAGGGCCTGGCGGAAATCCTGGACGCATTTGGGCTTCTTGCCGCCCTGGAGCGGCGCGATCCGGTCGGCCTTGGCGAATTGCGTCGAGTCCACATCGCAGATGTAGGCGATCTCGCAGTCGCCCCGTTCGAGGAAACCGCGGGCCAGATCGGACCCCCGGCCGCGGACGCCGACACTGGCGAGCGTGACCTTCTCGTTGGCCGCGTAAGCCCGGGCCGACCGGGCGTTGGCCAGGATCGTCAGCCCCACGGCGGTGGCGGGCAGGGCGGTCTTCGAGGCCTCAAAAAACTGCCGGCGATTCAGACGCGACATGATCGGTTCTCCCTTCGGATGCGCGCTAAGGATTTCCCTGCCAGGGCAACAGCTCCCTGGTGCGAGCCCGAGCGAATGGCTCGATTATGGGCAAGGTTCAAAATCCAAGGTTCAAAATCCACGTTCCGCCAGTTCGGTGCTCCCGATCACTGGCCCAGTCTTGCCCGTATGGTCATTGGGAATTGAACCTTGAACCTTGCTCGATTATGAGGGCTTGACCCGGCGCAAGTCAAGAAAGTCTTGCGCCGATGGGTTGACGCGCCATTCCAGCCGGTCGACAATCCCGGTTACTTGCTACCCCCTTTTCGAGCGCGGCGAGCGCGGGCAGAGGGATTGCCAACGAGCAGCGGGCACGATTTGCCGCGATCTCACCACGCGGCCGGACAGAATGCAAGGGGAGCCTTCGATCATGATGGACCACCTGATGGGCCGAGCCGATCCGAGCGCCAGCCCAGCGGGAAGCGCGATCGCCGCGGCGCTTCAAGACGCGGAAGCCCTGTATCTCTCGCTCGTCGAGCACATTCCCATCTGCATGTACCGGGTCGACCTGAAGGGCCGATTGACGTTTGGCAACTCGGCGTATTTGAAGGACGTCGGCCGCCCGCTGGAAGAGCTCCTCGGCAAGACCGTCTTCGACATCTTTCCCCTCGAAGAGGCCCGAAAATACGCTGCCGACGACCGGCGGGTGATCGAGACGGGCGAAGTCTTCCGCGACATCGAAGAGCACCAGGCCCGGGGCGAGGTGATTTACGTCGAGGTCCTGAAATTCCTCGTCCGCGACCATCTGGGCCGAGCGGTCGGCGTCCAGGGGCTTTACTGGGACGTGAGCGGCCGAAAACGCGCCGAGGACCAGGCGCGGAAGACGATGGCCGAACTCGAACGGTCCAACAAGGACCTCGAGCAGTTCGCCGCCGTGGCCTCCCACGACATGCACGCTCCCCTGCGGCGGATTCTGACCGCCTGCCAACTGCTGGAGAAACACTGCCGCACCTGCCCCGAATCCGAGACCGGAGAACTCTACGGCTTCATCGTCTCCAGCGCCAAGCAGATGCAGGAACTGATCGAAGACCTGTTGGCCCATTCCCGCGTCGGGGCGTTCAACAAGCCGCTCGAGCCGATCGACTGCAATCGCGCGGCCCGCACCGCTCTGGCCAACCTCCAACTGGTCATCCGCGAAGCCGGCGCAGAGGTTCGCCTGGACAGGCTGCCGACCGTGTTCGGAACCTACATGGAAATGGTGCAACTCTTCCAGAACCTGATCGCCAACGCCGTGAAGTATACCGAGAAGAAGACGCCTCGAGTCGAGCTCTCCGCCGAACTCCGCCAGTCCGAGTGGCTGTTCCACGTCAAGGACGAGGGCATCGGGATTCCCGCCGATCAGCGGCAGCGAGTCTTCGAGGCGTTTCACCGCCTGCACAGCGAGAGCGAATACCCGGGCACCGGCCTCGGGCTGGCCACCTGCAAGAAGATTGTCGAGCGCCTCGACGGCAAGATCTGGGTCGAACCGCGACCCGGCGGCGGCAGCGAATTCCTGTTCACGATTCCCAACCGCGCGCCGCAGGCCGATCCGCCGGAGCGGGCGGAGTGATTTGACCGCCAACCCGCAATTTTTCACAAGGACTCCTCGATGCCCCGACCGGAACCCGCTACGAGATGCCTGCTGGCGAGCCTGCTTCTGGCGATTCTGGCGGCCGCCGGCCACGGCGGCGAGCCGCAGCGGACCTATCTGCTGGAGAGGGTCGACGAGGCGGCCGTCGTGCAGCTCTACTGCGATGGCTTCGAATCGCTGCCCCTGGCCCAAAAAAAGCTCGTCTATCATCTCGGCCAGGCGGCCCTGGCCGGCCGCGACATCTTCATCCACCAGAAATACAGGCATTCGCTGCTGCTCCGCGACCTCCTCGAAGAAGTCTACACGCACGCCGAAGGCATCGACGCCGGCACAGTGGCCGAGATCCGCCGCTACACCAAGCTCTTCTGGATCAACAATGGGCCCCACAGCGCGATCACCAGCCAGAAGAACGTTCTCAACACCTCCCAGGAATCGTTTCTGAAGGCCGCCCAGAAGGCCGAGTCCAACGGCGCGAAGTTGCCCAAGCGCAAGGGGGAGACGACCGCGCGGCTGATCGAAAGGCTTTGGCCGATCCTGGCCGATCCGGCCGTCGATTCCCATTGCACGAACAGCGCCCCCGGCGACGGCAAGGACATCCTCCAGGAAAGCTGCAACAGCTTCTATGCGGGCGTTACCGTCAAGGACCTGGAAGGTTTCCAGGAGCGCTACCCGCTGAATGCGACCGTCGTGCGGCGCGACGGCAAGCTCCGCGAGCTTGTCTGGCGGGCGGGCTTCGACGGCGTCGTCCCGCCGGGCCTCTATGCCAGCCAGATCCGCGCGATCGTCGGGCACCTCGAAGACGCCATCCCCTGGGCCACGCCGCAGACCGCCCGGGCGCTGGCCCTGTTGGCCCATTACTACCGGACGGGCAATCCGATCGACTTCCGCGCCTACAACATCGCCTGGGTGGAAGACAACGATTCGGCGGTCGACACGATCAACGGGTTCATCGAGGTCTATCTCGACGCCCGCGGCCAGAAAGGGGCCTACGAAGGCCTGGTCTATTTCAACGATCCGAAGAAGATGGAAATGATCGCCAGGATCGCCGCCAGCGCCGGCTGGTTCGAAGACCACATGCCCTATGCGGAGGAGTTCCGCAAGCGGCAGGTCAAGGGGATTTCAGCCAAGGCGATCGAGGTCGTCATCGCCACGGGAGACGCCGGTCCGGTGGGCCCGATCGGGATCAACCTGCCCAACGCCGCCGATATCCGCGAACACTACGGCAGCAAGTCGGTGTCGCTCAGCAATGTCCTGGAAGCGCAAGACCGGGCCGCCTCGAGGCAGGCCCGCCGCGAGTTCTGTCACAGCGACGAGGAATTCCAGCGGTCCCTCAAATGGTCCAGCAGAGTCCTCGACCTGGAAGTCAACATGCACGAGGTGATCGGCCATGGCTCGGGCCGCAACGCCGCAGGCCTCGAGGTCGACCCCGTGGCGGCGATCGGCGAATACTACTCGCCACTGGAAGAAGCGCGGGCCGACCTGGTGGCGCTCTGGTTCATCGGCAATCCGAAGCTCGCCGAACTCGGGCTGGTGGCCGCGGGCGACTTGGAGGAGTTCGAGTTGGTGGCCTATGAAGGCTACACGCGGAACGCGCTTGCGCAGCTTCGCCGGATCCCCGCAGGAGACCGGATCGAACAAGCCCACATGCGGAATCGCCAGACAATCGTCCATTGGCTGATGGAGAATTCAGACGCCATCGAGGTCAAACGCCGCGATGGAAAGACGTATTACGTGGTCGCCAGCCCCAGCGCCTGGCGCGAGGGCGCGGGGCGGCTGCTGGCCGAGATCCAGCGGATCAAGTCGCAGGCCGACCGCAAGGCGGCCGAATCGCTGTTTCTTCGCTACGGAACCAGGCTCGACCCGGAGCTCCGCGACGAGGTGATCGAGCGATACAGGCAACTCGACCAGCCGGCTTACACGGCAATGG
Organism: Pirellulaceae bacterium; assembly: GCA_012744395.1. GTDB lineage: Bacteria > Planctomycetota > Planctomycetia > Pirellulales > Thermoguttaceae > JAAYCB01. The sequence continues at coordinate 12,949 of JAAYCB010000233.1, forward strand.
TCATGCCCGAATTGACCGCCGTCCGCGGCGCCGACGGCGAAATCGCCGATGTCGAAATCTCCTACCCCCTGAGCCTCGAAACGCAGATGCTGCGGTGGTCGGGCAGGAAGTGATCCCGCCCGGCGGGAGTCGATCGGCGCATCCGCCGGACCGTGGCATTGGGCGGCCCCCGCGGCGCGGAACCGCCGGCCGGCCGGCGCGCTTTGGGGGAGGCTGCCCTGCACAAGACGCCGCCTGGCGGATATACTGTGGATTGCCATAGTGCGCCGAGCCCCCGCTTCGGACGAGGCTACCGAGGCCCCCCGCCGCAGCCAGGACACCGCGGCTGCCAGGGCGCCGGAATGCTCCGATTGACCGGCCGGGTGCAAGGATGTGCCGCTGGCGTCGGTTTCGGCTAGCCAAAAAATCTGATCGCATCGGAGTACGCATGGAAGTCAGCCTCAAGGAAGGCGTTCCCCGGCAGGAATCGATCGCCGAGGAGGTCTATCGGCAGGTCCGCGACGTGGCGAAGGGGCAACTGGATTGGGATCTCACTCCGCAGACGTCCCTTTACGAAGTTGGGCTGGATTCTCTCGCCCGCATGGAAGTCGTCAATCGCCTTGAAGAGGCGTTTTCCATCCGTTTCTGCGAGGAGTCGCTCTACGACCTGGAAACGTGCCGCGACCTGGTCGCATTGATCGCCGAGCATCTCAGCGTTTCGCTGGAAGATCCGGCCAACGAGGCGGGCAGTGCCCCCACGGATGACCCCCGGCCGCCGATTGCCTCTGGAGACGGCGACGCGAGCCAGTCGGATGTGACCCAGTTTGCGGAGATCGTCGGCTTCGATGAGCGGCTGGCCCTGGCCGCCGCGGCGGGCCTGCAAAGCCCCTTCTTCCGCGTCAGTCACGGCGTGCAGGGCGCGGTGGCGACGATCGGCGGCCGCCAGACCGTCAGCTACACGAGTTTCGACTACTTGGGAATGGCCGGCGACCCCCGCGTGGCCGCCGCCGCCAAGGAGGCCATTGACCGGTTCGGAACCAGCGCCTCGGCAAGCCGGTTGGTGGGCGGCAACAGCTCGATTCTCCAAGAACTCGACGACGAGATCGCCGGCTTTCTCGGCGCCGAGGCGGCGACCGTGTTCCCCAGCGGATACGGCACGAACGCGTCGCTGCTCGGCCACCTGTTCGGCAAGGACGACCTGATCGTCTACGACGAGCTGTCCCACAACAGCATCGTGCAGGGCTCGCTCCTTTCGCTGGCCAAAAAGCGGCCGTTTCCCCATAACGACTTCGCGTTTGTCGACCGCCTGCTCGCCGATCTCCGCGGCAAGTATCGCCGGGTGGTGATCGCCATCGAAGGCGTCTACAGCATGGACGGGGATTACCCCGAGCTGCCCGAGTTCATCGAAGTCAAGAATCGCCACCGGGCGCTGCTCTATGTGGACGAGGCCCACTCGATCGGCGTCATGGGGCCGAGCGGCCGGGGAATCTGCGAGCATTTCGGCATCGACCCGGTCGAAGGCGATTTCTGGATGGGAACGATCAGCAAGGCGCTCGGCAGCGGCGGCGGATACATGGCCGGCCGCGCGGCGTTGATTCAGTACCTGAAATACACGGCGCCGGCGTTTGTCTTCGCGACCGCCTGTTCGCCGGCCAACGCCGCGGCGGCCCTGGCCGCCGTCCGCGTCGCCCGATCGGAACCGCAGCGGGCCGCGCGGCTGAGGGACCGGGCGGTCCTGTTTGCCCGGCTCGCCTGCGACGCGGGACTCGATATCGGCGGCAGCCACGACACGCCGATCGTGCCGGTGATCCTGGGCGATTCGTTCAAGTGCGTGAAGATTTCCCACGAACTGCTCCGCCACGGCATCGACGCCCAGCCGATTCTCTACCCGGCGGTTCCCGAGAAAGCGGCCAGAATCCGCTTCTTCCTCACGGCAAAGCACACCGAGGAACAGATCTGCCACACGGTCGAAGTGCTCGCCCGCTGCCTCGACGGAGGCCACGCCGCGTGTGCTGGGGGCTAGCTGCCAGGTCTTGGCAATTCCGCCGGGAACCCTGCCCGCACCCGGAGCGTGACAACGAAGCCGCTGCCCGCCGGCTGTAACCCTCCCCGTTCCGGCCCCCTCAGCCGAGCATCTCCTGCCACGCCTCCACCTGGGCGAGGATCTCCTCGCGCTCGAGGAGGACCTGTTCCACCGGGGGCGCTGCATCGAGCGGCGGGATGTCGTCGTCTTCGCCGTGGCGCGCCTTCTCGACTTCTTCCTCGAGGGCTTCCAGCCACGGGGGGACCTCGAAGCCGACCCCTTCCGGCTCGGCCGTGAATCGGGCGATCTCCCGATCGAGAAGCTTGAAGGCCGGAGCGGACTGGCTCTCGTTGACCTTCTGCATCGCCGGGCGGACCAGCGCGCGGAGCCGGTCGATCTCCAGCGGGCGGATGAATCGCTCATTCAACCGATCGGCCACGCTCGGCAACCGCATGCCGTAGCGGCGGACCAATTGCTCGTAGCGTTCGAGGTTCTGCCGGGCGACCGCTTCGCTCCTGCGGAGCACCGCGTCGCGCCACAGCGCCGCGGCCTTGTCGAGCCCTTCGCGAATCAGCACGTCGTGGACGATCACGATCGGGCGGAGATTCCAGGCGACGCGATCGTAGCCGGCCAGCAGGCGAAGGAAGTCGAGCAGCGTGTAGAGCTGTTCCCCGTGGTCCGATTGGGTCGTGGTGCTGTTGTAGTCGACGTAGATCGCGTAGTTCTCGACGATCGATTCGATCGTCAGCTCGAGATACTGGATCGCCTCCCGCCGCGCCACCCGCCGATCCAGGTCGGCGAGCAGCTCGAGGGGCGTCTGCTCTTCTTCGAGCGCGTCGAGGAACTCGCCGGCCCCCTGCTGCAAAATCGCCCGCAGGTTGCCCAGGTTCATGAACTGCTGGGTGAACAGGTCGGCTCCGTAGCGCTTGATGAATCGCTTGAGAGGCTTCCAGCGGTCTTCGCGCCCCACGGTTTCGAGGACCGAGATGCGAATCGCCCGGCTGTGGGCCAACCAGCGCCGCAAGAGCATCTCGGCGACTTTCTCCAGGCAGTCAATCAGTGTTTTCTCGCGGGCGGCCTTCTTCTTGCCGGTCACCTGCCAGTGGCGGGACGACAGCACGACGCATCGAATCACCCCCCGGCAGCCGATGTCGAAGAGTCGGTCGAACTCGGTGATCGCGCCGGGCCCGACGGGGTGGGACCGTTCCATCGAGTGGACCGTCTGGAGGAGCTGGAACGTCTCGGTGAGCAGGCCGAGTCTTGGCAGGTGATCGAGGAATCGCACGAGCACGCGTTGCAGCGATCGCGAGGAGAAGATGCTCTGGGGCGTTCCTCCGCGGGACGTGGGCACATAGAGGAGTGCCTGCCCGGCGAGCGTCGCTCGCAGTTCGGGCCAGAGCGTGCGGACGCGGGCGGCGTCGCCGCGATACATCGCGCGGAGGACGGGATACGCCTGGGTCTCCCAGGGGGCGAGTTGGATGTCCGGCGTCTCTTTCTCGATGGCCGCGGCGAGCAGGCGGGAGGCGTCGGCCGTTTCGATGCACGCCGAAATCACCCGTTCGAGGAGGAAATCCTTGACGCTGCGGCGCTGGTCGAACTCGACGAGCGATTCATGCGTTCCCCGCGGCGCGGGGACGCGATAGCGATGGATCGCGCGGAGCAGTCCAAGCAGTTCGCGGCGGTTCGCCTCGGCGCGGCTGAGCCAACCGGCGAGCATCTGGTCGCGGCCCTCGGCGCCCTGCGCCGGCGCAACGGCGGCCAGTTTCCAGAGGCTCGCCACGGTGACCAGAAACGCCAACCGTTCGGCAATCCGATCGGCCTCGGTGGTCAGCTCGAAATCGCTGATCGGCTCGCCCGATTCAATCAGCTCGCTTTCCAGCCCGTCGTCGGTCGTGTCCCGATAGCTGACATTCTCGTATGCCGCGCTGTACAGGCCGTCGGAGTCTTCCTGTTCGTCGTTTTCCTCTCCGCCGCCGTCCGCTTCGAGCAGCTCGAAGCGCGGCGCGGACCAGTAATGCTGGGCGTTGGCCTCCAGGTAGTCGAAGAACTTGCAGGTCATCGGCCAGGACTTGTGCTGCGCTTCGGCCGCGGTCCCGGACGGCGGATGATCTCCGAACCAGAGTTCGTCCATCCATTGCACCGCGAGCAGGTGAAACGAGTAGTCGCCCTCGGCCAAGGGGACCGCATCGGCCGAATTCAGCCAGTGCATGAGGAGCCCCAGGGAGGCGACCATGTCGCCTTTTTCCAGCAGCGACTCGACGACCAGCGAATAGGCCTTGGGAGAGCGGAATTGCGCGACGTGCCCTCGCCAGAAGGCGACATCGCCCGCGGCCGTCCCGGCCTGCTTCCAGGCAGTCAGCGCCTCGGCCACCTGGTCCGACGATTCCCAGGCCTCGCGGCCGGAGATGCCCTCGATACTCGAGACCTCGGTGCTGGCAAACTGATCCCACCAGCCGGCCAAGGCTTCGAGGCGTCCGGAAAGCTGTTTCTGGAGCCGTGTCTGGCCGGCGGCGGCGGCCTCTTTCTCCAGCCGTGCGTACAGGTCGAAGATATCATTGACCAGGTCGATCAGATCGTCCACCCGGTGATCGTGGATCGTGTTCTCGATTGCCGGAAACAGGCTGAACTGCGCGCCGAATCCGAGAATGTTCCACGGATCGACCAGCGCCCCGCACTCGATCGCCTGGTGGAGCGTGTCTTCCATGTCCGGGAGCAGCGCGGCGGCGTCCTCGAGGCGGCCCTCGTCGACGGCCAGGTGGGCGGCCGTGAGTTGGCAGTCGATGTCGCACGTCATCCGCGCCGACGGCACCGGCACAATCTTGGCCTGCTCCTTGGCGGCCTTGGTGTAGCCGATCCGCGCGTAGAGCCGCGAAAGGTGGACATGCTGCAACTGCCGGGCCCGCTGCTGGGCCAGCCGGTGATTCAAATCGTGGCGCGCGCCCGCCAGCGGCTGCCGCAACTGCTCAGCCTCCCGCCGGATCCGCAGAGCGTGGCCCGGCCCCAGCCGGTCCATCAGCTGTTCGTAGAACCGGTCGCGATAGCCGGCGATCTGCGGCAGCAGGGTGGCCAGCGTCGTGTCGGACCCGTGGGCCTCGGGCCGATCGCCGGTCACGCCCGAACCCATCAAGATCGTTCCCGCCAACACCGCCGCCGCCTCGAACAGCAACTCCTCGCGCGGCAGGCCGCTGGTCTCGTTGACACGCGCCAAGAGCGCGTCAACCGTCACCTGCTGAAGTACGAATCGCCGAAAATACCCCCGATTGTCGATCCGGTGCGGATCCCAGGTGCCAAAATGGTAATTCGGCCGGCGGTGAACGGGGTGATCGAAATCAAATGCCCGCGGATCCAGCGCGAGCTCCTCCAGCCTGGCCAAATCGAACCAGGCTTGCTCGAGCAGATCTGGATCGGTCTGGCGGAGAATCGCCAGGGCCTGCTCGATCAAGGCTTGATACGGGCCAAAGGCAACCCCTACCTCGGCAATGTAGAGCGGAATCGGGTGCACGCGCTCGTGATCGTAGGGCTGGACCTTGCGGCGATTCTGCAAGACAGCCACCGGCCGATGGCCAACGAAGTCGTTCAAACGCCTCAAGGTCCCCTGGACAATCCGCTCCGTTTCATGCCAAGGCCCCCCCTCGGCGAGCAAGGCCTCGCACACCTGGCCGACAAAGAAGGGTTGGAACAACACCTCGTCGTTCTGGTGAAACAGAAGGTCGGCATGATGCCGACGATAGGCCGGCAACGCCTCGTCAAAGACGAGCCGGGCAACCGCCGCCGCCTGGTCCAACTCGCGAAACGCGTCAGAACTGCCCCGGAGCTCCGCGATCCCACCAAGAATTACGGAACCCACGCACCTCCAAAGAGGAAGTTCCCCGCCAACCAACCCCTCCGGGGCATCGGCAGCATCCGCCAGATTGGCAAACAGGCGGTTGAGTGCGGCAAGGAATCGCCCATCGGTGGATCCCGAGGAGAAATTCAAATAGCCCACGATATCGCGAACATCGTTTCGGGCGGTTTCTCCCAGGCGATCGAGTACCATCTACACCTGCTCCAGAGGGGGGGCGGCTGTGCCAGTATCGCAACGCTCATATTAGACGCGCGCCGGCAAACGGTCTACCGGCCCAACCCTTCGGGGGAGGGGCGGACGCGTGCCAGACGCCTTGCACACGGGAGACCCCGTCTCTCGAAAGGCCCCAAATCTCCGACTGCTTGACGTTCAAATTCCGAATATCCAGCATCCCCGGCCGGTGGCGGATCGCCGCCGCTGTCGGCCGGGTGGAGACGGGGGCCTGAACCGGCCGTTTTTTCGTGTCTTTTCCCGCTCGGCGAGTTAAAATGGAGAATCGCGGGGAAGATATTCCTTGGGCGGCCGTTTCTCTCGATCCGCCGCCGACGTCCACCGTTTACGCTCTTGCGATGAGGCCTATCTGATGAGGCGAATCTTCGGGTACGCTCTTCTTGCCGTTTCGGTTGCCTGGATGCCGGCCAGCCACGCGAACGCCGCGCCCCGTGCGCAGATCATTCCCAAAACGACCGCCGCGCGGCACGGCCTGGCCAGGCTCTGGTTCAACCAGGCCGACGTCGATCTCAGCCGGGGCCGCGTCACCGACCTGGTGCTGGACCGGGGAACGCTCTTTGTGCAGACCGATCAGGCGATCTTGCAGGCGATCGATGCCGAAACGGGGCAGACCCTCTGGTCCGCCCAAGTGGGGCGCCGCGGCCACCCAAGTCTCCGCCCGGCCACGAACGCGGATATGGTGGCCGTGGTGAATGGTTCGAACCTGTTCGTGCTCAACCGGCACCAGGGAAAATTGCTCTGGCAGCAAGCAATTCCGGGCGCGCCGGGCGCTGGGCCGGCGCTGAGCGATATGCGGGTCTACGTCCCCAGCACCGACGGACTGATCCTCGCCTACCGGCTCAAACCGGTCGCCGACCCGGTCGAGGAGCTTGGCCTGGTTGAGCAAAAGGCATCAGAAGCCGCAGCCAAGGAGAAGAGACCGGAGCTCGTCGCCAAAGAGCGTGAAATGCAACGCCGGCAGGGCCTGAGGCTTCAGCAGGAACGCATCCCGCCGTTGGCCTGCCAATCCTTTGGCCGGGCCCTGGTTCAGCCCTTGATCACCCGGCAGAACGAGGGCGAGGAATATGTCGCCTGGCCCACCGATCGCGGCTACCTCTTCGTCGGGCGGATCAATCGCCAGGAGGAAGATCGCTTCGAGATGCAGTACAAGCTGGAGACCAACGCCGAGATTGCAGCGCGGCCAACGCTGCTTCCGCCGCTCTCCAACGATCCGGCCGACAGCGCGATCATCTTCATCCCTTCGCACGACGGGTTCCTCCATGCGATTCGGGAGGCCGACGGGGTGGCCTTGTGGCGGTTTTCCGCCGGCGAAGCGATCGCCGAACCCGCCGCGCCGATCGGAAAGAAAGTCTTCATCACGACCCAACTCGGCGGCATGTTCTGTCTCGATTCCCAGACCGGACAACAACTCTGGTGGGCCGCAGACATCCTCCGCTTCGTCGCGGCCAGCAACCAGCGGGTCTATGCCGAGGACCGCCTGGGGAATCTCGTCGTTCTCCATGCCGCCACCGGCGGGCGACTCGACGTGATTCCCACGCCGGGACTCGCAATCAAAATGACGAACCTCCAGACGGATCGGATCTACCTGGCATCCGAGTCGGGTCTGCTCCACTGTCTCCGCGAAATCGAACTTGAAAAACCGGTCCAGCATCGGCCGGAACGGGTGGCCCCCCAACCGAAGGCGAAGAAGACGGCCCAGGAACGTGCCGAATCGCGGCCGACCGACCGCGGCCAGAAGACCGAACCCGCGCCGGCCGGTGCACCCAAACCACCCGCTCCGGCCGGCGGCGCTCAGGACCCGTTCGGCGGGGCAGCTCCGGCCGGCGGCGCTCAGGACCCGTTCGGCGGGGCAGCTCCGGCCGGCGGCGCTCAGGACCCGTTCGGCGGGGCAGCTCCGGC
>JAAYCB010000002.1 GCA_012744395.1 Pirellulaceae bacterium
AAAATGGAGGCGGCGGGAATCGAACCCGCGTCCCGCGACGTATCCGGGCAAGCTTCTACGTGTGTAGTCGAATCTTTGAATTTCGCGCCCGGCGACCGCCATCCGACGAGCTGCCTCCGAGGCTAGCCAAGAACAGGGTTTAGTCCCGGGCGTACTCGGCGATGACCCGGAACGATCCGAAATTGGTGACCAGCAGTCGGGCCTCTTCGGCAAAAGCCCTCAGCCGGGGCTGTCTATCTCTAGGCAGCCAGGACGAGGTTACCCTCGGCAGTTATTGTGTGGTCGGCTTTTTACGTGGCCTGCTGACCAACCACGACACGCCACTTGCCGTTTTACTGCCCGGTCGAACCCAGTTCGCCCCCGAACAGGACGGCGTTTCCGCATGTTCTCCCTACGATTCTAAGCCTCCCGCGGTTTGCAGTCCACTCCCCGGCAGGGGGGAGCGGCGGCTGGTCGGCGAGAATCCAGCCGGAATTCCAGCTCAACCACCACTTGGTGGAATCATCCCACTTTCGGCATTTCCCACGCCTGGCTTGACCAGACAGACAAGCAGCGAGACCCGCCAAGCCGGATGATCCACGAGCCGATCGTCGACCCGCAGGGTAGGCGAGGCCAACTCAGGTCAGCCCCCCTCGCCGACGCTTCGGATCGCGGCGGCTCGCGTTGCCGCCCCCCCCACCGACTCAAGGACGTTCCAGGCTAAACCCCCGCGGCGCTTCAGACCAGCGCCTTCTTGACCGCTTCGACGAGCGCTTCGCACCCGCCGGCCAGGGAAACGTCCTCCTGTGTGCCGGCGGCGAGGTCCTTGAGCTGGCACGTGCCCGACTCGAACTCGCTCGTGCCGGCGATCAGCGCCAGGCGGAACCCGCGGCGGTCGGCGTATTTAAGCTGCTGCCCCAGCCTTTTCGGCTCGGGGAAGACCTCCGCGCCGATGCCCGAGGCCCGCAGCGCCGAGGCCAGCCGCAGGTAGTCGTGGAGCCGGTCCTTGTCGAAATAGGGGATGAAGACGGGCGCCAGCGTGCGAACCTTTTCGATCATCCCCAGCTCGTCCATCGCGGCCAGCAGCCGGTCGAGACCGAGCGATGCGCCGATCCCGGGCAGGGCCTGGCTGGTGAACAGTTCGGCCAGGTTGTCGTAGCGCCCGCCCGAGCAGACGCTGCCGATTGCGGGCAGAGCGTCGAGAAAGGTCTCGTAGATCGTGCCGGTGTAGTAGTCGAGCCCGCGGGCGATGGAGACATCCAGGGCGAGCCGCTGCGGGGCCACGCCCGCCGCCTCGACCGCGCGGAGGACCGCGTCGAGCCTGGCGACCCCCTCCGCCCCCCGCTCGCTGCCCGCCACGAGCGGATCGAGCCGCGAGAGAATCTCGTCGCTCGTGCCTTCGAGCGCCGCCAGGCGGAGCACCTCGGCGGTCTGGGCCGCGGTCGCTCCGGCGGTGGCCTGCATCTCGTCCGCCACGGCGGCCGGACCGATCTTGCCCAGCTTGTCGAGCGCGCGGAGGATCGGCGTCGCCCGCTCGGCCAGGTCCAGCCGCTCCAGCAGGCCGGCGAGCACCATCCGGTTGTTCAGCCGAATCGTGAATGCCTCGAAGCCGATCGCGCGAAACAGGTCGTGGATCACCAGCGCGGTTTCAATGTCGGCGGCCGCCGAGAGCGTGCCGATCGTGTCGAAGTCGCACTGCATGAACTCGCGGTAGCGGCCGCGCTGCGTATTCTCGCCCCGCCAGACCGCCGCGATATGGTAGCGCTTCAGCGGCGTGCCGAGCGCGGCGATGTGCTGGGCGGCGAACCGGGCCAGCGGCACCGTCAGATCGAACCG
>JAAYCB010000234.1 GCA_012744395.1 Pirellulaceae bacterium
CTGCCGCGGCAGTGCGGCATTGCGACGTTCACCACCGATCTCTGCGAGGCGATGGCCACGGTCTCTGCGGACCTCTCCGTAATGGCGATTCCGGTGAACGACAGCGAAGACGGACATCAATTCCCGCCCCGAGTGCGGTTCGAAATCAGGGAAGACGACCTGAACTCCTATCGGCAGGCGGCGGACTTTCTCAACATCAACAAGGTCGACGCGGTCTGCCTCCAGCACGAGTTCGGCATCTACGGCGGCCTGGATGGCAGCCACATCCTTTCCCTGCTCCGCGAACTGCGGACGCCGGTCGTAACGACGCTGCACACGATTCCCCTCGCGCCGACCCCGACGCAGCGCAACATCCTCGTGGAAATCGCCGAACGCTCCGACCGCGTCGTCGCGATGAGCAGGAAGGGGATCGGCTTTCTCCAAGAAATCTACGGCGTCCCGCCGGGCAGAGTCGACCTGATCCCGCACGGCATCCATGACGTGCCGTTCACGGACCCCAACTTTTACAAGGACTATTTCGGGGTCGAAGGCAAGTTCGTGATTCTGACGTTCGGCTTGATCGGCCGCAATAAGGGCATCGAATATGTGATCCAGGCGCTGCCCGAGATCGTGAAACGGCATCCGAAAACGGTCTTCATGATCGTCGGGGCGACGCATCCGAACGTCCGGAGAACGGAGGGGGAGACGTATCGCTTGTCGCTCCAGCGGTTGGCGCGGAGACTGGGCGTGGAAAACAACGTCATCTTCCACAACCGTTTCGTTGGCCTGGAAGAGCTGATGGAGTTCATCGGCGCGGCGGACATCTACGTTACGCCGTATCTCAGCCAGGAACAGATCACCTCGGGAACCCTCGCCTATGCGATCGGGGCCGGCAAAGCCGTGATTTCAACGCCCTATTGGTACGCCGAGGAACTGCTCGGCGACGGTGCCGGCATTCTCGTCCCGTTCCGGGCCGCCGATGCCCTCGCCCAGGCGATCCTGCATCTCCGCGAGGACGAGGCGGAACGGCACGCCGTGCGCAAGCAAGGCTACCTGCTGGGGCGCAAAATGATCTGGCCGGAGGTCGCCAAGGAGTATGTTCGCAGCCTGCAACGCGCCGTCGAGGAGCACGGCGCCAGGTTTCGCGGGCGGTTCGCGGCCCTGACCCTGGCCGAGAAGGAAACGGAATTGCCGAACCTGAAGCTCGATCATCTGCGGCAGCTCACTGACGACGTGGGATTGCTCCAACACGCGATCGGATCGGTGCCGAATTACTGGGAAGGCTATGCGACCGACGACAACGCGCGGGGCCTCGTGTTCTGCATCGCCCTGGAGCAACTCGGCAAGGAATCGCTTGCCGCGGCCGCGGGGTTGCCGAACCGTTACATGGCGTTTCTCTGGTACGCCTTCAATCCCCAGACCGGCAGATTCCGCAACTTCATGGGATTCGACCGCAGATGGCAGGAGGAGATCGGCTCGGTCGACGCGCACGGCAGGGCCCTCTGGGCATTGGCCGTGGTGCTCGGGCGATCCCGCCGGGAGGGGCTGCGGCGCGCGGCCAGCCGGCTGTTTGAAATGGCCATGCCGGCGGCCTCCGGGTTCACCGATCTGCGCCCCGCCGCCTACACGCTGATCGGCCTGCACGACTACCTGGGGCGTTATCCGGGGGACCGGGCCGCGCAGGACACGCGCGGCCGGCTGGCGGAATTGCTGCTGGATGCCTACAAGCGGAATGCGGCGGAAAATTGGCCCTGGTTCGAGCCGAGACTCAGCTATGTCAACGCCCGGTTGCCCCACGCGCTGCTGCTCTGCGGCGAATCGATGAGGCGGCCCGAAATGGTCGACGCGGCCCTCGCCGCGCTCGGGTGGCTGGCAAGGCTGCAAACCGCCGACGGCGGCCATTTCGCTCCGATCGGCAACGACGGGTTCTACCACTGCAACGGCCAGCCGGCCCGCTTCGACCAGCAGCCGATCGAGGCGCAGGCCATGCTCGCGGCGTGCCTGGCGGCGCTGAACGCGACGGGCGACGGGCGGTGGGAGCAGGAGGCAAGGCGCTCGTTCGAGTGGTTTCTCGGACGCAACGACCTGGGCCTGGCGCTCTACGAGCCGGCTGGCGGCGGCTGCTATGATGGATTGCAGCGCGAGGGAGTGAACATCAACCAGGGAGCGGAATCAACCCTCGCCTTCTTGTTGTCGTTGGCGGAACTCCGCCTCTGTCAGCAAATCGTCTCTCCGACCGCCGCCGACGGCCGGGCGGCGGCGGCCGATCGGACGGCATCCCACACGCCACCGGAGACTGTCACGCAATGAGCAGCACATGCTTCAAACACCGCGAGGCGATCTTCACGCGGCACGAAAAGAATCCGATCCTGGCGGCGGACGACTGGCCCTATCCCATCAACACCGTGTTCAACGCCGCGGCGACGTTGCTCGCGGACGGCAGCACCCTGCTGCTTTGCCGGGTGGAAGACCGCCGCGGGCTTTCGCACTTGTGCGCCGCGCGGTCGGCTAACGGAGTCGACGGGTGGATCATCGATCCGCAACCCACGCTGGCGCCGAACCCGGCGAAGATCGCCGAGGAGTGGGGAATCGAAGACCCCCGCATTACGTTCGTGTCCGAGCTGAAGAAATACGCCGTCGTCTTCACTTCTTACGGGCGCGGCGGCCCGGGCGTCTCCCTGGCCCTGACCGAGGACTTCCAGACCTTCGAGAGATATGGCGAAATCCTCCCCCCCGAAGACAAGGACGCGGCGCTCCTGCCGCACCGGATCGGGGGGCATTGGGCGCTGATCCACCGCCCCATCTCCCCCCGAGGCGCGCACATCTGGATCTCGTACTCTCCCGATCTCCGCCATTGGGGCAGTCACACGATGATTCTGGAAGCCCGCCGCGGCGGCTGGTGGGATGCCCACAAGATCGGCCTGTCGCCGCCCCCGATCGAGACGGACGAGGGCTGGCTGGTGATCTACCATGGCGTCCGCACGACGTCTTCGGGATGCCTCTACCGGCTGGGCCTGGCCCTGTTCGATCGCGAATCGCCGGAACTCTGCATCCGCCGGGGCGATTGTTGGGTCTTCGGCCCGGAAACCCCCGACGAACGCTTCGGCGACGTGGCCAACGTGGTCTTCCCTTGCGGGCAGACGATCGGCGCCGACGGAGACACTGTCAACCTCTACTATGGAGCCGCCGACACCTGCATCTGCCTGGCCCGCGGAAGCATCCGCCAGATGCTCGACTGGTTGGACGAACACGGCCGCGAGACCCGGCTTGGCTTGGACTGACGCCGTCGATCGGCCGCGCGCTGCAACGCATTCCAGGCCATCGCACCCGGGGGATTCCGCTCCATCGCAATCGCGCTGGAGAATCGGCCGTGTCAGCGCCACGGCCGGACAGCGCCGGGCCGCGTCCTCGACCGAGCCGCCGCCCCCCACAGACCGGCGGGCGGCCGCAGCATCGAATCGAGCGGCAGCGGAGCGGCGTCGGGCGAATCCGCCTGCCTACCCCTCGGCGGTGGATCGCCCGGGGCGGCGAGGCGAAATCTCCCCGCCGCCAAGGTAGAATGGCACCTTTGCCAACCGATCCGTGGGATTCCGGACCTGGAATCCCCGAGAGTGAGGGAGACAGGAGAAGACGATGCGACCAGCCGACTTGAAGACCACCAGCGATCGATTGACTCTGCCCTGGATGGCCGCCCTGGCCGCGCTTGCGGTCACCGTAGCGGCCCAAGACGCCCGTTGCAGCGACCTGGAACGATTTCTGCCAAACCACGGCAACAGCGTCTATCCCGCGACCGGCTTGCTCCGCCAATGGCCGGCGGAGGGACCGAAGGAGCTTTGGCGGGCGGAGATCGGCCCGGGCAAGAGTGCCGTCGTCGAAGCCCGGGGCAGGGCGTTCACCGCGACGGAGACCGAAGACAGGCAATACGCGATTTGCCTCGATCCACTCAGCGGGGCGACGCGTTGGAAGGCGCTCCTTTACCCAAAGCCCAACCGCCATTTCACCAAGGGGCCGGTCACGTCGCCGGTGGTGGACGGCGACCGGGTCTACTACATCCCCTACGCGACCAAGACCGACGTCTGGGACATGATTTGCCCGATTGTCTGCCTCGGCACCGATGGGCGCGAACGCTGGCGACTCGACGACGGACTTTGGGGCACCGAAGCATCGACGCCCCTGGTGGTCGGCGATACGCTCTACGTTTCCACGGACAATCCCCAGCGGGTCGTGCTTGCCGCGCTTGACAAGATGACCGGCGCTGTTCGCTGGACATTGGCGGTGGAAGAATCGCAGAGGGGACGGGAGCTGGGCGCCCCCTCCTCGCTCACCTACCAGGTCGTCGCAGGCATCCCCCAGGTGATCGTGGCCACCTACGGCACGAGGGAGATTCTCGGCGTGCATGCCGAAAGCGGCCAGATCATGTGGCGATACCCCTACCCGGCCGCGATCAGCGTGGGCCTGGTCAGCACGCCGGTGGCCGTCGGCTCGCGGCTGTTCGTTTGCGCCGGCGAGGGGAAAGGCAAGGATTTTTCGGCATGTCTGGAGATGCGCGCCGAAAACGGCAAGATCACCTGCCGCGAGGTCTACATGAGCACCGACCTCCAGGCGAACATGTTCAACACGGTGGCGATCCATGAAGATGCCGTGTTCGGTTTCGGCGGCAACCGCACGGCGGGATTCCTTCACTGCACGGATCTTCCCACCGGCCGCCTGCTCTGGAAACAGGCCGGCCGTGAGTGGACCAACCAGCAGAACCTGGTGATTGCCGACGGGCTCGTCTTCGCCCTGACCGCGAACAACGAGTTGGTGCTGGCCGAAGCATCCCGCACGGGCTACCACGAACTCGGTCGAGTGGACCTGAAACTCGAGCTCGAACGCCCCCAGCAGCCGACGCTCGCCGGCGGGCGGTTGTATATTCGGGGCATGGAGTCGGTCGTCTGCTTCCAGGTCAAACCGTAGGGTGGTGCATCAAGCGTTCCAACCCGAACGGCCTGGCACAGCCGGCGGCGTGTCAGGGAACCGACCGGGCTAGCGCGGCCGAACCGTCAGCGCCGCCCCACCGCAGCGCAATCAAACACACCTCGCGGTGGGCCGGCGCTGGCAGAATGGCCGCTCCGACCCGTTCGCTTCCGGCACGCGGTTCGGCTGCGTGAACCGTCTGATGCTCGTGCGCTCTGGACCGGGCTAGCGGAGGGCGGCGGTTGCCGCCGTCTTGGCCTCCGCGGACTCCGCCGCGGTGGAATTCTCCGCCGCCTGCTTGCCGGTGAGGAGGTCTTCGGTGAACCGCGTCAGGTAGTGCAGGCTGCTGCTGTCGGTCGTGCCGGTGAAACCAACCACCCGCTTGTCGAGGTCCATCTGCTGCGCAAGCACGCGGCCGGCCCGGATATCGAAGCGGACGGTGCCGTGCGACTCCTTCTGGATCAGTTGGGCCTCGATCGCCGGATCGCGGACCGGTGTGAGGATCACCGTGGCGACGCGGATCGTGGCAATCCCGTTGTTGACCTCCTGGAGCGTGAATTGCTGGCGGGTCTTGATGTTCAGCACCGTGCCATTGTTGCCGGGAATGACCAAGTCATAGGGAAACGACCACGACTGTCCGACGGTCACGGCGTCTTCCGGCATCGGGATCGTGATCTGCCCCTGGTTGTCGCTCGTGGTGACTTCATTCTCGTTGATTCGCTTGACGATCTCGCCGCGGTCGTTGATCGTGATCAGCGCCAGCCGCGTGCCGACGGACTTGGCGACGTTTTCGAAGCCAAGGGGGGGCTGCTTGTCGGTCAGGCTGTTGTAGCTCACCTCCTGCCGGCCGGTGAGCTTCTGCCGCATCTCGACCTGTTCGACCGTGTGTTCGAACGTCGCCGTGCCCTGCTCGTCGACGTCGACGACCTTCCAGGCCTTGACCGATTTGCTCACCGTCTCGGCAGTCTGGGTGGTGCCGGAAACGGTTGTCTTGATCTTCGCCAGGTGAACCACCTGCCAGCGGACCGTTTCCCCAGGCTCGAAGCGGTAGCGGAGAAGATGCTTCTCCGCGCTGTCGCTGGCGGTCTGTTCGGCGATGATGCTTGACGGCGACGCAAAGACAAGTGCCGCGGAGAGCAGAAACAGCGTTGCTCGGGTCATGCTCGCTTCCTTTCGAGTCGTGGCGCCGATCCGCTCGGCCAGGGGGCGATTCAATTCGTTTTCGCCCGTGGCGTGCCTTCGGCGTGATTCTGGAGTGGATTCCTCGCGACTGCCCGCCGCCCGGGGGGCGGGAAGCCGCGCGGCATGCGGTGTCCATACCGGCCGATCGGGGCTATGCTTTCCTGGCAATTTGCAGCCGTCCGCCCCAACCGAGTTTTTCTCGCAACGTCCGGTAGTAGCTGTGCCCCGGCGCTTTCACCAACCGGAATCGTGGCGCGGCGCGCTCGATCCGCACCCGGTCGCCCGGCTCGATCGCCGCCAGCACGCGGCCATCGACGACCACCGACGAACCGTCCGTCGGCCGGGAGATCATCAACTCATAGGTCCTGTCGGCGGAATCGACGACCGGCCGGTTGGTCAACGTGTGCGGGCTGATCGGGCTGATCACAAACGCCTGCAAATCCTTGCGCAAGATCGGCCCGCCGGCCGACAGGCTGTGCGCCGTTGAGCCGACCGGCGTGCTCACGATCAGGCCATCGCCACTATAGGTCGTCACCAATTCTGAGTCAACGTAGAGATCCACGTCGAGGATGGCAAACGGCGGGCCCGTCTGCACCGCGACTTCGTTCAGCCCGAGCCGCCGCTCGATCGCCTTCCCGTCGCGAACGACCGTGCAGCAGAACATCAGATGCTCGACAACCTCCAGCTTCCCCTCGGCCAACAGCTCAAGCACACCGGGCAATTCCTGGGGGGAAAGGTCCGCCAGAAACCCCAGTCGCCCTAGATTGACGGCAATCACCGGCAGTTGCCGCTGGCCCATTTGGTGGGCCGCGCGGAGAATCGAGCCGTCGCCGCCGAGTACAACGGCGTAATCGGCGTCAATTTCGCTGAGGTCCGCCTCGCCGGTGAAGTCCATCGCGGCAATCTCGGCGTGCGCGGCGATGATCGGTTCGAGCCGCTCACTTTCGCGGACGACTCCTTCGCGGCCCCCGAATCCCAGGATGATCACTCGCATGGACGTTCTCCAACAAGGTCTGGCGCCGGGGCCCTTGGTGGGGCCCTTGGTGGGGCCGTCGGCTGCGAAATCGCCAGGCAGGCCGCTTCCGCCCGCGTCGGCCGGCGAGTCTTGGCACGGAGCGAAGGGCTCCAACCGGTCTTACCTCGCCGTCTGCCGGAGGGGCGGCGCGGCAGTCTCCCGCCTCACGGCGAAGCGGCGGCAGGCCGCGGCGATTCCCTCGGCGTCCAGCCCCAATTCGGCGAGGAGTTCCGCCCGGTCGCCGTGTTCGACGAACCGGTCGGGAATACCCAGCCGCCGCAAGTGGGTCGTGTCCAGCCCCGCATCGCAAGCCGCTTCGAGCACGGCGCTGCCGAATCCGCCGGCCAGCATGCCCTCTTCGACGGTCACGATGAACGGCACCGTCTCGATTGCCGCCAGGAGCGTATCCGTGTCGAGCGGCTTGACGAACCGCGCGTTGATCAGGCCGACATTCAGCCCCTCGCGGTGGAGCAGGTCGACGGCCCGATGGCAATCGGCCAGCACGGTCCCGCAGGCGATGATCAGCCCGTCGTCGCCCGTCTCGACCGTCTCCGCCTTGCCCAGGGAGACCGGGGTGGGAAACCGCTGGAGCGACTCGGCGGCGGACTTGGGATAGCGGATCGCCGCGGGGCCGTCCAGGGAAAGGGCCAGCTCGAGCATCGGCGCCAAGTCCGCGGCATCGCCCGGGGCCATCACGGCAAGATTCGGGAACGGGCGCAGATACCCCAGGTCGAACACGCCGTGGTGGGTCGGGCCGTCCGGCCCGGTCAACCCCGCCCGGTCGAGCATCAGCACGACGGGGAGGTTTTGCAGGGAAATCTCCTGGAAGATCTGGTCGTAGCTCCGCTGCAAGAACGTGCTGTAGATGTCGACCACCGGGCGCATGCCGGCCTTGGCCAATCCGGCCGCGAAGGCCACGGCGTGGGACTCGCAGATCCCCACGTCGAAAAAACGATCGGGAAACGACTCGCGAACCGGTTCGAGCATGTTGCCCTGGCACATCGCCGCGGTGATCACGCAAACGCGGTGGTCCCGCTCCATCGCCCCGCAGATCGCGTCGCGGGCCAGCCGGGTGTAAGAGGTCGCCGCGTTTCTCTTCAGCGGCACGAGCGTCCCATTCTCGCGGGCGAACGGCGCCGGCGTGTGGAACTTGACCGGGTCCTCCTCCGCCGGCGGAAATCCCCGCCCCTTTTCCGTGACCACATGGAGCAGCACCGGGTCGTCGAAATCGCGGACCTTGGCCAGGTATTTCTGCAAGTGGCGGATGTCGTGGCCGTCGACCGGGCCGATGTAGCGGAACCCGAGTTCCTCGAACAGCATGCCGCCGAGCACCCCCGCCTTGATCGCGTCCTTCGTCTGCGACAGGAACCGCTCCACCGGATCGCCGAACACGGGCACCTGGTTGAGCAGTCGCTGGATCTCCGCCTTCAGGCCCGTGTAGAAGGGACTCATCCGGAGCCGATCGAGGTAATCGGCCATCCCCCCCACCCGCGGGCAGATCGACATCTTGTTGTCGTTCAACACGACCAGCAGCTTCTTCTTCAGCCCCCCGGCATTGTTCATCGCTTCCAGCACGATCCCCGACGAAAACGCCCCGTCGCCGATCACGATGACGGTATGCCGCCCCTCGCCGGACCGCAGCAGGTCGTCGGCGCATTTCAGGCCCAACCCCGAGGAGACGCCGCAGCCGGCGTGGCCGGTCATGAACAAGTCGTAGTCGCTTTCCGCCGGATTCGGATAGCCCATCAACCCGGCGCGGGTGCGGATCGTGCTGAATCTCTGGTAGCGGCCGGTGATCAGCTTGTGCGGATAGACCTGGTGGCCCGTGTCCCAGATCAGGCGGTCGTGGAGGAAATCGAACGACGTGTGCAGGGCCAAGGTCAGCTCGACGACGCCGAGATTCGAGGCAAAATGGGCGGTCCGCTTCCCCAACAGTCGGCAGAGGGCCTCGCGAATCTCGCCCGCCAATCGACCCAGGTCCTGCTGGGACATCCCTTCGAGGTCCTTGGGCGACCGGATCTTCGCAAGCATTTCATCCATCAACGATTCCTTTCCAGAACGCGTCGGGCCAGGGCTTCCAAGCCGGCGCCTTTGCCCTCCAGCGGACCCAGCGCGTCACATGCCTCTTCCACCAATCGCTCCGCACGGCGATGACTCTCCTGGATTCCCAACAGCGCCGGAAAAGTCGCCTTCCCCCGCTCGGAATCCTTGCCCAGCCGCTTGCCCACGCGGGCGGCGTCGCCGCGCACGTCGAGCAGGTCGTCGGTAATCTGAAAGGCCAGCCCCAGATGCCGGCCGTATTCCGCCAGGGCGCCCAACCGCAACTCATCCGCCCCGGCAACGAGCGCCCCCAACCGGAGGCTCGCGATGATCAAGGCCCCGGTCTTGCGCGCGTGGATCGACGCGACCCGCTGGAGACTCTCTTCCGCCGATGCCTCCGCCATATCATCGGTCTGGCCGCCGACCATCCCCCGCGCCCCGCAGGCCTGGGCCAATACGGAACAGCAACGGGCGGCGATCTGGGGCGGTTGGACCTCCTCGGCCAGGGTCTCAAACGCCAGCGTCAGCAACGCGTCGCCGGCCAGAATCGCCGTCGCCTCGCCGAACGCCCGATGGCAGGTCAGCCGGCCGCGGCGGAGATCATCGTCGTCCATCGCCGGAAGGTCGTCGTGGATCAACGAGTAGGCGTGAACCATTTCAACCGCGCAGGCCGCCGGCAGCGCCGCCTCGCAACGCCCGCCGCAAGCCTCCGCCGCCATCAGCGCCAAGATTGGACGCAACCGCTTGCCCGGCGCCAGCAGGCTGTAGCGAATTGCCTCCGCCAGCCGCTCGGGGCAGCCGTTGGCGAAGCGCACGCGCGATGCGAGCGCCTCGTCGACCATGGCACGGTAGCGGGCAGCGATCTGAAGCACGTCGACAGGGACCGTATCCACTGCGCCTGACCGGAGTATTGACTGCGGAAGATGCAACGCGGGTCGCCGTACGGATCACACGGCGACCGAGAGGCCCAAAACGATTCAAGCCCGGGCAATAATTGCATTCTAAGTCATCTTCTGCGCGTCGTCTACGTCGTCTTCGGACCGAGCGGCTTTCCCGCGGGTGCTGTTTCTCCCGATTCTGGCGTCTTCCGCTCGGCTTCGCCGGTCCGCTTTCTCTTCCAGGGAGCGCTCGTCGTCGTCCAGCGGCTGGGAGATCGGGCGGCCTTCCGCGTCCACGCCCGTCAACAGTTCGATCCGCCGCTGGGCCCCCTCGAGCATCTCGTAACACTGCCGCAACAGCTTCACCCCCTGCTCGTATCGGGCGAGGGATTCGCCCAGGCCGATCTGGCCCTCTTCGAGGTCGTGCACGATCGACTCCAACCGGGACAAGGCCGATTCAAAATCGACCTTCTCCCCCTCCGCCTGTTCCGCGTGCTTTCTGCTCACTGCTTCCGGTCCCTTCGCGATCAACGCCGGCGTGATCCGTCGCTCGATCCTTGCAGCCCGGATGATCCGCGCAGCGCTGAACCGCCCCGGTGGATCGCCGCGGGCCTGCCCGCCACCTTTCCCCTCCTACAACCCCACGATGCTGTAACCGCAATCCAGGTGCAGGACTTCGCCCGTCACGCCGTCGGACATCTCCCCCAGCAAGTACAAGCCGGCTTTGCCCAGTTCACGGAATTCGACGTTGCGTCCCAGGCAGGATTTCCGCGCGGCGTGTTCGCGCATTTCGTCGAACCGGGCGACGCCCGCCGAACTCAGCGTCCGCATCGGTCCGGCGCTGATCGCATTGACGCGGACGGCCTTCCGCCCCAGGTCCCAGGCGAGATAGCGGACGGAGTGTTCGAGCGCCGCCTTGCAGACCCCCATCACGTTGTAGCCCGGCATCACCTTCTCGCCGCCGAAATAGGTGATCGTCACGATCGAGCCGCCCTGCGGCATGATCGCCGCGGCCCGCCGCGCCACGGCCACCAGGCTGTAGACGCTGATGTCCATCGCCAGGTGCCAGCCCTCGCGGCTTGTCTCCAGATAGGGCTTGCGCAGCTCCTGCGGCGGGGCGAAGGCGATCGAATGGATCACGAAGTCGATCGCGCCGTAGGTCTCGGCCACGCGGCGGAACACGCCGTCGAGGTCGCGGTCCTGCTGGACATCGCAGGCCAGCACGAGCTTCGGCGCGTGCTCCTCGGTGAGCCGGCGAACGCGCCGCGCGCTCGATTCGCCCGGAAGGTGCGTGTACGCCAATTCGGCGCCTTCCGCGCGGAGCGCCTGGCTCATCGCCCAGGCGATGCTGCGGTCGTTGGCCACGCCGAACACGAGACCGACTTTGCCTTCAAACAATCTCATCGCGGACCCTTCCCAAGCCCAATCGCAAGCCCCCGCCCGCAGCGCGTCACCCGCTCGCCGGCACCGGTCCCGCCAGCACTTGATATGCGTCGATGGCCGCCGTGTCGCCGGAGTGGACGATCGCCAGGTCGGCCTGCATCTGGGCCAACCGGGTGGTGATGTAGCGCCGGGCGACGACCTTCTTGCGGTCGCACTTGACCGCCTGCCCAAGCAGCAAGTGGCCGCAGATCACGCTGATCGCCGAGTCGACCAACCGCCGCCCACTGAGGTCCAGATACAGCGTCGACTTGGTTTTGACCAGCCGGATCGCCTCGACGAGCCGCTGCTTCGCCTCGACCAGCGCCTGCTTCAGCTCCGCCAGTTCGGGCGAATCGTATTGGGCCCGCTCCAGCTCGCCGGCGTACGACTCGAAAGCGCCCGACGAAACGCCCCGCACGGCGGCGACGATCTGCAACTGGCTCGTCCCCTCGTAGATCGTCGTGATCCGCGCGTCGCGGAGATACCGCTCGGCGGCGTAATCCTTCATGTAGCCCGAGCCGCCAAGCACCTGGATCGCCGTGTGGGCCACGTCGCAGCACATCTCCGAGGCCAGGTACTTGCTCATCGGCGTGAGCATCGAGTTGAGCCGCTTCAGGGCCCGCGATCGCTGCTTCCGCTCCTTCTGCTCCTCCTTGCCGAGATTGGTGGACCATTCGAGAATCCGCAGGTTGTTGTTCTCGTGGTCGCAGATGCGGCTCGTCTCGTAGGTCAGCGCGCGGGCCGCCTCGATCGCCACCTGCATGTCGGTAACCATCTCGGCCACGGCGGGGAGCCGTTCGATCGGGCCGCCGAACTGCTGCCGGGTGTGGGCGTAGGTCCGCGCGAGCCGGTAGGCCGCCTCGGCGATCCCCAGGCTCTGGGCGGCGATGCCCACCCGGGCGCCGTTCATCAACGCCATCACGTAGGTGATCAGGCCCCGCTGCCGCTCGCCGATCAGCCGGGCGGGAGTCTCCTCGAAAACCAGCTCGCACGTCGGCGACCCGTGGATGCCCAGCTTGTTCTCCAGGTGGCGGACGCGGACCCGCTCCGAACGCTCGGAGATGAACAGGCTCAGGCCGCGGCCATCGCTGACGTCCGGCTCGCTTCGCGCCAGGGTCAAGAGAATCTCGCCGCAGCCGTTGGTGATGAACCGCTTGACGCCGCTCAGATACCAGTTGCCCTCCTCATCCTGGTGGGCCCGCAGACGGACCGCCTGCAAGTCGCTGCCGGCGTCCGGTTCGGTGAGCACCATCGCCCCGGTCACCTCCCCCTCGGCGAAGCGCGGCAACACCTCGTCCTTGATCGCCTGGTTGGCGAAGGCGTTGACCGTCTCGGCGATCCCCTGCAACCCGAACATGTTCATGAACGATCCATCCGCCCGGCTGACGATCTCGTTGGCCATCGTGTAGATCAGGTTCGGGCAGTTCAAACCGCCGTACTTTCTCGGCAGCGTGAATCCCATCAGCTCGGCCTGCGTCATCCGGTCGAGGTTCTGGCGGACCAGCGGGTGGAGCGTCACCGTGCCGTCGTCGTTCAGCGTGTTGCCCTCCAGGTCGACCTGCTCGGCGTTGGGGGCGAGCGTGTTTCCGGCGACTTCCCCGACGATCTCGAGAATCTGCCGGTAATTGTCGACCATGTCCTCGTCGCTCACCGGCACGTAGTCGGCATCGCCGTTCTCCGCGTCGTGCTCCTGGACCCGCGCGAGTTCCTTCATGTCGATGTGATCGAAGAGAAACAGGATATCCTTGTTGTCGAGAAAGAAGTTCGCCACCGGCAAGCTCCCGCGCAGGGGTCAGGGGTCAGGGGTCAGGGGTCAGAGTTCAGAGTTCAGAGTTCAGAGTTCAGAGTTCAGGGGTCAGGGGTCAGGGGTTACTTGCGCTCCCGCAGGGCCTTGATCATCATGGGAACGACTTGTTTCACGTCGCCGACGATGCCGTATTGCGCGACGGAGAAGATCGGCGCATCGGCATCGGTGTTGATGGCGATGATCTTGGCCGACTCCTCCATGCCCGCCCGGTGCTGGACGGCACCGGAAATTCCGCAGGCAATGTAGAGCGCCGGCCGCACCGTCGTGCCGGTCTGGCCGATCTGGTGCTCCTTGCCGATATAGCCGCTGTCGACGGCCGCGCGGCTTGCGCCGACCGCGCCGCCGATCGCGCCGGCCAGCTCGTGGACGAGCTTGAAGCTGTCCTTGCCGCCAATCCCGCCGCCGCCGGCGACGATCACCCGGGCGCCCTTCAGGTTGACCGTCTTCGGTTGCAAGTGCCTCTCGATCAGCTTCAGGGCGAGCAGCGACTCGTCGATCTCGATCTTCTCTTCGACGATTTCGCCCTTCCGGCCCGGATCGGCCGGCTCCAGGGGCATCACGCCCTCCCTGACCGTGGCCATCTGCGGCCACATGTCGTAGTTGACGATCGTGGCGATGATGTTGCCGCCGAAGGCCGGACGGATTTGCAGCAGGAGGTTGTTGTGCACCGTCTTCGTCTTCGGATCGGTCACGTCGCTGATGTCCAAGTCCGTGCAATCGGCCGTCATGCCGGCCTGGGCGGCGGAAGCGACCCGCGGCGCAAGGTCCCGCCCCAGCGGGGTCGCCCCGTACATGACAATCTGCGGCTGGTGTTTCTTGATCAGTTCGACGACGACCCGGGCATAGGGGCTCGTCTGGTAGTGGGCAAGCCGCTTGTCGTCGACCGTGTAGACGACGTCGGCGCCGTGGCCGATCAGCGTCAGGCAGAGATCGCGGACGCCGGCGCCGGGCAGCACGGCGCCCATGCGGACGCCGATCCGATCGGCCAGCTCTCTTGCCTTGCCGCAAAGTTCGAGCGAGACGTCGTGCAGCCGGCCGTCTTCCTGCTCGGCGAAAACCCAGACTTCACCCTGGCGGTTGACTGGAATCATCGTGTGCTTTTCTTTCCTTCGGTTTCTTGCTCGCCTCGGGGGGGCTCACCCCAGCGTGTGGTCGACAATCAATTCCTGGATCAACTTGCGGACGCCGTCTTCCGTGGGCGGAATCTCCGTGTAACCTTCCTTGGTCAGCACGATCGCCTGCACACGGAAGACCTTCGTGGGCGAGCCGGCCAGCCCGCAACGGTCCAGATCCGCCCCAATCCGGTCGAGATCCCATTGTTCGATGGGGAAATTCTCCTTGCCGAGCGCGGCCAGCCGCCGCTCGACTTCCGCCTGCCGCTCCTCGTCGGTGGTCTCGGGCATCTCCCGGCGGACCTCCATGGGAATCTCCGCGGGAACCCGCGCCCGCTTCAAGCGCATCACCCGCCGAGCCGCCCGGGGGCGAGGCACATTGGCTGTCTCAATCACGGTCATCAAGACCGGCAGTCGCGCCTCGACGATCTCCCAGCCGTGGCCGATGTTGCGACGGACACGCACCTTGCGATCCGAAATCGAAACGAGCTCGTCCAGGTAGGTGACCTGCGGAATCCCGAGCTTCTCCGCCGTCTGGGGGCCAACCTGGGCCGTGTCGCCGTCAATCGCCTGGCGGCCGCAGAAGACGAAGTCAAACGGCCCGATCGCCCGGATCGCCTGGGCAATGATATAACTGGTGGCCAAGGTGTCGCTGGCCGCCGCGCGGCGATCGGTCAACAGAATCGCCCGATCCGCCCCGCGATAGAGGCAGTCGCGGAGCACGTCGGCGGCCTTCGGCGGGCCCATCGACAGCACGGTCACTGTGCCGCCGTAGCTGTCGCGGATCTCCAGAGCCGTCTCCAAGGCGTGCAGGTCCTCCGGATTGAAAATCGCCGGCAGGGCCGCGCGATTGACGGTCCCGTCCTCTTTCATCGCTTCCGCCGTGACGTTGGCGGTGTCGGGCACCTGTTTGACGCAGACGATACTGTGATACCCCACGGCTCTCTTCTCCGAGTCAACGACGCTGTCTAAAACGCGCAACAGTATCACTTGACCCCAGTTTGGTCAACCCCGCAGAACGTTAAGCCAGCGAGAACCGGAAGCTTGGGTGAAAAAACGCGGGGCTGTCTCCCATCGCCGCTTGCCGATCTCCCCGCCGCGACAGACCGCGGACGCTGAGTGACCGCCTCCGCGGACCCGCCTGAATCACTCTGATATCGATCTGGGTGTGCAATTGACGCAAAATGGATACAATGAGCGGGAGTACTACGTGTCAAAATGCGGGATTCCTTGCCGATTGCCGTCTTGAGACTCAAACCATGAGCAGACACCAAGCGCCGCGCGACGCAGGGTTCATCGAGCGGCCAGAATTGGCCGCGGTGGCGGCCGGATTGCTCATCGACACGTGCGAAGGAGACAGTCGGTCGGACTACCTAGACCGGGTGGTGGCGCGGCTTTGCCGAGCCTGCCGCGCGGAGGCCGTCGTGGTTCTTCGGGCTTCAGCCGGCGAGTGGTCGGCCGTGGCCTGGGCGGGGGACCAGGTCAGAGTCCCGGGCGGGCTGGCGAGCGAAGCCATGGACCGGGAATCGCTGGTGGGTGCCGGCGCGTGGGTTGCCGTTCCGGTACATGCGTCTGACCGCCTGGTCGAAGTGCTCGCCGCGGAGGCCGCTGAGCCCCAGGCGGCGGCACGCCTTGGCGGCGTGCTCCAATCGCTCTTGGACGTGGTCCGCCGCGGTCTCCGGATGGTCGAGACACGCCTGGCCGGCCAGCGCCGGCTGAGCCAGCTTGAGGCAATGCTGGAGATCGCCAACCAGTGGAACCGCGCCCGCGAGGTGGGCCCCCTGCTCGAGCAAATGGCCGAGGCGGCCACGCGCCTGCTCGGGGCGGATCGGGCGAGCATCTTTCTCTGGGACCGGCGGACCAGGACGCTCGTCGGCCGCCCGGCCCTGGGGGTCGAGCGGGGGGAGCTGCGCGTCCCCGACGATCGCGGCGTCGTTGGCCAGGTGGTTCGCTCCGGCCAACCGCTGCGGGTCGATTCGATGACCGAGCCGGAGCGGATCAACCGGCAGGTCGACCAGGCGCTGGGCTACCAGACGCGAACGATCCTCTGTGTTCCGCTGCGGAGCCGGTCGGGGGAGGTCATCGGCGCGTTCGAGCTGTTGAACAAGGGCGAGGGGACGTTCGACTCCGACGACGAGGACGTGTTGGCCGAGTTGGCCGGCCATGCCGTGATCGCGCTGGAAAACGCCCAGGACCGCCAGCAACTCATGTCCGCCAACCGCCAGATTACCGATCAGGCCGCCGGTCGCATCGTGATGATCGGCGAGAGCCCGGCCATCCAGGCCCTGCGTTCGATCGTCCAGCGGGTCGCCGACACGGACCTGGCTGTCCTGATCCTGGGGGAGAATGGGACGGGCAAGGAGGTCGTGGCGCAACGGATCCACTATCTGAGCCGCCGCCGCGACAAGCCGTTTATCGCGGTCAATTGCGCGGCGATCCCCGACACGCTGGCCGAAAGCGAGCTGTTCGGCCACGAGAAGGGCGCTTTCACCGACGCCCAGGAGATGCGGCCCGGCAAGTTCGAGCTGGCGGCCGACGGGACCCTGCTGCTCGACGAAATCGGCGACCTGAGCCCTGGCGGGCAGGCCAAGCTGCTCCGCGTCCTGGAGGAGAAGGTGCTAGTCCGTGTGGGGGGGGCGGTGCCGATCGCCACCGACGCCCGCGTAGTCGCGGCAACGAACCAGAGCCTGGCGCGGATGGTCGGCGAGAAACGCTTCCGCGAGGATCTCTATTTCCGGTTGAACGTGGTGACGCTGGAGATTCCGCCTCTCCGCGAACGGCCGGCGGACATCATGCTCCTTGCGCGGCATTTCCTCGGCGAGTTCTGCCGCCGCGCTCATCGCCCGATGCCCGAGTTCTCGCCCGCGGCGATCCAGCGGCTCGAAGCCCACCGCTGGCCCGGAAACGTCCGCGAGCTGCGCAACCTGATGGAGCGGCTGGCCTATCTCTCGCCGGCCGACCGGATCGAGGCGGAGGATTTGGCGTTTATCCTGTCGCCCAAGCAGGAACGCGCCTTGATCACCGAGCCGGGGCTGACGCTGGCCAGCGCGACGAGCAGTTTTCAGCGCAAGTACATCGAGCAGGCGGTGGAGCGGTCGGGCGGAAACATGAGCCGAGCGGCGGAGAGCCTCGGCCTGCACCGCTCGAATCTCTATCGCAAGATGCGGCAACTCGACATGCCGTCGCCGGATTGAGGCCAGGCAGTCGGCCGAAGCGACTCCTACCCGGCCGGTCAGCCACTCAGGAGACGCCGGAGCCTCCGTCACCTCCCGATAATCCAACCGCACCTTTACGATCCGCCGCACATCCTTGTCGCTGGCATAGAGGGCATCGCCGCCGGCAGCGCTGCTGTACCCCCAGCCAAAGGCGACCTCCGGCAGCGGGTACTTGCCCGGCGGCCCTTGCCCGGCGGCGTTTCCCCACGCGCCGATCCGAGCGATCAGGTTGCCCGCCGCGTCGAGAACTGCCTCTTCATCCTCTCTTCTTTCGCGCTTTCGCCCTTTCGCGATTGTCCGGACAATTCTGTCCAAGTCGCGCTGGCCGCGCGGTGCTTACTTGCTCTCGTCTTGGGGCAGTCCCGGCCACTGCTTGACTTCCGACCAGACGACGTCGCCGCCGCTGAGAAACCAGACGCGAATCTTGGCGGCGTCGCTGAAGTTGACCTCCGGCAGGGAAAGGAAGAGCGTCCGGCGGTCTGCGGCCCAGGGTTCGAGCAAGGGGTAGATCGCCCGCCGCGCCTGCTCCGGTTCCTGCTCGTCTTTTTGTTGGGTGATGCTGGTCCGGCAGACAACCACCACCGAGGGCTGGCCAAAGAGATTGCGGTTGCCGATCGCCGCAAAATCGATGTCCCTGCGCGCCATCTGGGCGACGACCCGCACCGATGAGGAATCATCCTGGGCCCTGTACACCCCGATCGTGAATTCATCCTTCATGAAATCGCTGCGAAAGTACAAGGGGCGGATTCGCGGCGAATCGTCCGCCTCGCCCGCGACATAGGTGCAGACCTCGACCGAACTGCGCGCGTGAACCCGCCAGGGATAGCGGATCACGAGCATCGGCCGCCCGCCCGCCGGCGTCTCGATCGAAACGTAAGACGCCGTGACGCCGCTGGGGGCGGGAGGCGAGGACTCGGCCGCTTGACAGACTGCGGCTCCGACCCAAGCCAGCACGGAGGAAAGGAACAGGCTCGTTTTCATCGAGGCCTCCGATTCGGCGCATTGTTTGGCGCCCTTACGATCATCATGACACCCAACGGACCTGCCAGCGACTCGCCCCACTGCTCCTTCTCATCGCCCCGCATCTTCCCATCTTAACAAGAAGATGGCTCCATCCCATCAAGTTTGCCAGAGAAACCAGTCGATCCAGTCAGAATTGCCGTCGCGGGCAAGCGTTGACGGCCAGCTTTCCCCCCTGAATGGGCCATGGCGGGAGCCGAGATTGTGCGTCTCCACCTGGTAGCACTTGCCCAAAGGCCCTTGCAGCGACCGGTCAAGCCTATATACTGGGAATTTTCCGCGAGTTGCGTGCCGCCTTTGCGGGCGGACGGTGGCGGCCTGCCGGTCGGCCGGGGCGGGCAGAACGCTCCGCGCGGCTTCTGCGGACTGAGAATGCGTTTCCGGTCAACAAGCCCGATGATCCTTCACCACTTCAGGGTGTTGTCTCAGGTTGTTGGGCAAGAAAACACGTGATTTTGGAGTGCAGTCCCGATGGCTCGCGTCTGTGCAGTCTGTGGAAAGTCGACGCAGGTGGGGAATTCCGTGACTCACCGAGGCAAGGCCAAGTATCTCGGGGGCGTCGGCACCAAGGTGACGGGGATCACCAGGCGGCAATTCCGGCCGAATTTGCAGCGGGTGCGCGTGACCACGCCGAATGGCGCAAACAAGACGCTCCGTGTCTGCACCCAGTGCCTGCGCAGCGGCGCGGTCACCAAGAGGATTCGCAATGCCCCCTTCCGGCTTCCGCCCGAGGTAGCAGCGGAAGCGGCAAGGGCCGGAGCGGGTAAGAAGTAGGCGGTTCGCGGGGGCGGACGTCGAAAGGGGCCAGAGCGATGCCGATTTCGCACCAGCAGGTCACACGCGTCTCGCTTCTCGGGCGGTTGCTGCTCTCCGAGGAGGAGACAGAGACGATGACGGCCCAATTGGGCCAGATTCTGACCTACATGCAACTCCTCGACGAGGTCGATACCGACCAGGTCGAGCCCATGGCCCACGCCGTCGAGGTCTCCGATGTGTTCCGCGGCGACCAGCTCGCCCCGAGCCTGGCCAGAGACCTCGCGTTGGCCAACGCTCCGCAGCACGACGGCGAGTGCTACCGCGTGCCCGCGGTCCTCGGCGACGCGTGACCCGCGATTGCCACGGCCGGCCCGAGCGGCAACGCCCTGCCGCGCAGCGGTCGGCAGCCGGCCGTCCCTGCCGGCGGTTGCCGGCCCACCCTCGATTTGTGAGGAGACCTGCGTGTCGCTGACCGACTTGAGCGCTGTGGAGCTTCTCGACCGGCTTGACGCCCGGCACGTGACTTCCACGGAGGTCGTCCAGGCATTTCTCGATCGGATCGAGCGCTACGATCGGCGGATCGGGGCGTTCCTGCGCGTCGATCGCGAGGCGGCGCTGGACCAGGCAGCCGCTGTCGACAGGAAGCGGCAAGCGGGCGAGGCGCTGGGGCGGCTTGGCGGGCTGCCGGTGGCGATCAAGGACCTGCTGGCCACGCAGGGCGAGCCGACGACCTGCGCTTCGCGGATGCTCGAAGACTTCCGCCCGCCTTACGACGCGACCGTGATCGCGCGCCTCAAGGCGGCCGACGGCGTGATCCTCGGCAAGACGAACATGGACGAGTTCGCCATGGGCGGCTCCACGGAGAACTCTGCCTTCCGGTTGACGCGCAACCCCTGGGACACCACGCGGATCCCCGGCGGCTCCAGCGGCGGTTCCGCGGCCGCCGTGGCCGCCGCGATGGCCCCCCTGTCGGTCGCTTCCGACACCGGCGGCTCGATCCGCGCGCCGGCCAGTTGGTGCGGGGTGGTCGGCTTGAAGCCGACGTACGGGCGGGTCAGCCGCTATGGACTTGTCGCGTTCGCCAGCAGTCTCGATCAGATCGGCCCCCTGGCGCGGACCGTCGAAGACGCCGCCCTGCTGCTGGAAGTCCTCGCCGGCCATGATCCGCGGGACTCCACGTCGGTCGATCGGCCCGTCCCGAACTACACAAGCTCGGTCGGCCGGCCCCTCGAGCGGCTCCGCCTGGGAATCGTCCCCGAGCTCTTCGGCGACGGGCTCGATGCCGAAGTCGCGGCGGCCGTCCGCGTCGCGGTCGACGTGTACCGGTCATTGGGGGCGACGGTCCAGGAGGTCTCGCTGCCGCACGGCAAATACGCCGTGGCCACCTACTACATCATCGCCCCCTGCGAGGCGTCGAGCAACCTGGCGCGGTACGACGGCGTGCACTATGGCTACCGTACCGACGCGCAGAAGGCGGCGGCCCGACTGGAAGCCGAGCGGAAGGCTCTCGAACAGGCCGGCGACCGGGCCGGCCTCGACAACCTCGACACCGCCCTGGTACGAATGTACCGCCAGACCCGGTCGGAAGCGTTCGGGCCCGAAGTCAAGCGGCGGATCATGCTCGGCACCTACGCCCTCAGCGCCGGATACTACGACGCCTATTACCTCAAGGCAATGAAGGTTCGCCGGCTCGTTCGCGAGGATTTCGATCGGGCTTTTGAGCAGGTCGACCTGATTGCCGGTCCGGTGACGCCGATGCCGGCGTACCCGATCGGCGAGAAGGTCAACGACCCGCTGGCGATGTACCTCTGCGACGTGTACACGGCCTGCACCAATCTGGCCGGAATTGCCGGACTTTCGATCCCCTGCGGCTTCAGTTCCCGCGGACTGCCGATCGGCCTGCACTTGCAGGCGCCGGCCTTCGAGGAGGAACGCCTGCTGCGGGGAGCCGCCATGTATCAACGGGCCACCGCCTGGCACACCCGCAGGCCCAGCCTCGACGGCGAGTGAAACCCCTGGTCGAGGGATGCGTTCGCGCCATCGCTCCCGCGGGCCACCCGCCGATTCCCAAAAATACCCAGCAAGCCCCCTCGCCACCCGATGAAGCAGTCCATCCTCTTCCTGTCAATCATCGTATCCGCCGGCTCCCTTCTGGCGCGCGAGCCGGTCTGGGTTTTCAACAACGGACCGGACGCGGCGTCGATTTCGCTTGGGCAGGGGCAACTCTACCGCGAAGTCGGGTTGACCAAGTTGATTGCGACCGGAACGGACCTCACGCTGACCGTTCCGATGAGCCCGGCTGACGCGTTCCTCGCCGAAGAGCGGCCGTTCTTCGCTGTTCGGTACCGGTACAAGACGCGGATCACGCAGGCAGGCCTGTTCTTTACGACCGATACGTTGACCGTCCTTTCCGACGAGAGTTATTCCATGTTTCCCGTCGTCGGCGACGACACATGGCGGACCGCGATCGTCGACATGCGCTCGTTCAGCCATCAGAACTGGACCGGCTCGATCACTTCGTTCCGGTTCGACCCGACCAATCCGAGCGATCCGGATTCCGTCTATCACGTTTCGCGACTCGGGTTCTTCCCGTCGGAGGCGGAGGCTCAACGCTTTCTCGATGCGGCGGTGGACGCCCCCGACTATTCGCAGCCGACATCCTTCACCGCGCCGCTCGAGCGGGTCCTCGTTCCCGGCGGCTGCCTGTCCGACGGGTTCGACCAGGCCGACTTCATGCTCCGCTCGACGGCGATCGACAATCCGTCCGAAACGACCGTTGTCCGGTTCCGCCCGAAAGACGCCGCGGGCGGGGAATCCGTTGTTCCCGTCTGCCAGACGAACCGCCGCGGATTCACCCGCTTCGTCGCCAGGAAACCGGGAGTCTACCGGCTGGCCAGTGAGGATTTTCCGTTGGACGACCTTTCCGGCCTGGCGATAGAGACCCGGTCGGCGATTCGATTCGCCGTTGCGCGGGAATTGCTCGGCGGGGTCGCGGAGGGGCGTTTCCGCCCGCACGATCCGCTTTCCGATTCCGACTGGAACGCTGCGGCGGAGTTGCTGGACGAGTACGACATCGACCTGAAAACGGACGCCCAGCCGGCTACGCGGGCCGAAGCCGCCGCCGTTCTGAAGGCGGCCGTCGAAACCGCGCTAGGAACCGCGATCGAATCTCCCTATACCAGCGAGTACCTGACGCGCGATCGGATCCGCATCGGAGCCTGGGTCAATCCGCGCCGGGAGGCGATCGGAGACGATTTCATCGAAACATACAGCGCTGGCGGATTCGACTGGATCATCGCCCACGGCGCGCTGGCCGGCTCCGACCACAGGGAAAGGCTGCTCAGGGACTGCGACAGGTATGGCGTCGAGCTGATCCTCGGCGACGGGGCGTACCAGAACCCCGCCGTGGCGACCGCCGAATACTTCGACCATCCGTGTTTCGCCGGAACCTACGTTGCCGACGAGCCGGGAACGGACCAGTACGACCGGCTCGCCGAGATCTGCAATGCGTACTACAAGGAAACCGGCGGCAAGCTGCCGTACATCAACCTGCTTCCGATGTACGCCAACGCGGCGCAGTTGAAATACGGAGCCGCGGCGGCCGCGATCGAATACTACGATTCCGATCCCGACTTGTACAAGAAGTACTGCGACGCGTTCTGCGAGAAGTTCGATCCGCCGTATATCTGTACGGATATCTACCCGCTCAACTGGGCCAAGGGCCAACGCGCCACCTACAAGGACTATTGCGAATCGATCAATATCATCGCGGCCTCCGCCCGGGAGCATCACAAGGATTTCTGGTGCTGCATCCAGACGTTCGCCTGGGTCCCCAGCAAACGGACCCCGACGGAAGCGGAGTTCCGCTGGCAGTCGTACTGCATGCTGTCGTTTGGCTGCAAGGGTCTGCTCTGCTGGACGTACGCCGGGAGTCGGCCGGAATGCCCGTCGCTCATCACGGTCGACGGGAAGCGAACCAACGCCTGGTACGACGCCGCGACGGTCTTCAAGGAGATTCGCAACATTTCCGATGCCTTCGTCCGGTATCAGAACATCGGCGCGCTGGCCCACAACTGCACGGACGATACGCCGTACCTGAAGTTCAGCGCCCCGGTCCGGAGATTCTCGACGATCGAGCGGATTGAGTGCGACGACCCGCTGCTGGTCGGGTGTTTCGCGGAAACCGACGGCCCGGCAACCGCGCTGACGGTCGTCAACATGAGCGAGTTGGAGGCAGTCAAAACAGCGCACGTCAAGCTGAAGATCGCCGGCTCGACGGTCGTCGCCTGGCCTCGCGGGCAGCGGACGGCATTGACCGCCGGCGGCGACGGGTTCTATCATCTGGCGCTTCCGCCGGGCGAGGGGGTCTTCGTTGAAGTCGAGTAACCAGGGACAAGACCACTGCGGACGCTTCTCGGTGCACCCTAATTGCCATGAATAAACCCTACGCGATCATCATTGGCCTGGAGGTCCACGTCCAGTTGCTGACCTCCAGCAAGCTTTTCTGCGGCTGTAGCACCGCGTTCGGCGCGGCGCCGAACACCCAGACCTGCGTGGTCTGCACGGGCACGCCCGGCGCGCTTCCGGTGATGAATCGCCAGGCCTACCTGCTTTCCGTCAAGGCGGCCCTGGGGCTGAACTGCCAGATCGCCCGGCTCACCAAGTGGGATCGGAAGAACTACTACTATCCCGACCTGCCGAAGGGATACCAGATCAGCCAGTACGACATGCCGCTGAGCCGCGACGGGCATCTGGACATCCCCGACCCGGAACAGGAGGGCCAAGTGCGGCGGATCCGGATCATCCGCGCGCACCTCGAAGAGGACGCCGGCAAGAGCATGCACGACGAAGTGGCCGGCAAGGCCGACAGCCGGATCGACTTGAACCGCGCCGGCACGCCGCTTCTGGAAATCGTCAGCCAGCCCGACTTGCGCTCGCCCGCCGAAGCCAAGAACTACCTCACGGAACTGAAGCTGCTGCTGAACTACCTCGGCGTGTCCGACTGCAACATGCAGGAGGGGAGCCTGCGGGTCGATGCCAACATCAACCTTCACGTCGCCACGCCCGAGGGAAACGTCGCCACGCCGATCGTGGAAGTGAAGAACATGAACAGTTTCCGCGCGGTGGAGCGGGCCCTGGCCTACGAAGCCCAGCGGCAATGGGAACTCTGGCAGGAGACGGGGCAGCGGATCGGAGACGTGCCCAAGCAGACCCGCGGCTGGGAGGAAGAGGCGCAGATCACCCGGCCCCAGCGGTCGAAGGAAGAGTCGAGCGATTACCGCTACTTTCCCGATCCGGACTTGGCGCCGGTGACGATCAGCGAAGACGCGATCGCTCACGTCCGCCAATCGCTCGGCGAGTTGCCGGCCGACTTGCGCACGCGGCTCGTCGGCCAGTTCGGCATCACCCCTTACGACAGCGATGTCCTGGTCAGCCAGGGGCGCCCGCTGGTCGATTATTTCATCGCCGCGGCCGAGGCCTGCCGCGACGGCAAGGCGGCCGCCAACTGGGTTCAGCAATCGGTCTTGCGGGTACTGAATGAACGGCAGATGCCCATCGAGCAGTTCCCCGTCCCTCCCGCGGAGCTCGGCCGGCTGATCGACGAGGTGCAGTCGGGCAAGATGGAGACCAGCCGGGGCCGCGAGGTCCTCGCGGAAATGCTCGCCACGGGCAAGTCGGCCGCCGCGGCGATCGACGCCCTGGGAATTGTCCAAGTCGACGAGGCGGACCTCGAAACGCTCTGCGCGGAACTGCTGGCGTCCAACCCGAAGGTTGTCGACGATCTGAAGCAGGGTAGACTAAAAGCAGCCGGCGCCCTGATCGGCCAGGCGAAGAAAAGGAATCCGAACGTCAATGCGACGCGGGTCCGCGAGATTTGCCTCCAACTCGTCCAGCGCATGTGAGCATCATCACGCTAACGACTGATTTTGGCATGGGCAGCCCCTACGTGGCGGCGATCAAAGGGGTGATCCTCTCGATCAACCCGGACGCGACCCTCGTCGACCTCAGCCACGACATCCGCCCGCAGGACATCCGCCAGGGCGCGCTTGTCCTGGCCGACGTCTCGTGGCTGTTTCCCGAGGGGACGATCCACGTGGCGGTGATCGATCCGGGCGTCGGCACCGGCCGGCCGATCGTCTACGCCCAGATCGGCAGCCAGCATTACGTCTCGCCCGACAACGGTCTGCTCAGCGAACTGATCGGCAGGCGGGCCCCGAGCCGGATCATCCGCCTGGAAAACCCCCGTTTCTGGCGGACGCCCGTCTCCAGTACGTTCCACGGCCGCGACATCATGGCGCCCGTGGCAGCCCACCTGAGCCTCGGGCTGAATCCTGCCGACCTGGGATCCGAGGTCGCCCTGGTCAAATCTCTCGATTTGCCCAAACCGCGCATCCGCCCCGGACGCATCGACGGAGTCGTTCTCGAAATCGACTCGTTCGGCAACCTGATCACCAACATCACGGCCGACCTGCTGGAGGGTTATCCGACCGACGAACGCGTCTGCACGGTCTGCGGAATCTACGAAACATGGGGCATCCTCAGCGCCTACGCCCAGCAGCACGCCGGCATGTTCATCGCCCTGGTCGGTTCCACCAACCGCCTCGAGCTGGCAGTCGTCGACGACAACGCCTCGCGCCGCCTGGGGCTCCGTCCGGGGATGCCGGTCACGGTGGCCTGGGACTGACAACGGACGACATCATGCCAAGCGTTTCAAGGGAACAACTCGCCCGATGGGACCGCCAACTCGTCTGGCACCCCTTCACCCAGATGGCCGAGTACGAACCGTTGATCCTCGAGCAGGGCGACGGCTGCACGCTGATCGACATCCACGGCAACCGCTACATCGACGGCACGAGCAGCCTGTGGTGCAATGTGCATGGCCATCGCCATCCCCGGCTCGACGCTGCGCTCCGCCAGCAGCTCGACCGCGTCGCCCACGTGACCGCCCTGGGATGCTCCAATCCGACGACGATCCGTTTGGCCAGGCGGCTGGTCGATCTGGCCCCGCCCGGCCTCCAGCACGTGTTCTTCTCCGACGACGGAGCGACGGCGGTCGAGGTCGCCCTGAAGCTGGCCTTCCAATACTGGCGCCAGTGCGAGCGGCCGCGGCCGGAGAAGACCCGCTACCTCGCCCTCAGCGAGGCCTACCACGGCGACACGATCGGCAGCGTCAGCGTCGGCGGCGTCGCCCGCTTCCACGCGATGTTCAAGCCGCTCCTGTTCGCCACGGATCGCCTGCCCGCACCCGATCCCTACCGGCCGCCGCCGGGTGTTTCCGAAGGGGAGGTTCTCAGCGACGCCGTGGGCCGCCTCGAGTCGGTTCTCGCCGAGCACCATCAGCGGATCGCCGCGATGGTGATCGAACCCCTGGTGCAGGCGGCCGCCGGGATGATCGTCCACCCCCCCGGCTACCTCCGCGCGGTCCGCGAGTTGACCCGCAAGTACGACGTCCTCCTGATCGCCGACGAAGTGGCCGTGGGCATGGGCCGGACCGGGAAAATGTTCGCCTGCGAGCAGGAGCAGGTCTCCCCCGACTTCCTCTGTCTGGCCAAGGGCCTGACGGGCGGCTACATGCCGATGGCGGCAACGCTCACCACCGATCGCATCTGGCAAGCCTTCCTGGGAACCTACGCCGAGTCGAAAGCGTTCTTTCACGGCCATACCTACGGCGGAAACCCGCTCGGAGCGGCCGTCGCCCTGGCCACGCTCGATGTCTTCGACGAAGAGCAGACCCTCGCGACAATGCAGCCCAAGATCGCCCGGCTGGCCGAGCACCTCGAGCGGATCGCCGGCCTCGCGCACATCGGCCATGTCCGCCAGTGCGGCCTGCTGGCGGGGATTGAACTGGTCCGCCGGGAGGCGACCAAGGAGCCCTATCCGTGGGAAGAGAAACGGGGCATCCGCGTCTGCGACCATGCCCGCAAGGAGGGCGTCCTGCTCCGCCCCCTGGGCAACGTGGTGGTGATCATTCCGCCCCTGGCGATCTCGCTCGACCAGCTCGATCGCATCGCCGCCGCCGTGGAGAACGGAATTCGCCGGGCGGTGGCCTGAATGGGCCGGAGCCCTGCCGGCTCACTGCGCCGACGATTTGCTGCCGCTGGGCGACCCGCTGATCGGCACGCCCAAGGGGAGCGGTCTGGCGGCCGTGTCGAAACCGAGCGCGAACAGTTCCTGCTTGATCCGCCGAAATGCGTCGAAGCTGTCTTCATAAGTCCAGATCGTGATCGTCGTCGTACGCGGAAGCCCGCGGACAACCGCGCGAAACCGCGAGCCCTCGCGGAGTGCTTCGTCAACCGGCTCGCCCAGCTCGTTGGAGGTCGGGATCAAGGTCCATTGGCGGAGCTGCGCAAACGGGCCGCCACCGGCGGCCATCGCCATCTCGGGCGACATCTGCCGGCGCTGGAGGGTGTAGCGAAGCCGGAATCCGCCGTAGGGGCCGATCGTGTCGGTCAGTTCGGGCATCGAAAGCAGTTGGGAAGCCTTGCTGCGAGCGTCGGTCTTGAACTCTTCGAGAAGCTGCGTGAGCGGAATCCAGATGATCCGCCCGCCGCTGAGCTGAAAATGCGCTTCATCGCCGTGTACCGTCTGCCCCAGCGGCGTTGGCAGTGCTTCGACGAGGATCGCGGCCGGTTTTGCGGCCTCGAGCTGGAGCTGGGCGCTGGCCAGCCGATCGAGCTCCGCCTGGGTCGCGGCCAGCTCGCGCGATCGATCGAACTGGGCTTGGGCCTCGGCGTCCAGTCTTCCGCGGCGCTCGGCGAGCTTGCGGGCGAGGGCTTCAGCGGCAGTCGCCAGCAGAAGCCGCTCCCGATCGCGGACTTTCACCAGTTCCTCGATTTCGTCGACTTGCCGACTCTGCTGGAGGGCTTCCGAGCGCCACTGGTCGAGCCGCGCTCGCTCGGCCTCGAGCTGGCCGGCGAGGGCCGCGATGGCTGTCCCGCCGCCGGGCGGGCCATCAACAGGAAGGTCGTTCTTCGCCCGGACACCCGTCACCATCACGAGGATGATCAGGATGCCGACAATGTTCGACACGATGTCCAGAAAGGAATCG
The DNA here is from genome assembly GCA_012744395.1 of Pirellulaceae bacterium. GTDB lineage: Bacteria > Planctomycetota > Planctomycetia > Pirellulales > Thermoguttaceae > JAAYCB01. The sequence goes on from JAAYCB010000234.1 coordinate 28,432, forward strand.
TGGCCGGGCTGGTCATTCTCTCTTGGTGAACGTCGAGTCATGGCATCACCGCCAGCCGCCCCGCCGGGTGGACGTCCAACCCGCTGTCCTTGAGCAGCGATTCCAGTTCGACAGCGCGGGTCTCGCCACCCAGGCCGGTGTAAACATTAAGGATCGGTCGCCAGTACATTCCCCGCCCCGCCTTGCCCCAGGTGTCCATGTAGTCCCAGATCGCGGAGACGAACGCGTCAATCGACGACGCCAATTCTTCGCCGAGCGGTAGCTCCTGCGGGTCGGCCAGGCCTTTCTCCGGAACCAGCAGCAGCCGATCCGCAAAACACTCGACGCGAATCGGCCGGGTGATCGGGACCGCGCTGCCGGTCGCGTCGGGCAGTCCCCAATTCCGGCCGCGCAGGGCGGCCAGGCTCTGCGGCTTTCGGCCGTCCAACGTTTCGTGCTGGCCGGACGAGGCTGCCGGTCCCTTGTCATCCCCGCCGCTCGCCTTGCCGGTTCGCCCCGGCGGCGGGCCGCGCTGCTCCGCCTGGGCGCTTGTCCCCGTTCCGTCCGATCCGCCCGGCCTGAACGCTGCGCCGACGCGCCCGCTGGCCGAGCTGGCAACCAGCCCCCCGCTGCTGTGCCCCCCGTCCATGTCGCGACGCACGACGCCGCCACGGTAGGGCTGCACCGAGTAGACGGGCCGACTCGCGGCCCCACCGCCGTAATGGCTCGGGGCCGCCGCCAGCGCCGCACGCTGCCGCCTCCGCGCCGGCTCGACCGCCGCGGCCACCGCGCGCGCGAGGGCCGAGTCGGCGGGGAAATACTCCAAGTCCCAGTCCTCGCCGATCAACTCGTAGCCGAATTCGGCCCCCCAGGATTGCATCGCCGCACGCGCGGCATAGTAGGCGGAGATGCCCGACGGGCGGACCAGCAGCAGTGGATAGGGCTCCTCGGGCGAGCCGTTGCCGATCCGACCCTGCTGCTCGGTCAGGTATTCGCGCACCGCTCGCAGCGCTACATCCAGCGGGTTTCCCGAGTCCAAGGGGCCGGCGAAGTCGCGTTCGCCAAACACGATGCCCTCCGGCTGGAGGATGATCCGGTCGGCCTGGCATTCCAGGTAGATCGGCCGCCGGCGGGTGCCGTGCGCCCCTTGATAGGGGACGATCGTGTAGGCCGGCTTCTGCGTCTCGGCGGTCTTTTTCGCCTCCTCCAGCTCCGCCTCGCGGCGTTTGAGTTCGTCCCTGAGCAGGGTCAGCCGCGCCTCGATCTGCCGCCGCTCGGCCGCGCCGCCCGAGCCAAGCTTGTCCAGATCATTCCAGGCCTGCTCCGCTGCGGCGATCCGCCGCCGCAAGGCGGCCGCATGGTCCTCGATCTGCCCCAGCCGCGCCCGCGATTCGGCCAGGTCGGCCGCCGTCTTCTCCTGCGCGTCGGCAAGCTGCGAGACCATCAGCCGCGCCATGCGGATCTCGCCGCGGAGCGCCTGCTCCTCCTGCTGCCCGTCGATGGCCACGCCGCTGCGCTCCTCTTGCGCCTGGAGGTGCGCCTGGCGGGTGATCACCACCAGCAGCAGGATCAGCGATCCCATCGTGCAGATCAACACGGCAAGAAACGGGAACAGGGATATTTCGCCGCCCGAGTCGCGCCGACTCCGCGATCGCTTTCCCGCGCCGCCCCTCATGCCGCCTGACCCTTGCGTGGTTTGGGTTCGAGCGAGACCCGCGGCGCAGCGTCCGGCTCCCGGCCGAGCCGCGCGTTGAGCAAGTGGATCGTCGCGGCCAGACTCATCACCGTCTGTTCAAAGTTCCGCGCGCCGGCAAGCGCCGCAAGATTGCGGTTCAATTCCGTCTCCAGCCGGGCCACATTGCCCACCGCATCGATCGCCCGATGGAGCATCTCCGCCTGCCGCGCCATGTTCTCCTGCAAACCGGCCGCCGAAGCGACGCTCTGCTCGATCCCCGATTGGGCCTGTTGCCAGTTCGCCGCCGCCGCCTCGATCGACCGGCGCCAGGCCTCGGCCTGGCGCGCGGTCGTCGCCTCGTACGACTGCAAGATCGCCTGGAGCGACTTGCGAACCGCCACCACCTCGCCGTCGGGCGTGTTGGGAATCCGCTCGAACCGCCCCAGCAATTCGGCGGAGGCGAGCCCGTCGACCGCCTCCAGAAGTCTCTGTTCCCACCGGCCGACCGCAAACTGGGCAAAGTAGAGGATCATTGAATAGGCAAGGGCCACCGCCGTGGTGTCGAAGGCGACCATCAGCCCGGCCATCACCGAGGGGAGCGACGTCTCCAACTCCTGCGGCGAGAGTTTTCCCATCGCCAGGGCGATGCCGATCACCGTGCCGAGAAAGCCCAGAATCGGAATCGCCCAGATCACCGAGCGGACCAGGCCATAGGAGGCGTACGCCCGATCGGCGTCCTCGTCCGCCAGGTATTTCAGCTCCGTGTCGAGCTTTTCCGCCGAGTCCGAACGCGCGACGTGGAGCAATGCCAGGCGGAGACGGCGAACCAACAGATGTTGCCGGCCCCCTTCGGGCAGGTCTTCCAGATCGTCCAGCAGGCCTGTCGCCTCGCTGACCGGCGTCCCGCCCGGACGTGGTGGCCGCAACAGCGGCGCCGCCACGGAGCCAAACTGACCGAAGACGTCCAGGGCCTTGATCGCCAGGGCGGCCATTCCGACCAGGAACAGGGCTGTCTCGACATATTCGACCGGGTGGCTGGCACAGTAGCGGAGCACGAGACTGCTCTCGATCACGCCCTGGGACCAGAGAATGTGAAAGATCGTGTAGGCCAGGCCGCCCCAGAAGACGGGCGAGCGCAAAACGGCCGATGTGCGTGGTTGCGAGGGATTCACGGCTTTGCCACCTCGGGGGGAGGGAACGACGGCGCAGAATGCGGGCACGGTCAGAGACGCGCTACTGTCAAAATCGGCAGAATCGTCAAACTCAATGAGCCGAAACGCGTCGAAACGCGTTTCCGGCACACGTTGTCCTTCTGCCCCGCAGGGACCGCAAGAGACCAGCCCGCGACCCCAGGGCGACGCCGCGCTCTGCCTGGGGATCAGCATGCCCC
>JAAYCB010000235.1 GCA_012744395.1 Pirellulaceae bacterium
GCCGGGAACCGAACGATCCCACGCAACCAGGACGCCAGCGCCGCCCCACCGTATCGTGGATTCAACGCCGTCAAGCGGGTTGCGGTGGGCCGCCGCTTGTGTCAAGGTGATTTGCACGTTGTGCGGAATGGCGGGCGCATTGGGCGGCGCGGAATCGATCGGGATGGGCCGCGCCCGCCACCCTACGGGCCGAGCAGGCGGTCGAGGGTCTCGTAGACTTCCGTGGCATGGATCGGTTTGGAGATGTAGGCGTCCATGCCAGCCGCCAGGCAGCGTTCGCGATCTCCCTTCAGTGCGTGGGCGGTCATGGCCACGATGGGAACGTGGCCGCCGGTCTGCTTCTCCTCCGCGCGGATCAGGGCGGTCGCCTCCAAGCCGTCCATCTCCGGCATTTGCACGTCCATCAGCACCAGGTCGAACGGTTGCGACTGGACCGCGGCGACGGCCTCGCGGCCGTTTCCGACAACGACGACCGTGTGCCCGTGACGCTCAAGCAGCACGCGGGCCAGCTTCTGGTTGACGACGCTGTCTTCGGCCAAGAGAATGTTCCAGGGGCCGGGGCGTTGTTCGGTGGCGTCCGGCGGGGCGGGCGCCGGTTCCTCCCGGCCACCTTCGAGCCCCAGCGATCTGACGATCGCATCGAACAGTTCGGACTGCTTGACCGGCTTGAGCAGATAGGCGGCGATCCCGCACTGCTCGCAGCGCTTGGCATCCTCGGGGTGATCGCCGGAGGTGAGCATGATCACCGCCACGTTGGCGATCCCCGGCTGGCGGGCGATCTGCCCGGCGAGGGAGAACCCGTCGATCTCGGGCATATGCGCATCGCTGAGGACGAGGCGGAAGGGATTGCCGTCCGCCTGGGCCTGGCGGATCTGCTGGAGGGCTTCCCGGGCGCAGGCGGCCGTGACGGGGAGCATGCCCCAGCCGGTGAGCATTTCTTCGAGAATCCGGCGGTTGGTGGCGTTGTCGTCGACCGCCAGAACCCGCAGGCCGAAGATTGCGGCCAGGTCCGGGCGCCGGCTGGGGCCGGGTTGGTCGTCGGCCAGGCCGAATCGGGCCGTGAAGTGAAACGTGCTCCCCGCGCCCAGGCGGCTATCGACCCAGATCCGGCCGCCCATCTGCTGGACGAGGCGGGCGGAAATTGCCAGTCCCAGGCCGCTCCCCGCGTGGCGGCGGGTCAGCGCGCCGTCGACCTGCTCGAAGGGATGGAAGATGGCGGACTGCTTCTCCTCGGCGATGCCGACCCCGGTGTCGCGGACGGAGAGGTGCAGCGTCACGTTGTCCTGCTCGCGCGCCTGGACGCGGGTGTCGAGGACGACCTCCCCCTGTTCGGTGAACTTCAGCGCGTTGCCCACGAGGTTGACCACAATCTGGCGGAGCCGGCTGGGATCGCCGACCACGACGCCGGGGGCGTCCGGGGCGACGTGGCAGACCAGTTCCAGCCCCTGCTTGTGCGCCCGCAGGGCGAGCGATCGCATCGTGTCGCCGAGGACCTCGCGGAGATCGAACGCGGCGTGGTCCAGTTCGAGGCGGCCCGCCTCGATCCGGGAAAAATCGAGGATGTCGTTGATCACCGCCAGCAAGGCCTCGCCGGAGTCTTTCACGGTGGCGAGGAAATCTCGCTGGTGGGGCGAGAGCGGGGTGTCCAGGACGAGTTCCGTCATGCCGATAATCGCGTTCAGGGGTGTGCGAATCTCGTGGCTCATCGTGGCCAGGAACGTGCTCTTGGCGCGGTTGGCCGCCTCGGCCGCGTCCTTGGCCGCGCGGAGCGCCTCCTCCGCCCGCTTCTCCTCGGTGATGTCGCGGATCGTCGCCTGGAGCATCGTCCGGCTCTCCAACTCCATCCGCGTCAGGAGCACCGAGGCGAAGAACTCGCGGCCGCGGCGTTGCTTGTGGACCCAGTCGAAGAAATACGAGCCCTTCTCGACGGCCAGGGCCATCATCCGCTGGGCCGCGACCGTCGACAGCTCCCCGCCGGGTTGGCGCGGGGGCGACAGGTCGGCCGGCGCGAGCGACGTGAATTCCTCTTCGTCGCGGCAGCCGAACAGAGCGATGGCGGCCGGGTTGCCGCTCAGGAAGTTGCCCCCCGGCGTGAGGATCACGATCGCGTCTCGCGACGAATCGTAGAGCGTGCGATACTTCGTCTCGCTGGTCCGCAGCGTCTCATGCGCTCCGGCAAGCTCCGCCGTCCGCTCACGGACGCGGGTTTCCAGCAAATCGCGGGCGCGGCGCACCTCCTCGTCCGCGCGGCGCCGCTGGATGATCTGCCACATCCCCTGCATCAGCAGGGTCAATTGCCGGATATCGGATTCGCTGTAGGGCTCGTTCTTGTTCCCCACGCCCGCGACGAGCACGATCCGCCCGCCGTCGAAGACCGGCACGTTCATGTGGCGGGTGACGTGGAGATGCCCCACGGGGCAGCCTTTCTTGGCCGGGTTCGGAGCCGCGTAGTCGTTGGTGATGACGGGCTTCCGCTGGCGGACGGCTTCCCCCCAGAGGCCCACCTCGGCGACCTGGTAGACGATCGGCTTATCGGCGACCTGGCACTGGTCGAGGGCCGTTTTCGACCAGGCGTGCATCGTCAGTTCGGTCTCCTCGGCGTTCACGAAGGCCAGATAACCGATCTTGCTTTCCGTGAGCCGGACGGCCTCCTCGAGAGCGAAATTGGTGATTTCCTGGAAGGTGGCCGCCGCGATCTGGTTCAATTGCAGCAGGGCTTCGAGACGCGACTCGTCGAGGCGGAGATTTTTTTCCGTTCTCTGCCGCTGCTGTTCCAGCCGCAAGCCGTGCAGGGCGAACGAAATGTCTTCCGCCACTTCGCGAAACAGGCTGCGATCGTCTGCCTCGACCCGCGACCCCGTCGCCAGCGACGCGACCATGACCCCGAACAATTCATCGCCGAACCCGAGTCGAACGGCCATCGTCCGCCCGTTGCCGTGCAGCCGGCAAACGGCGCAGTCTGCACACGCGGCGATCTCCTCGCCGAGGATGCGGACCTCGGCGGATTCGAGCACGCGCCGCAGGCAGCGGGGCATCTCGCTGCCCTGGATGCTCTCCCGCAGTGCCTGGGACGATTCCCCCAGGCCGGCCTCGGCCACCGCCGCAAGGCGGCGGCCGTCTCGCAAGGCGGCGATCCAGGCATGGCGGTAGCCGCGGCTCTCGATCAGGTTGTCGCAAACCTGGTGCAAGAGCCGCTGCCGGTCCTTCTCCTTGGCGACAATTTGGCCGATGTTGCGGATGCCGCGCAAGACCGCGTTCAAATGCTCCAACCGCCGCTGGCTTTCGCGGAGCGACCGGGCCGCGTCGCGCATCGCGCGGAAGACCGGCTCCATCCCCCCGATGCCCAGCAACATCAATACGGAGACGGCAAGCGCGACGAGCTCGGAGGGGAGATCGAACGTATGCGGCGCTCCGACGCCGAGCGCCCCGGCCAGGGGAATGCAGCGTCGGACGATCATCAGAAGGATCGCGGCGGCCACCAGCCCCCACGCCCAGCGCCTGCCGGTCAACCAGATCAGCCGAACGGCGAGCGCCGCCGCCGCGGTCTGGATCACGATCGACAAGACGAGAACGAGCATCGAGGCCATGCGAGCCCCCCCCCGAGGTAATAGCGTCAAACCGCCGCAGGTACACCTAATTCTAGGTCCCGCCGGCGGCATGGGCCAGACTTGCGCGGAGCTGTGCGGCGGTTGTTCAAGAAGCGTTGAGCCGCAGCGCTGCCGCGATTAGACTGATCGGGGGCCGCGTGCCTGTTCGGCATGCCCGGTTCCCGCCGGGACCACGCGCTTTGCGGGCTGTCCGCGGAGCGGGTCGCGGGGAGTCCCTGCGAAGGAAACATCCACCGATGGAGAAGGAGGCGGTCATGCGCTGCTGGCTCCCGGGCGTTGCTCGAAACTCGATCCCCCTGCTGATTGCCCTGATCTGGCCAGCGGGGTCACTGGCCGGCGATTGGCCGATGTGGCGCTACGACGCGGGGCATACGGCCGCCGCGCCCCACGATTTGCCGGGGGAGCTTCGCCTGGAGTGGGTCCGGCAGTATCCGCCCCGCCAGCCGGTCTGGGACGATCCCCTCAACCAGGACATGATGCCCTACGATCGGATTTTCGAACCGGTGGTGGCCGCGGGGCGGATGTTTCTCGCCTTCAATGAGGCGGACAAGGTCGTGGCGCTGGATGCCCGCGACGGCTCCGAACTCTGGACCTTCTTCACCGACGGGCCGGTGCGGTTTTCTCCGGTCGTTTACGAGGATGCGGTGCTGGTGGCCAGCGACGACGGCTGCCTGTACTGCTTGAGCGCCGCGGATGGCGATCTGCGGTGGCGGTTTCGCGGCGGCCCCTCCGAGCGAAAGATCATCGGCAACGGCCGCGTGATTTCGTCGTGGCCGGCGCGCGGCGGCCCGGTCGCGGCCGGCGGCACGGTCTACTTCGCGGCCAGCATCTGGCCCTTGATGGGGACCTTCATCTATGCGCTCGACGCCGCCACCGGCCAGGTCCGGTGGGTCAACGACGGCACGAGCGCCGATTACCAGAAGCAGCCGCACAGCGCGCCGGCGTTTGCGGGCGTTGCGCCCCAGGGGCAACTGGCGGTTTCCGGCGACCTGTTGCTCGTGCCGGGCGGGCGGACACTGCCGGCCGCCTTCGACCGCCACTGCGGCGAATTGAAGTTTTTCAATTTCGGGAACAAGGGCGAGGGGGGATCGTTCGTGGCCGCCGAGGATGGCCGGGCGTTTGTCCACACGCGGCGCCGCGGCACGATGGCCCTGGACCTGCCGGGCGGCGGGGCGACGAAGCTCCGCGTCAACGAACCGGTGCTCGCCCGCGGCGTGCTTTACACCGCCCGCGATGGGGCAAAAACCGGCAAGGCGGAAACACCGCCGACGATCGAAGCCTACAGCCGCGAGCACCGGAAGCTGTGGGAAATCGCCGCCGACGGCCGCGGCGACCTGATCCGGGCGGGCGGCCGGCTCTACGCCGCGGGCGCGGAGACGATCACCGCGATCGACCTGCCCGAGGGGGACGAGAAACCCCGGATCGCCTGGTCCCTTCCGGCCGCCGGCCAGGTCGTGCGGTTGCTGGCCGCCGCCAACCGGCTGTTTGCCGTGACCCTTGACGGGCGGATTCTGGCATTTGGCGCGGAGCCGGGCGAGGTGGAGACAATCGCCGACCCACCGCGGCCTTCCCCCCTGGCCGCAGAGGCGGCCGCAGAGGCGGAGAAGCTGCTGGCCGCCACCGGGCAACGCCAGGGCTACGCCTTGTGGTTCGGCGTCGACGACGGGCAATTGTTGGAGGCCGTCGCCCGCGCGTCGGAACTGCACCTGGTGGCGGTCGACGAGCGGGCCGAGAAGATCGCGGCGCTCCGCCGCCGGCTCGACCGTGCCGGACTCTACGGCACGCGGATCGCGCTGGCCGTGGGCGATCCCGAGCGTTTCATGGCTCCGCCCTACATCGCCAACCTGGTGGTCATCAGCCGCTCGATTGCGCCGCGGCTGGGCGACCCCCGGATCCTCAGCCAGGTGTTTGAATCGGTCCGGCCGTATGGCGGCCGGCTCTGGGCGCCCGGCGGCGAGCAGCTGGCGGCGGCCCTGGCCGCCGCGAAATTGCCAGGGGCGAGGCTGGAAGCACACGGGGCAAACGCGGTGATTACTCGCCAGGGGCCGCTGCCCGGCGCGGCCGACTGGACCCACCTGTATGGCGATGTGGCCAACACGGTCAAGTCGAACGACCGCCGCGTCAAGCTGCCGCTGGGGGTCCTCTGGTTCGGCGGCATCTCCAATCTCGACATCCTGCCGCGCCACGGCCATGGGCCGAGCCAGCAGGTCGTGGGCGGAAGGCTGTTCATCCAGGGCATCAACTGCCTCAGCGCGCTGGACGTGTACACGGGCCGCGTGCTCTGGAAGCGCGAGTTCCCGGACCTGGGCACGTTCCAGGTCTACTACGATGAAACGTATGCCGAGACGCCGCTGAGCACCGCGTACAACCAGGTCCATCTGCCCGGCGCCAACGCCCGGGGGACGAACTTCGTGGCCGTGGCCGAGGGCGTCTACCTGGTGATCGGCGGCCGCTGCCTGCTGTTGGACGCGGCGCGCGGCGAGACGCTGCGGGAGTTCGTTTTGCCGGAAGAGGGGGGCCAGTCGCCCGACTGGGGCTACATCGGCGTTTATGAAGACCTGCTGCTGGCCGGGGTGGGTTTTGCGGACTATTCGAAACGCCTGGGCTACGAGTACGAGCCGGCGGGCAAGCGGGGCCTCGCCTGGTCGCCCGACCGCTCGGCCAGCCGGGCATTGATGGCCTTCGATCGGCATTCCGGCGAGCCGCGTTGGCGCGTGCCGGCCGACCAGAGTTTCCTCCACAACGGCATCGTCGCCGGCGGAGGGCGAATCTACCTGCTCGACAAGCTGCCGAAGCGCGTCGAGGAGCAGAACCGGCGGCGCGGCGACAGCGGGGCGACCGGCCACCGCCTGCTGGCGATTGCCGCGGAGACGGGCGAACCGCTCTGGCAGAGCGGCGACGCCTTCGGCACCTGGCTGAGCTACGCGGGCGAGCACGACCTGCTGATTCAAGCCGGCTCCGCCGCTGCGGATCGGAGCCCCGACGAAGTTGGCAAGGGGATGGCCGTTTACCGGGCGGGAGAGGGGAGCGTCGTGTGGCACAACGCCGAACTGTCCTATGTCGGCCCTTGCATGATCCACGGCGACGCCCTGATCACGAACGCGACCAGTTACCGGGAGAGCAAGGGGGCCTTCCAGCTGGCGGACGGCTCGCCGGTGACCGTCGCCGACCCCGTCACCGGCGAGCAGACCCCTTGGAGGTTCGTGCGGACATATGGCTGCAACACGGCGGTGGCCAGCGAGCACTTGTTGACCTTCCGCTCCGGCGCGGCCGGTTTCTACGACCTGGCGAGCCATTCGGGAACCGGCAACTTCGGCGGATTCAAGTCCGGGTGCAGTTCGAACCTGATCATCGCCGATGGCGTGCTCAGCGCCCCGGATTACACGCGGACGTGCACCTGCGCTTACCAGAACCAGACCTCGCTGGCGCTGGTGCCGATGCCTGAAAACGAGATTTGGACCTACAACCTGTTCGGGCAGCCCGGCGACGCGCGGTCCGAGGTCCGCCGGATCGGAATCAACCTGGGGGCGCCGGGAGACCGCCTTGCGGACAACGGCACCCTATGGGTCAATCATCCGCCAGACGACGGCTCGTCTCCGCACGTGCCGGTTGAAATCGGGGGAGAGTCGCGGCCGTTTTGCGGCCACAGCGCGCGGATCGCGGGGGATCTAGCCTGGGTGGCCGCCTCCGGCGTGGAGGGCCTCCGCCAACTGACCGTGCGGCTGGTCGTGCCCGCGAAAAGTGAACTGGGCGCGGCGGAGCCGGAGTCGAAGCCGGAGGGCGAGGCGGATCAGTCGGCGGCGGCCGCCGCCCCGTTGCCCGCGACGGTCCGCCTCGTGTTTTCGGAGCCGGATCCCAAGGTGCAGGCTGGCGAGCGGGTCTTCGACGTTGCCCTCCAGGGCAAGGTCGTGATCCGGCGGCTTGACGTGGTCGCCAAGGCCGAGGGTCCGCTGCGTTCGCTCGTGGAGACATGCAGCGGCGTCCTCCTGGGTGACAGGCTGCAAATCGAGCTTGTGCCCCACGGCAACGCGGCGCCGATCCTCTGCGGCGTCGAGGTCATCCGCCCGTAAGCACCGCTACGGCCCGGCCCCGGTCCAATTGCGGACACCGAGGGCAAAGATGATCCACAGGGCCAGGATCGCTTCGCGGGCATCGATTTTCGAGCTGCCCCGCTGCCGGTCGACGAACACGATCGGCGTTTCGGCGAAGCGGGCGCCGGCGCGTTTCAGATGCCAGAGAATCTCTTCTTGGAAGGCGTACCCTCGTGATCGGACGCAGTCGAAATCGACTCGCTCGAGCAGCGCCGTGCGGTAACAGCGAAAGGCCCCGCTGCAATCCTTCGGCTTCAGGCCGAGCAGCCAGCGGCTGTAGAGATTCACGCCGCGCGACATGAAATGCCGCTTCAACCCCCAGCCCTCGACGCCGCCGCCGGGCACATAGCGCGAGCCGATGAGGACGTCGACCGGAGGGTCGCCGGGCGGATCCATACCGGCCAGGAAGTCGGGCAGGTACCTGGGGTGGTGGCTGAAATCGGCGTCCATGTTCAGCACAAACCGGTATCCGTGCTCGATCGCGTACTTCATCCCGGCGATTGTCGCCGTCCCCAATCCCAGCTTGCCCTCCCGGTGGAGGCAATTGAGCCGCGGCTCGGCGGCCGACTTTTCGTCGCACCAGCGGCCGGTCCCGTCGGGTGAGTTGTCGTCGATCACCAACAGGTCCACCTCCGGGACCGTCGCGAACACCTGCTCGACCAGTTCGGGCAGGTTCTCCATCTCGTTGTAGGTGGCGACCGTGACGAGGGTTTTCTCCGCGTTAGCCATCTCTCGACTGCTCCAAGAGTTACGGCGCGCCTGCGGCTGGGCGCCGGGCAAGGTTCAAGGCCCAATTCCCAATGGCCAAGCGGTCAAGACGGGGCCTCTCGTTGGAGACACCGGACCCAGCAGGACTTGGACCTTGGAATTTGGACCTCGCCGCACAATCTACCAGCCCCCCCCAGGTTTGCCAACTTCGATTCCGGCCGTGCCTGGCGTGGGAGTGCACGTCAGTTTTTTGCAGGAGTCGGTTGGTGAACGGATCGTGCCGCCGCAGAGCGTCACCTGATTCCTCGCCAGTTCCCAACGACTCTATGCGTTCAGGCTGCGCCCGAGACCGTCTATCTCGCCAACTCGAAAGCGGATCAGCCGGCGCACGCCGCCGACAGATGGGGGGCATGTGACGGCCGGTCTGCCGGCGTGGCGTTCGTTTGGTGTTCTGAAATTGTATTGTTTGACAGGAGAATCTGTACTGGTTAGAATCGCCGGATGTTTGCTGGCGGCAAGGGGATGACGGCCCTTGAAGCGGCTACTGAGGAATCTGGGAGAATCAAGCTATGTCGACATCCTTCGAATTGACGCGGCGGCGATTTCTGGAGGGCGCGCTGGCCGCCGGCGTGGCGGCCTGCAAGTTGCCCGGGTTGGCCGCGGCGGCGGCGCCGAGCACGGGTTGGCAGATCGGTTGCCGGACACGGCCCTGGGCCGGCTACGAGTACCGGGTGGCCCTCGACGCGATTGCCGAGGCCGGCTTCAAGTACATCGGCTTCGGCGGCGCGAAGTCCAAGACCGGCTGGGTTGTTGGGGCGGACACCCCAATCGACGAAGCCCGCCGGATTGGTGAAGAGACCCGCAGCCGCGGGCTGGAGATTCCCCTGCTTTACGGCGGCGATTTCCGCGGCCACGAGGGGCCGGCCCGGCTCCGCCGGATCATCGACAACTGCGCCGCCTGCGGCGCCTGGTCGGTGGTGATTGCCGAAGCCGGCAACGAGCAGACCTGGGAGGGATACTGCCGGACGCTCGCCGAGTGCTGCGACTACGCGGCCGAGAAGCAGATCACGCTCCAGTTGAAGTCGCACGGCGGCCTGCTGGCCGACAGCCCCCTGTGCCGCAAGGTGATCGAGCGCGTGGGCCACAAGAACCTGACGATCCTCTACGACCCGGGCAACATCTGCTACTACTCGAACGGGAAGACCGACCCGGTCGACGATGCGGAGAGCGTGGCCGGCCTGGTGACCGGCATGCTGATCAAGGACTACCGGCATCCCAAGCGCGTGGACGTGACGCCGGGCACCGGCGAGGTGCGGTTTCCGCAACTGATGGCGAAGCTGATCGAGGGCGGCTTCACCCACGGCCCGTTGATCGTCGAAACGCTCTCCCCGGGCAGCCTCGAAGAGAAACTCGCCGAGGCGAAGAAGGCCCGCAAATTCGTCAGCGAACTGGTGGGCGCCGGCTAGGCTCCGCTTGTTCTGCGGTTGTTTCCGAGGTGCGATCGTTTGAAATCCGTCAGGAACCGGCCCGATGACGCGCTCTTATAGAATTGTCCGCCGCATCCGCCGCGAGATCTTGCAGGGGCTCCACGGCGGCGGAGGGGATCGGTTCCTGACGGTCCGCGACCTGGCGGCGGGCTCGGGCGTTTCGCTGAGCACGGCCCACAAGGTGATCACGCAACTGAAGGGCGAGGGCCTGCTGGTCGCCGATTCCACGAATCCGGCGATCATCAACCCGGAGGTTGTCCAGAGGCGGTCCGCCGCCGCCGAGAATCGCCCGCGGCGGTTGGGGCTGCTGGTCGCCAACATCGCCAGTCCGTTTTTCGGCAGTCTCTGCCGCCAGGTGCAGCAAGCCGGACTCGATCTGGGCTACCAGGTCCTGGCGGCGAGCAGCGAGTACGACTTTTCTCAGGAGCAGCGGGCGATCGAGGGCTTCTTGAGCATCGGCATGGAGGGGCTGCTGGTCTGCCCCGGCCTGGCCGACAACTGCGCTACGATGTACCGCGACCTGCTTGGCCGCGGCGTGCCGATCGTCTTCATCAGCCGGTGGGATCCGGAGATCGACGCCGACTACGTCGTGGCCCACAGCTTCGTCGGCGCGGCGGCGGTGGCCGGGCACCTGCTGAGCATCGGCTACCGGTCGTTCGGCTACATCGCCTTCGGGCCGCGACTGAAGCGCGACGCGCGGCTGAATGGCTTCCGCTCCGCGCTGGCCGAAGAGGGCATTGCCCTGGCGCCGGAGAACGTCGCCAGCGGCGACGGCCGCGACATCGAGCACGGTTACCGGGCAATGGCCGCCCTGATGGAGTCGGCCGAGCGTCCCCGCGCCGTGTTGGCGTACAACGACTTGCTCGCCATCGGCGCGCTCCGCTACTGCCACGACCGGGGGATATCGGTCCCGGGGGACGTGGCCGTGGCCGGGTTCGACAACCTGCCCGAGTCGCGCGTGACGACGCCGCCGCTGACCACGGTCGACTACGGCGTCGAATCGATGGCTCGGCTGGCGGTCTGGACACTGCTCGACCGGATTCGCAATCCGCGCCGCTCGCTCAGCCGCACGCTGCTCGAGCCGCACCTGATCGTCCGGCAGAGCACCGATCCGGAAGCCCTGCGTCCAAGCGCCGCGGGCGGGGCCTGTTGCGGCAATCCCGCGGTTTCCACCCAGTCTTCAACGATGCGAGAGGAGTGAATGGCAGTTCAAGAGACAGGCGTCAGCTATTATTGCCCGACTTACGTGGAACACGCCCGGCGCGACTTCCAGGAGATGCTCGACCACAACTGCACGGCGGTCCTGCTGGCCCTTTCGGAATTCGATCTGGATTTCTGGTTCCCCAACATCAAGGCCATCGCCGAGGCCGGCAAGGAGATGGGGCTGAAGGTGTATCTTGACACCTGGGGGATTGGAAAGTGGTTCGGCGGCGAGCCGCCGAGCCTGTTCCTGACGAACAATCCGGGGAACCGGCAGGTTTCGGCGTTCACCGGCGAACCGCTGCCGGCGTGCTGTTTCAACACGAAGGCGTTCCGCGACTACTTTTTCGACCTCTGCGAGAAGCTTGCCCGGGAAGTCGAGGCCGACGGCTTCTTCTGGGACGAGCCGCACTATGCCTTGCCCAAGGGGTATGCGTCGATCACCGGCGGTGCGGGCGACGACTGGAGCTGCCGCTGCCCGGTCTGCCAGCGAATGTTCGAGGAACTCTACGGCTACGAGATGCCGCGGCAGCTCACGGCGGAGGTGAAGCGGTTCCGCCACGACCGCGCGCTGGACATCCTCGAGACGGCCTCGCGGCGGATCCGGCAAATCCGTCCGGCGAGCAAGATCATCTGCTGCGTGCACGCCACGCTGGGCACGTATTACGTGACGGAGAACCGGGGCTACGACAACTGGGACCGCGTGGCCGCCTCGGAGGCCTGCGACGTGTTCGGCACGACGATCCTCTCCTACCAGTTGCCGCGGACCTTTTTCCGCTCGATCACCGAGCGGACGCTGGCGATCGCGCGGAAGCACGGCAAGGGCTGCCAGCGCTGGTTGATGGGCTACTACCAGGAGCCCGAGGACCTGGACGAGATCAACAAGATCATCCACCTCTACGCCGAGTTGGGCGTGGAGAGCCTGTTTGCCTGGACGTACCGCGGCGGGCACGGCACGGTGCTGGCCGCGCCGCGGGCGCTCGAAGTCTGGGACACGATCGGCCGCGCCTACGGGGAAGTGCTGGGAAGAAAATAGGGACCGGAAGCGGAGACCAGGGACGAACAGGGCCTGCCGCGGCCGGCGACCGGCTCGAGCGCCGCGGGCGCGGCCCGAACAACCGTTTGCCTTTCGTTAAGGAGTGAACCATGAGCAGCGAGCAGCCAGACCTGGGTTATCTTGACGCGACCGTCGCGCTGATGCGGAAGATCGAGGCCGAGCAGCGCGGCAACATCGAGCAGGCGGCCGACTTGATGGTCGAGGCGATTGCCGCCGACCGGCTGATCCACGTCTACGGCGGCGGCGGCCACACGACCCTGGTGATGGGCGAGATGTTCTTCCGCGCCGGCGGGCTGGCGAACATCAATCCGATCATGGAGACCGGCCTGTCGGTTTTCAACCAGGCGCTGAAATACCTGGAGTTGGAGCGGTGCGTGAACTACGGGCGGAGCATCATGAAATACTACCGCCTGGAGCCGGACGACGTGCTGATCATCTTCCACAACATCGGCATCAACCCGGCCACGATCGACGCGGCCCTGGAGGCCAAGGAGCAAGGCGCGAAGATCATCGCCGTCAGCTCCTCGCGCTGGCAGAACGAGATGCCGCCGGATCATTTCATCCGCCACCCGAGCCGCAAGAACCTGTTCGACCTGGCCGACGTGGCGATCGACGACTACAACGCGGTGGGCGACTGCGCGGTCCGCGTGCCGGGGTTCGACACGCCGATCGCGCCCAACTCGAACGTCGTCGACTTCTTCATCGCCCACCGGCTGGAGATCGAGACGGTCAAGCGGTGCGTCGCCCGGGGGATCGAGCCGCCGGTCTGGCGAAGCGCCAACGCGCCGGGAGGCGACGAGTTCAACGCGCGGTACATCGCCAAGTACTTCCCCCGAGTCAAGAGCCTCTAAGCGGCGAAGGAGCAAGGCATATGTCGGTCCATACCGAGCCGTCGGCGGATTCCCTGAACGCGGCGCTGGAGGGGCTTCTGCGGAAGTATGCCGTCGAGCCCGGCACGCAGTGGCGGCTGGCGGGCCCGCGTGAGTCGCGCGGCGACGGGGAGGTGCTGCTGGTCGCGGGCTGGTCCGAGCCGGACGCGGAGCTCTCCGACCAGATCGTCCCGCTGCTGCCCTGGCGGAGCGAGCAGCGGTTCATCGAGCTGAGGCGGATCGTGGCCCAGAAGACCGTCACGCCGGTCTTGATGGGCCGCCTGGCGTGCCACACGGACGGGGAGCAGATGCCGCTCGGCGCGATCCTTTACCGCCAGTTCGACCTGGCCGAATGGCTCACCGGGTCGGCGATCAAGAGCCTCTATGCCAGCATCCGCGGGCAACTCGCGGCGAACGTCATCCTGCGGCTCGCCGATGGGGCGATTTGCAGCGTCGAGGCCGGCGTTGCCCTGCCGCCCGGCACGCCCGTCCAGGATCGCCATGAGCTGATTGCCGGAAGGGGCGTGGCCTCCGATCGGACGGTGGACACCCAGGTCGCCCAAGCCTCGGTCTACCTGTGGGACGGCGATGGGCGGCAAGAATGCACCGACGTGGACTTCGAGCTTTTCGGGCGGGACGCCGCCGAGGCGAGCCTCGTCCGGGCGGCCTACGAAGCGCTCCGCCAGCCGGAGATTCGGCCGGCGCTGCGCCAGGCGCACCGGCGGCTGCGGCGACTTGTGCAGCTGGCATTCGAGTCCGACCAGCGCGGCGCGCGGCTCCGCGTGGCAGCAGATTCAGGAGAGGATACGTGAAACCGATCAAGATCGCCATGATGTCGTTGACCCACGGCCACACGCGGAAGTACTTCCAGACGCTCCGCGATTCGCCGCGCTTGGAGTGGATCGCGGCCAGCGCCGCCGACGACGTGGTCCGCCAGCGGTTCCACCGCGCCGTCGATGGGGTCCCCTGCTACGCCAGCGCCGAGGAGATGCTCGACCGGCACCCGGAGATCGAGGCGGTCGTGCTCGCCTCGGCCAACAGCGAGCACCTGGCGCAGATGAAGGCCTGCGCCGAGCGGAAGATCCACATCCTCTCGATGAAGATTCCCACGTTCGACCTGGCCGAATACGACGAGATGATCGAGCTGGTGGATCGGGCCGGGCTGGTCTGCCAGATCGAGCTGGAGCTGCACTACAACCCGGTCGTCGAGCGGATCAAGCGGCTCGTGGCCGACGGCGCGATCGGCCGGGTGGTCTCGATCCAGGCGACGAACATCACGCTTTCGCCGGTTTGGGCGTTTCCCTGGCAGGGGTCGCCCGAGCAGAGTTACGGCCGCCGCGTCCCGCTGGCCGCCGGGGATCACCGCTTCCGCGGCGGCGCGCTCTGCGACCACCCGCACATCTTCGACCTGGTTCGCTGGCTGACCGGCAGCCGGTTCGAGCACGTCTACGCCGAGGCGGCGCCGAACATCCGCACGGACCTGGAAGTGGAAGACCTGCTGCTGGTCAACGGCAAGATGGCCGACGGCTCGACGTTCCTGCTGGATCCCTCCTGGTCGCGGTTGGAGGAGCGGCTGCCGGAACCCGGTCCCGGCTGGGAGGTGTTTCCCAAGCGGATGGAAGTCAATTTAACGCTCAGCGGGGAGCGGGGGACGCTGATGGCCGACTGCTTCGGCCCGAACGTCTACCACAACGGCGCGCCGCGCGACCGCTACGTGGTTCAATACACCTATTTCGACGAGTGGATCGGCCTGGTGGACGAGTTCGTCGCGTGCGTGCGCGACGGCCGCCAGCCGCAGATCAACCTCCGCTGGCACCGGCCGACGATCGAGGCCATGAACGCCTGCTACGAGAGCATCGCCAGCGGCCGGCCGGTGCAACTGGCGGCGCAGGCCAGCGCGGAGTGACCAGCGGGCGCGGCCGAGCCGCGCCGGCCGGGGAAGGGAGCAACGATGGCAGCACTGAACATCAGCATGATCGCCGCGGTCCTCTTGGCGGCTTCCGCCGGGCAAGGCCCGGATAAGACCTTGATCATCGACGATCCCCAGGGCGCGCTGGGACGCGTGGCGGCGCCGGTCTCGGCGGAGGTCGATCTCGGCCGGCTGGCCGGCGGCGCGGTCCGGCCGGGGCGCATCCGCGTCGTGGAGACGGTCGGCGGCGCGGCACGGGGCGAACCGCTGGCGGCGCAGTTCGAGCCGGACAGCGCCGGCAGCGCGTCGGGAAGACTGTGGTGGATTCTCCCGCCCGGCGCGAAAGGCCGGCGGCAGTTCCGGATTGTGCAGGCGGACGAGCGATGCCGCGGGGAGTTGACCGCGCGGGTCGACACCGAACGGAAAGCGGTCGACATCCGCGAGGGCTCGTTGCCGGTGCTCCGCTACAACCATGGGACGGTCCCCGTTCCGGCGGGGATCGACCCGGACTTCGCGCGGGGCGATTACATCCAGCCGTTGTTCGGCCCGGACGGCGAGGCGATCACCGACGACTACTCGCAGAACCATCCGCACCATCGCGGCGTGAGTTGGGCCTGGCCGATCACGCGCTGGAAAGACGAGGCCCGCGACCTCTGGGCGGTGAAGATCCTGCCCGGCTTCACCGGCGCGGTCTGGTCGCGCCCCGTGGCGATGCACCGCGTGGAAGCCGGCCCGGTGTGGGCGGCGGTCGAGGCGGAGTGCGTGTGGAAATGGGGCGATCGCGACCCGATCGTCCGCGAGGACGTGCTGATCCGCGCGTTCCGCTCCACCGCGCGGCGGCGTTTCGTCGATGTCCAGGTGCGGCTGACGGCGCTGGTCGACGAGGTAAGCATCGGCGGACGCCCGCATGGCAGCTACGGCGGCTTCTCCGTGCGGAGCTTTCCGGAATTTCCCGAGCGGCAGATCCGCATGCACATCGACCCGCCCGGTACTTCGCCGCGGCGGGCGTGGTATCACTTGACCGGCCGTTTCCCCGGCGGGAAGGGCCCGGCCGGGATGGTCTTGCTGGAGGGCGTGACGAACCCCGACTATCCGAACCAGCCGCAGACGGATGAAGGCGGCACGAAGCCCGGCGAGTATCCGCCCTGGAGGAGCGTGCAACCGGCCTGGCCCGGCGACCGCGAGGTGCCGCTGCCCAAGGGCGAGACGCTGACGCTCGACTACCGGCTGTGGATCCACCCCGGCGCGCTGAACGAGGGCGAGATCGGCGACGCCTGGAGCGCTTATGCACTGGCGAAAGAAGCCCCGGGCCGATAGCCGGGCGGAAAAGCCGATTGACCGGACAGAACGAGGCTCCTGCAACGCAGGTTTTGCGACCGTTACCCGTGATTATAAGGAGGTAGACGTGATGAAGCTGTCGAAACCCGTTTCTCGCCGCGATTTCCTGGGCGCCGCCACGGCCGCTGGCGTCGCGGCGCCGTACTTCGTGCCGTGCTCGGCGCTGGCCGCGCCGGGCCAGCCCGGCGCCAACGACCGCATCCAGGTCGGCCTGATCGGCGCCGGCGCGATGGGCACCGCCAACGTCAAGCAGTGCGCGAAGTATCCCGACGTGGCGGTGACCGCGATCTGCGACGCCTGGAAGCGGAAGCGCGACGCCCTGGCCGCGAGCTTCGAATCGAAGCCGAAGACGTACAACGACTACCGCGAGCTGCTCCAGCAGCCGGATGTCGACGCGGTGATCATCGCCACGCCCCACCACTGGCATTGCCGGATGGCGGTCGACGCTTGCGAAGCCGGCAAGGATCTGTATTTGCAGAAGCCGATGTCGCTGCACCTGGCCGAAAGCCGCGTGATCAAGAACGCCGTCCTCAAGCACAAGCGGGTCTGCCAGAACGGGACCCAGATCCACGCCACGGAGAACTACCGCCGCGTCGTCGAATGGATGCGGTCGGGGATGCTCGGCAAACCGGCCGTGGTGCGGACGTTCCTGATGTCGAACGAGGGAAATCCCCCCGACGGATTGGGGTTCCCGCCGGACAGCGACGCGCCCGAGGGGCTCGACTGGGACCTCTGGGTCGGCCCGGGGCCGATGCGGAAGTTCAACGAGAACATCGTCAAGAACGGTTGGGCGCACACGCTGTTCCTGGATTACGGGGGCGGGCGGACGTGCGGGATGGCCAACCACATCCTCGACCTGCCCTTCTGGGCGCTCGATCTAGGGTTTCCGATCCGCGTTCAGAGCACGAGCTCGAAACACTGCGTGATCGACAACACCGACGCGCCCGACACGCACGAAGTGACCTGGGAGTTCCCCGAGGTGACGATGACCTGGATGATGTCGCAGGTCAGCAGCTTCGGCTTCAACTTGCAGGATGTGGATCGCTACGCGAAGCACGGCGCCCCGATGGAGAAAGGGATCCAGCGCCGCCTGGGATACTACATCCACGCGGAGAAGGCGACGATCTTCGGCAACTACGGGACACACATGGTGGTTCCCCAGGTGGCCGAGCTGGTGGGCGCCGAGCCGCCGGAGAAGACGATCCCGCCCTCGCCGGGGCACGAGCGGGAGTGGCTCGACTGCATCCGCAGCCGCGAGGAGCCGAGCTGCGGGGTGAACTACATGCACAAGGTCAACACGTCCAACAACCTCGCCAACCTGGCGATGAGGCTTGGCCGCGAGCTGCGTTTCGACCCGGCCACGGAGCAGATCGTCGGCGACGACGAGGCGGCGAAGGCCGCGCGGCCCGAGTACCGGGCGCCCTGGAAGTTCCCGGAGGAGTACCTGTAACCAAGCCGCCTCGGCCGCGGCGATTTTCGCGGCGGCCCGAGGCCCGTTTTTCCGTTTACTGTCCGACCAATCGTTTGCGAGGGATGTCCCGCTGCTCGTGGCAAGGCCCGTTGGTTGACGCGAGCCGCGGCGCAGGTTGCCGCGAGTATGGGGCATCCCCCCTTGGTGGTCCCGTTCCGGCCCCGCCAGGGATGCAAGCGATTGCCGTCAAACGAACCATAGTTAGAATCGTTTCCAGGAGGCAGCAATGCGTTTCCAACTTTCCATGTTGGCGAGTGTTCTATGTTTATTGGGCCTGGTATGCGGTTGTGGCGGCGGCGATCCCTTGGGGCGGCGTGCCGTCTCGGGCACCGTGACGCTCGACGGCGCGCCGCTGGCCGAGGGGAGCATCAGCTTTGAGCCCGTCGAGCAAAGCACAACATCCAGCGGCGCGGTGATCGCCAACGGCGCGTACGCGATCGCCCGCGAGCAGGGGCTCCCGCCGGGCAAATACCGCGTGGTGATCAACGCCGTGAAACCGGGCACGGGGCTGCAAATGCCGGAAGGCGGCATGCCCGGCGACGAGGTCGGCACGCCGGCGGAGGAATTGATTCCAGCGGAGTGGAACACGGAGAGTGAAAACTTCATTGAGGTCGGCTCGTCAGGCCCAACGGAGTTCAAGCACGAGATCGTGACGAAGGAGTAGGACCAGGCGCGCCGGCGGGCATCGCGACGCCCGGCGAGGCGCGGGAAAGGGAGGGACTGAAGAAGACCACAGGTGCGAGAGTTCGGGACGATTTCAAGAA
>JAAYCB010000236.1 GCA_012744395.1 Pirellulaceae bacterium
CCCCAACGCCGACAGAAATCCTCAAGCGACGCGGATCGCGCGAAGTCGCCAAGCGCGACCGCGAGCCGCGGCCGGAGAAGGGCGCACCGCGATGTCCCGCCTGGCTCGACAAGGAGGCCAAGGCAGTCTGGCGGCAACTGGTCCCGCAACTCGAGGCGCTCGGCGTCGTGACCAAGATCGACGGCAACGCGCTCGCCAGGTACTGCCGACTGTTCGTCCGGTGGAAGCAGTGCGATGCGTTCGTCCGCAAATACGGCGAGAGCTACATCGTCAAGGATGATGACGGCAAGCAGATCAAGACCTGCCAGCAGTTTCCCGAGGTCGGCATCATCAACCGCCTCGGCGTGCAACTGCTGAGGTTGGAGCAGGAGTTCGGCCTGACGCCGGCGGCCAGAACTCGCATCCAGGTGACGGTCGAGCCGCCAAAGCAGACGGAAGGCAAGGCGAGGTTCTTCAGGGCGTGCGGATGAGCGTGGCAACCGTGAACTACGACATCAATCGAGCGATCCGCAGCCTGCCGGGTTACGACCCGTTCGCGCAGGCCGGGGAGCGCTACGAGTTCGTCGAGTCGCTCGCATTCGACGCGATTGCGTTCGTTGAGGAGTGCTGCACGTTCGTTGAGGGACCGAAGGCCGGCGAGCCGTTCCTCCTGGAGACCTGGCAGAAGGGCATCATCGGCAATATCTGGGGTTGGCGCGACCGCAAGACCGGACTGCGGCGGTTTCGCGAGGCGTTCGTCTTCATCCCGCGCGGCAATGGCAAGACCGAGCTGGCGGCCGTATTCGTCTGCCTGTTTCTGTACCTCGACCCGGAGAAAGGCGCGCGGCTGTACTCCTCCGCGGCGGAAGCGGACCAGGCGCGGCTATGCTTCGACCGCGTGGCCGGGATGATCCGCAACGAGCCGCTGATGCTGGAGCGGACGGAAATCTACAAGTTCAACATGGTCGTGGGGGATAAGTCCTACAAATACCTGTCGGCGGTGGCCGGCACGAAACACGGGTTCAACGTCCAACTGCTGGTCAACGACGAACTGCACGCGCACAAGACTCCGGAATTGACCGAGGTGTTGATGACGGGCATGGGCAAGAGGCCAAACCCGCTGGCCGTCCATATCACGACGAGCGACTACGAGCGCGAGGGGTCGATCTGCAACCAGAAGCACGACTATGCCGGGAAGGTCCGCGACGGCATCATTGTGGACCCGGCCTTCCTGCCGGTGGTCTACGAGGCGTCGAAGGAGGACGACTGGACGAGTCCCGAGGTGTGGCGAAAGGCGAACCCGAATTTCGGCGTCTCGGTCCCCGAGGATTACATGCTCCGCGAATGCACCAGGGCGAAGGATGACCCGGCATTCGAGAACACGTTCAAGCGGCTGCATCTCAATATCCGCACGGAGCAGGCGTTCCGTTTGATCCAGATGCTCAAATGGGATGCGTCGGACGGACCCGCCGAGATCCCAGACAATGCCGATGTCTACGGCGGCCTGGACTTGGCGAGCGTCGAGGACATGGCGGCGCTCTGCCTGTGCCATACCGACCGTGACGGCAATTACCACGTGAGGCCGCATTACTGGGTTCCGGAGGAGAAGGTCCGCGAGATGGAGCGCCGCGGCGACCGCACGTATGCGATGTGGGTCCGCGATGGGCTGCTTACGGCAACGCCGGGTAGTTCGATCGACTATCGGAGCATTCGCCAGCACGTCAATGCCGTGGCGAAGCGGTATAACCTCTGCGAATTGGCATTCGACCCGTGGAACGCGCGGCAGTTGGCGACCGAGCTTGCCGAAGAGGATGGGATCGTGATGGTCGAGCACCGGCAGGGGACCGTGTCGATGAACGAGCCGATGAAGAAATTGATTGCGTTGATGCTGGAGAAGAAGCTCCGGCACGGCGCCCATCCGATCCTGCGTTGGAATGCGTCGAACCTGTCGGCCTACGAGGATCAAAGCGGCAACCTCCGACCGGACAAGGCGACATCCTCGGGTAAGATCGACGGCATCGTGGCGGCGGTGATGGCGGTCGGCCGTGCATCGTTGCACGCGACCGAGGGTAGCGTCTATGAGCGCCGCGGGTTGCTGAGCGTGTGAGGACGAAATCATGGCATACGTGATCCTGGTGACGATGGCGGCGGGGTTGGCGGCGATCACGGCCGGGCTGTGGATGGCCTGGCCGCCGCTGGCGCTGGTGTTCGCTGGGACGGTCCTCTGCACGATGGCGGTCGCGGCCTACGGCGGCAAGGAGAAACGCTGATGCGATTGCTCGATACGATCATGGCGCC
>JAAYCB010000020.1 GCA_012744395.1 Pirellulaceae bacterium
ACGCCTGCCAGGCGCACCTCGGCCAGTGGCGCAAGCTCGGGCTGGGGACCTGGGGCACAAGCGGCTGCTACAGTTTCCAGGTCAGCAAGAACCTCTGCTCGGGCGAGGGCGGGGCGATTCTGACCAACGACGAGACGATGGCCAACAAGTGCTTCGCCTTCCACAACTGCTGCCGCCCGTACGGCAGATCGAGCGCCGGGGTCGCCTACGACGGCGGGCGGAACACCAACGCGCGGATCACCGAGTTCCAGGCCGCCCTGTTGCTCGGCCAGTTGCCCCACGTGGAGCAACGGGCCAAGACCCGCGCGGAGAACGCCGCCTACCTCTCGAGCATACTCGGCGAGATTCCAGGGATCGTGCCCGCCCGGCTCTACGAGGGCTGCACGCGGAGCGCGTACCATCTCTATATGTTCCGCTACGAGCGCGAGAAGTTCGCCAACCTGCCGCGCAACAAGTTCATCAAGGCGCTGCGGGCGGAGGGCGTCCCCTGCTCGGACGGGTACGGGCCGCTGAACAAGGTGGGCTTCATCCGCGACGCACTCAACTCGCGCGGCTACAAGCGGGTCTACGGCGAGGCGGCCATCAAGGACTGGGCGGAGCGGAACGCCTGCCCGGAGAACGACCGGCTCTGCCAAGAGGCCGTCTGGTTCATGCAGAACATGCTTCTCGGGCCGCGGAGCGACATGGACGAGATCGCCGCGGCGATTCGCAAGATCCACGCGCACGCCGCCGCCCTGGCGTCGGCTTAATAGAAACGAGTCAACAACGGTTGTAGAATGGGTTTCTGCCCCGAGGCAGGGGGTCACGGACTGAAAAATCGGGAGGTTCTGAAAATGAGTAAGAAGAATTCGCTGTCGCGGCGCGAGTTCGTCGCCGGAGCATCGAGCCTGGTGCTGGCCGGCGCGGCGGCCAGGGGGGGCGAGCAGGCCGCATCTCCGGCCACGGCCCTGGCCATCCAGGGCGGCGAGAAGGCCGTCAAGGCGTCGGCCGTTTCCGGCCCGCGCTGGGGCGACGTGGAAAAGAAGCAGCTTGAGGCGATGCTCCAGCAGGGGTCGCTCTTCTATTGGGGCGGCCCGCAGACCAAGTTGCTCACCGAGCGGTTTCAGGAGTTCTGCCCGCTCGAGCACGTGCAGACCTGTTCGTCGGGCACCGCGGCGATTCACATTGCCGTGGCGGCGGCGGGGATCGGGCTGGGCGACGAGGTGATCACTTCGCCGGTGACCGACATCGGCACGGTGATCGGCGTCCTCTACCAACAGGCGGTGCCGGTCTTCGCCGACCTGGGGGCGGGCACCTACAATCTCGACGTCGCCGACGTCGAGCGGCGGATCACGCCCAAGACCAAGGCGATCATCGCCGTCCACCTGACCGGCAACCCTTGCGACTTGAACGCGTTGAAGGCTCTCGCCGACCGCCACAACCTGGTGCTGATCGAGGACTGCGCGCAAGCCTGGGGGGCCCGCTATCGCGGCAAACCGATCGGCACGGTTGGCCACCTGGCGTGCTTCTCGCTACAGAACTCGAAGCACATCACCTGCGGCGACGGCGGCGTGGTCGCGTCGAGCGACGAGCGTTTCGGGCCGCTGCTGCAAAAGTACGGGGACAAGGGGGGCAACCGCAGCAAGTGGGGCGGTTTCGACGCCTTCGCCACCAATTATCGCATGAGCGAACCCCAGGCGGCGGTGGTCGCCGCCCAGCTGACCCGGCTCGAGGAGATCGCCGCAAAGCGCGCTCGGCTGGGCAACCTGCTGACCGAGAAGATCGCCGACCTTCCCGGAATCATCCCCCACCAGGTGCACCCCGAGGACCGCGCCGTCTATTGGTTTTACATGTTCCGCATGCAGCCGGAGGGATTCCGTTGCGGGCGTTCCGAATTCGTCCGGGCGTTGACCGCCGAAGGCGCGCCGGTCCGCGGGGGCTATATCGGCGTGCCGCTGTATGGCGAACCGGTCTTCCAGAAGCACGCCTTCTTTGCCGGCCGCTGGCCGGTCAAGGAGATGGGATTGACCACGATGGACTTCTCCAAGCACAAGTGCCCCGAGGCCGAGGCGATCCTCGTCACCGGGATGCGCGTGCCGGTCAATGAATTCTGGACGGAAGAGTACGTGCTTCAAGTCGCGGCGGCTATCCGCAAGGTGGCGCGCCATTACGCAGTCTGAACAGGGCGCCAAGGAAAGCACAATCCATGACAACCAGCAGAAGAATCTCGCGGCGCCGGATGCTCGGCGCCACCCTGGGAGGAATTTCCCTTCCGGCATTTTTCTCGTGCCAGAAGGCCGCGCCCCCGCGATTGGCCGGGCCGCCGGGGCGACCGGGCTCCGAGCCGGACCCTGAACCGGGCCCGAATGAACAGATCGGCGTCGGCATCATCGGCTGCGGCCGCCGCAACGGGCAGTTGGTGATCGGCAAGGGCGGGCAGGGGGCGCCGCCCGCCCATGCGCGGATCGTGGCCGTGGCGGATTTCAACCCGTTGCGCGCCGCCGAGTGGGCGCGGAACTACCGGGCCAAGGCCTACTCGGACTATCGCGAATTGCTCGACCGCAAGGACGTCGAGGTGGTGATCTATGCCACGCCCGAGCACTGGCATTATCTGCCTTGCATCCATGCCTGCCAGGCCGGCAAGGACATCTACGGCGAGCAACCCCTGAGCCACACGATCCGCGAAGGGCGGACGATGATCCAGGCGGTCCGCAAGTACAAGCGGGTCTTTCAGACCGGCGAGCAGCAGCGGTCGCACCCCGCCACGCGCAAGGCCGTGGAGCTGATCCGCAACGGCCGGATCGGCAAGATCCAGTCGATCATCGGCTACAACTACCCCAGCCCGTACGAGTGCAATTTCGCCGCCCAGCCGATTCCACCGGGGCTGAATTGGGACGCCTGGTGCGGTCCGAACGAGGTGGTGCCCTACCACACGGACCTCTACCTGTCGCGGATCCCCTACGAGCGCGAACCGCCGTACTACACGCGGCCGGCGGAGAAATACGCGGTCGGTCCGGGCTGGATGTCGTTCTGGCCGTATTCGGGCGGCGAACTGCCCAACTGGGGCTGCCACGGACTGAGCATGGTCCATTGGGCCCTGGACATGGACCTGAGCGGCCCGGTCGAGATCTGGGTCGACCCGGAAGAGAAGATGGAGCAGGTCGTCTACGACACGCCGGACACGCGCGATCGCGGCGACGCGGCCTGCTCGCAGACGATCATCCACTACAAGTATGCCAATGGCGTGGTGCTTTCGCTTAGCTCCGTCGATCCGAAGCTGGGGGGCGGGGCGACATTCATCGGCGAGAAGGGGCGGATCACGATCTTCCGCGAGGGCTACGAGTGCGATCCGGCGGGCCTGGACGAAGACCCGCTGCCGGCCGGCGCCGCACGCGTCTACGAAAGCGACAACCACATGGAGAACTTCTTCGCCTGCGTGGCCTTGCGGAAAGACCCGATCATGCCCGTCGAGGCCGGCCACAGCGTGGCCACCCTGTGCCACCTGGGCAATATCGCCCGCTGGCTCGGCCGCCGCCTGAAATGGGACCCCGAAAAGGAGGTCTTTCCCGGCGACGATGAGGCCAACGGCTATCTCGATACGAAGAAACGCCAACCGTACGAACTACCGACCGAGGTTTAGAAAGCACACCCATGAGATGGCGATCGCTTACCGCCGCCCTGCTGGCGGCCTGCGTGGTCGGGTCGACCAACTGCCCGGCCGCCGAGAAATCCACGAACCAAGCGCCCGGCCAGCCGGCCGGATCGTCCCTCGAGTACGTTCCCCTCGATGCGCCCGCGGGCATGTCGCAGGCCGTGATCGTTCAGGGCCTTCCCCTGGTCCACACGCGGCAGTTGCTGCCGCTGGATCGCGAGGGAAAGCTGGTCGGCGTGGGCTCGGTCGACAAGCAGATCGAGCAGCTGCTGACCAACCTGGAAACCGTGCTCAAGGAAAGCGGCTCGGGCCTCGACAGGCTCGTCCGAATCAACATCTACGCGCTGGCGCCGGGGACCGTCACCCGGGTGGGCGAACTGCTGGCCAAGCGGCTGGACACGTCGGTGCGGCCGGCGATCACCTCCGTCCTCACGCCCATGCCGCACCGCCAGGCACTCGTCGCGCTCGATGCGGTTGCCGCTGCCGATAAGAATGGCCAGGCCGTCTCCCTGAAGCGATGCGAAGCCGTGGCCGGCAACGAGAACTGCGCCGATGCGGCCGTCTTGCCGCCGGGCGGCGTGGCCTATCTGTCCGGCCAGGCGGATGAAGGCGGATTGACCGAGTCGGCCGTCACCCGCTCGATGTCGAACCTGATCAGGACGCTTGGGCATCTGAAGCTCTCGGTCAAGCACGTCGTCCACCTGAAGGTCTTTCTGCGCCCCGTGACGTCGTCTGCCGAGGTGCTCCGCGAAATCCAGACGTTCTTCCCCGACCAGCCGACTCCGCCGGTGGTCTTCGTGGAATGGCTGGCGAAAGTCCCAATCGAGATCGAGATGATCGCGCAATTGCCGCTTTCCGGCGAGGCGCCCGAACCGGTGGAATACTTCACCCCGCCGGAATTCCGCCCGTCGAACACCTTCAGCCGAGTGGCCCTGCTGCGGACCGACCGGCAAATCTACATCTCCGGCCAGTACGCGCAAGTCCCCAGCCGCGGCGAGCCCCAGGCCAAGCATGTCTTCGCGCAGTTGCAGTCGATCCTGACCGAGATCGGCAGCGACATGCGCCACCTGGTCAAGGCTACCTACTACGTCGCCGACGATGACGCCGCCCGATGGGTCGACCGGACGCGACCGCTCGTGTACGACCCGGACCGCCCCCCGGCCGCCTCCAAGCTGATGGTCCACGGTGTCGGAATGGAGGGGCGCACGATGACCATCGACATGATCGCCGTCGGCGCCCCGTAGCCCGTGGGGTGGTGCAGAGCGGACCGGCCCCAACGCGGTTCGAATCGCACCCAACGCCGCCAGGAACCGGACGGGTCCGGAAGCCGCGATCTACCCGAGCGGCGTCCCACCGCCGCCCCGTGGGGTGGTGCAGAGCGGACCGGCCCGGGCGGGCCGGAGGGGCCAGGGCGGTGTACGGGGACCGAACATGTTTGCACGGCCAGAAGGCGAGCGCCGCGGTACCGCGCGCGGGTAAACGTCCCGCGGCGGCGCGTGGTGGGCCGGCGCTCGCGCGCGGTCATGCCGGCGTTTCCGCCGGTGGTGCGCGTGGCGGCAATGCGTTCCGCCAAGGGATGGGTCGCTTGATGCACCACCCTACACATCGTAGGGTGGTGCAGAGCGGACCAGCCACAACGCGGTTCGAATCGCCGCCAATGCCGCCAGGAACCGGACGAGTCGAAAACCACTATCCGGCGAGCGCCGCCCCACCCAGCGCGGGTAAACGTCCCGCGGCGGCGCGTGGTGGGCCGGCGCTCGCGCGCGGTCATGCCGGCGTTTCCGCCGGTGGTGCGCGTGGCGGCAATGCGTTCCGCCAAGGGATGGTTCGCTCTGGACCACCCTACATTTTTTGCCCCCCGAGACATGGAGGAGACAACCATGGCACGGCGGTCTTTTGCGGCCGTTCTGGCCGTCTGCTGTACGCTACTGACTGGCTGCCCCGCGCCGAAGAGCACCGGCGTGAGCGCCCCTGGCGAGCCTCAATCGTCACCGCGGGCGGCCGATGCCGAGGCGGCCGCGCGGCCGGCGTCCGAACCGGCGATCGAGTACCTTGCCCTCGACGCGCCGGCCGGCACGGCCCGCGCGGTGATGGTCCAAGGTTTTCCGCTCGTCCACACGCGGCAGCTCTTGCCGCTCGACGTGGAAGGACGACTGGTGGGTGAAGGTTCGGCCGAGAAGCAAGTCGAGCAAGTCTTGACGAACCTTGAGGCGGTCCTCAAGTCCGCCGGATCGGATTTCAGCAAACTGGTGAAGTTGAACGTCTACGCCGATTCGCCGCGGACGGCTGACCTGTTTCGCGTGCAGATGAGTCAGCGGCTCGCGGCGGCGGTCCGCCCGGCGATCAGCACGGTTGTCACGCCGCTTTCGGTGGCCGGGGCGCTGGTGGCGGCCGATGCGGTGGCCACCAGCGCCGAGCAAGAGGGCCGCGTGGCCCTGCGTCGCTGCGAG
>JAAYCB010000237.1 GCA_012744395.1 Pirellulaceae bacterium
CTCGAAGCCGCAAAGAAGTGGTCCGAGTCCGCGGCACGATTCGAGAGCATGGCGACCTCCGCGCCCGAGGAACTGGCGAAGATCAAGGCCGATCTTGCCGTCCGGGACGATCGAGACGGCAGGAAGGCGAGCAACGCGGCCTGACGAGCCGGCATCTGGCCGCGCGATGCTTGCTGAGGGCTGCTGCCGTCAACGGGCCGGCTCGGGAAGGCAGCGGCCGCCCGCCAGTTCAATACCATATCCGGTACTGGCGGCGCGTCGTGCGCCGCCGCCGCGTCGTCTTCTTCTTTCCCTGGAGCGCGCCGTAGATGCGGAGGCCGTGAACGACGATCGCCAATCCGCCAAGAGCCGCGAGGATGTTCTTGATCTGTTCTCGGCGCGTGCGGCCGACAAGATCGTTCCAGCGGATCGGGGTCTCTTCACCGGCCGGCTCGGCCTCGCCGTCCGCGTACGGGATCGGCGCTCGCTCGGCCTCGCCGTCCGCCACGTGCCACTCGTCCCGGCTGAAACGGGTTGCCGGTTTTCGGGTTGCCGGAGAGTCGAGGATCGCCGCCGGAATCGAGGCCAGCGGCAACGGCCGCACGTTGGAGGGGAGTTCGTCCTGGCCGGCACTCGGCCGCCAATCCGGGATGGGTTCCTCTTCCGGCGGCCAGGCGGGCGCGTCGCGCGGCGGGGGGAAGCCGTCCGCCGGAGGGGCAAACGGCGCGGAGACGTTTTCGGCGAGCATCGTCTCCGCCGGGGGCATCGCGAGGTTGTTGAACCGGGGCGCGGCGGAAGCGAGAAACCACTGGACCCGCCCGCAGAAGCTGCCGGCGGTCCGGCCTCGCGCCGCGCCGAAGAGGACGCCGGCCAGCTCGCCCTGGGCGTTCAGGATCGGGCCGCCGGAATCGCCGTCGCGGGCGGCGACGGCGACTTCCAGCAACTCGAAGGGGTTGTTCCCGCCGGGTGAAAGGTATTGCACGCAGCGTCCCGAAACGGCTCGGTATTTGCCGGAGCCGTATCCGGCGATCGTCAGGGTCTCGCCCGGCTGCGGGGCGTGCGCGGCAAGCCGGAGCGGCGTCGCCGGGGGGCGCCAGATGGCCAGGGCCGCCAGGTCCCAGTCCCGGTCGGTTGCCAGGATCGACGCGCCCGAGCGGAATCCGTCGGGGAAGACCACGGTGATCGGCCCCCGGGCATCGCGGACGACGTGCCAATTCGTGACGACCAGGCCAAGGCGTTCGTTGGCGGCGACCAGCGATCCGGAGCCGAGCGACATCGCCTCGCCTTCCGGGACGATCACGCGAACGACGGCCGGATGGGGCTGGCTCGAGGCGCGCGAGCCCCAGAGCGCGCCGGCGGGCGCCGGTCCGGCGGCGGCCGGAATCGCAATCCCAACGAGCACGATCAGGGGCAGAGTTCGGTTCACCCTTTGCGGACCTCTTTCGGCACGGCGCTCCGGTCCGCTCGGCGCCGGGCCTCGTTCTGGACGATTCGTTGCAGCAACTCGCGGCGGAGTCTCTTCAACTTCTCGACGTGAGCAGGACACTTCTGTTCGGTTTGCATGGCTCGGCTCAGGCGGCGATCGGGCGGCCGCCCTTGAGTTCCTCGGTTCGTGGGGGAAATTCGTTGCCCATGTTGTACGTGTCTTTCAATCGCCGCAGCTCGGTGCGGAGGGCCTGCTCGACAAGTCGTGTCAGCGTCAGCCGCACGGGATAGCCCGCCAGAAAAACGGTTGCGTTGCGAGCTTCATCGAGCAGCTCGGGCGCAAGGTAGAGGGTCGCTCGGATCCTCGCCTGCCGCCGCGGTTCCGGCCTTCTTCTCACGCGATGTCCTCCAGAACGCATCCATTTCGGGCATTTGCGGCAAGAAAACGTCTTACGTTTTCAGACCTTTAGGAATTTCGGACGGGGGGAGCGTGCCGCTGGAAATTTCCGCGCTCCGGCCAGCGGGGTTGCCCAGAGCGAACAACCGTTCCGTGCGGAATATCCTGCCCGATCGTTGCCGGCGGGCGGGCCCGCTCTTTCAGGCGAGATCGTGCTCGCAACCGTCGCGCTGCCGGCGGCGGATCTCCGTCGACGAGATGTCTTCGCGGAACTGTGCCTCGGGCACTTCGCGGCAGATGCCGGCCAGCGCGGCCGGCAGTTCGAGATCGCCGAGGCGGATGAAGCTGCTGCCCACCGAGCGCCCGAAAACCAGGAACCGGCAGCCGCAGTCAACGATCTCGTCGATCGCCGTTTCGGCGGCCGCGGAGCTGCCCCCGTAGTATTCGGGCAGGGCGATGCGGCGGAGTGTGTCGATGCCGACGACGAAGGTTGCCCCGGGAAACTGCCGCGCCTTCTGCTCGAACGTCGGCGCCCTGGTCAGCCAGACGCGGCTGGCCGGTTCGAACTGGCTCAAGCGCTTGCCGATCTCCAGGTAATCCAGGGGCGGTTTGTCCACGTTGAGAATCGAAAGCTCGTAGTCCAGCTCGCAGCCCAGGATCCCCGCAGCCACCTCGGCCATCCGCCGGTGGCCGGCGTGGATTGGATTGAACGCCCCGGAGAAGATCGCCCCCGGCAGAGCCGGTTCGCCGCCCCTTCCCCCCACAGAGACCGCCCTCGTCTTGCTGAGCATCAGGTCCCGCCAGGGTTGCGGCGCGG
Organism: Pirellulaceae bacterium; assembly: GCA_012744395.1. Lineage (GTDB taxonomy): Bacteria > Planctomycetota > Planctomycetia > Pirellulales > Thermoguttaceae > JAAYCB01. The sequence goes on from JAAYCB010000237.1 coordinate 2,619, forward strand.
TGGTCGCCCGGCGCTCGCAAGACTCATCCTCCGGCAGCTCGAGCGGCAGCCGATCGCCGATCCCGCATCCTTCAGCCATCAGGTTGAGCATCAGGATCGACGCAATCGCCTCTTCCTCCGCGCGCCGGCGGCGGTCCTTCACCAGGCAGACCGATTCAACGAGCGTCTGGTCGGCCGTCTGCAAGGCCAGGTGAATCCGGTGCGCTCCTCGCTTCGGGCGATCCGTGGCCAGCGAGGCCGTAACGCCAATCCCCGCCAGCGGCGCCTTCTCGGGCGCCTCGTACTGGCACGCCCGCAGGAATCCCGACATCGCCATGGCTCGAGCGGTCCTCGGCGAGCAGAACTGGTCGGGCGTCCCCCCGAGCCAGCGGCAGAGCGCTTTTTGCGAATACGGGATGGTCGCCTCGAGGATCGTCCGCGAGGCTCCCGGGGCGCTGAGAAGCTCCGCCAGGGTATCGCTCCCGCCGCCGGAAAGGGCGAGAACGAACAACGTCGGCGCCGCGTGAATCTGCCGTATGAAGGGCTCAAGGGTCGAGTCAGTCATGCTCCGATTCTCCCCGATTACCGGCTTCAGGACGAGTCCATCTTAACGCAATTTGCGGACCAATTCCTGAAAATCTTGCCGGGCGGACGACGGCCCGCCCGCACCCCCCTCTCCTAGGTAGTCTGCCGCGTGCGGATTTTCCCGCGGAAGGTCCAAGATCCTCGCGCTGCTTGCGAATAGATGATCGGAGCCGCCCTCCCAGCGCAAGCCGCGCCCCGGCGGCTCGTCCCGAGGAACCGATCGCTGCGCCGACGGCAGCCTCAAGAAAACCACTCCCACCCTTCTCCCCGATTGGAGGAACCGCGTCATGATCCGAAAGGCTCTTGTTGGAACCGGAATTGCCATGTTGCTGGGACTCTTGTTCTTCGGCCGCGACATGCTGAGCTACGTCCGCACGTCGGCCGGCTACATGAAGCAGTCGATCAACGATAGCGTGCCCACGGAATTTCAGATCGACCGGGCCCGCACGATGATCAACGACCTCGTGCCCGAGATACGCAAGAACATGCAGGTCATTGCCCGCGAGGAGGTCGAGGTCGAACAGCTCCAGAAGCAGATTTGCGAGGCGGAAGGCCGGCTCGGCGAGGAGAAGGCCGATCTGCTTCGTTTGCGGGCGGATCTGGCGACTGGCAAGGAGACGTTTGTCTACGGCAAGCGGAACTACAACGTCGATCAGGTGAAGCTCGACCTGGCGAACCGTTTCGAGCGCTACCAAACGCGCGAGGCCACGCTGGAGAGCCTCCGCGACATCCACGACGCCCGTTCGCGGAGCCTGGCGGCGGCGCGCGACAAGCTGGAAGGGATGATGGCGGCCAAGCGCCAGTTGGAGGTCGACGTGGAGAACCTGGAAGCGCAACTCAAGATGGTGGCGGCGGCCGAGACGACCAGCAAGTACCACTTCGACGACAGCAAGCTGGGGCGTGTCCGCGAGCTGGTCGCCGATCTGCGGAGCCGGCTTGAAGTCGCCGCGCGGGTTGTCGATGCCGAGCGATACTACCACGATCAGATTCCGCTCAACGAGGAGGCGCCCGCGAACATCGTCGAGCAGGTCTCGGAATACTTCGACCTGGACGAGCCGGATGCCGAGGCAATTGCCCGGAAGTAGGGCTAGAATGATGGTTTCCCGGTTCTTGCAGGATCTCGACGCCATGACCGCCAGTAACCACGCCGCGAACGACCGGTTTTTGCTCTGGATCGATGCGGTCGGCGGCTACTGGGTCTGCCTGGCCGAGGAGGTGATCGTCGGCCAGCCGGCAGGGGGCGTGGACGTGCCGATTCTGGGCGACCTGTCGGAGCGGCACGCTTGGCTCCGCCGCGACGGCGAAGCCTACCTGGTCGAGCCACTCCGCCCGCTCCGCGTCAACAGCCAGCCGGTCGATGGCGTGACGACGCTCCAGGACCGGGCGCGGATTCTGCTCGGAGACCGGGTCGAGCTCCGATTCCGTCGGCCCCATCCGCTCAGTGCGACAGCGCGGCTGGAATTCCGCAGCGGCCATCGGACGCAGCCCTCGTCCGACGCCGTCTTGCTGATGGCCGAGACCTGCGTTCTGGGCCCCAGCCGGCAGAGCCACGTGGTCTGCCGTGCGTGGCCCCATGAAGTCGTCCTCTACCGCCGCGGCGGCGAACTGTTCTGCCGGACGGCCGGGAGCTTCCAGATCGACGGGCGGCCCGTCAAGCGCGACGGCCGCGTGTGGACCAACTCGCGGATCGAGGGGAGCGGGTTTTCGCTCAGCCTCGAACCGATTTGAGCCGTGGCCGCGCGGCCAGCCACGGCGATTGTTCAGGGGGGGCCGGCCGCGTTTTCGCGGCATGCGCCGCTGCCTGGCGGAGACGGCGTCGCCACGAATTGGGCCTGCCCCGGTTTCCGGGGACGGAGACGACAGGCGAGCACCAGGGAATTAGAATGGAGGGGTCGGGTGAGCGGGCGGCAAGCGCGGAGGCGAGCGAGATCGGCCCCCCGGAGCAAGCGCCGTCGCGGACTTGCCAGAATCGCCCGCATCCCTCCCAAGATCGGACGCCGAAAAACGAACTGTTGAGTGTGCGGCAAGGGGCTGCCCCGGAGGCACTGCCCAATCGGCGCCGGTCGCCAGGAGTGGACCCATGAACAACTCGGTGGCTATCGTGGAAGCAGAAGTTCCCAAGAAGGGGCCGTTCAAACCTTCAGCGGAGGCGGCCGCGCGCGATTCCCGATTCACCTACCCGAGCGGTTCGCGGCCCCTGGAGGGCTACGTGATCAAGCGCGGCGTCGGGCACGGAGGCTTCGGCGAAGTCTATTACGCCACCAGCGATGCCGGCAAGGAAGTCGCCCTCAAGCTGATTCGCCGCAATCTCGAGGTCGAGCTCCGCGGCATCCGCCATTGCCTGAACCTGAAACACCCGAACCTGCTCTCGGTTTTCGACATTCGCGAGGATTCCCAGGGCGACAACTGGGTGGTCATGGAGTATGTCGCCGGCGAATCGCTCGAAGAGGTGATCGCCGCCAATCCGGCCGGCATGCCGGCCGAGCGGGCGCTGGACTGGATTGCCGGCATCAGCGCCGGCGTCTCCCACCTCCACGACCACGGCATCGTGCATCGCGACCTGAAGCCCGCCAACATCTTCAACGACCAGGGCATGGTGAAGATCGGCGACTACGGGTTGTCGAAGTTCATCTCCTGTAGCCGCCGGAGCGGGCAGACGGAGAGCATCGGCACGGTCCACTACATGGCGCCCGAGGTGGCCAACGGCCGCTACGGCAAGGAGATCGATGTCTACGCGCTGGGCGTGATCCTCTATGAAATGCTCACCGGCCGCGTGCCGTTCGAGGGCGAATCGATCGGCGAGGTGCTGATGAAACACCTGACCGCCACGCCCGATGTCTCGATGCTGCCCGAACCCTACCGCGGCGTGGTCGCCCGCGCGCTGGAAAAGGACCCGTCGAAGCGGTTCGGCTCGGCGGGCGAAATGCTGGCCAGCCTGCCGAAACCGTCGGGAGCGGAGGGGCTCGGCGCCGTGCCGCCGCACGACTCGCGGACGGCCTACGACCGGCGAAGTGCCCGCCGGGCGGGCCTTTTCGGCCTGCCGGGCGGATCGGCGCCGGCAACCGGCGAGGAGCCGATCTTCAAGGCGGTTCGGCAGGGCCTGAGCGACTTGCGCCAGAGCTGGAATCGCTCGAACCTGAACACGCCGACGAAGATCGCCCTGCTGATCGTGCTGCTCGTTGCCGCCCCCTTCCTCTTGAATACGGTCTTGCCGCTGGCGGTCAGCCTGTTTGCGTTGTACGTGGTCTACTGGATTTTCCGGTCGCTGATCCTGACGATCAAAGCGCCGGCGCCGCTGCCCGCGCCGGCGGATCGGCCGCCGCCCGCGGCACCCGCAGCGCCCGCGGCCTCGCCGGCGCAGACGGCGACGTTCGTCGCGGAGGACATCCGCCGCGCGGTCCACCGCGAAGCCAGACTGCCGCGCTGGGCCCGCCACGAGAGGCCGGCCGCCGCGCTGGTCGTCAAGCCGCCCCGGCAACGCCTTGTGGAGCTGGTCGGCTCGATGCTCGGCGGGGCGCTGATCGCCCTGCTCGTCTGCGTGCTGGGTTTTGTCCTGGCCAGCCTCCACTCGGGCGGCGGCATCGGCGCCCGCGAATTGGCGCGCTACGCCTGGGTGATCCTGGCAAGCATCGTCGGCACCTGGGCGGTGCTGATCCCGTCGAAGGTCTGGGAAGGATGCAAGGGCGACGTCAAGCTGCGGCGGCTGACGATGCTGATCACGGGGCTGTTGGTGGGAGTTGCCGCCGCGGCGATTGCCGGGGCGCTGCTCGTCGATCTGCCCCATCGGGTCCTCGCCGACTTGGAGCTGAGAGATGTGACCGGCCTGGAGCAGGTGCATCTGGCGCCGGAACATGCCGTCTCCGACCTCCGCTACTACCTGATCGCTTTTGGAGCGTTGTTTATGCTCCTCCGCTGGTGGCGGTCGGCGGACCCGCTGCGGGCGTCGCGGTTGAGCTTGTTCTCGGTCTTCGTGTCGGGGCTGGTCGCGTTGATCGTCTCCGATGCACTCGGATTTCCGCAACCCTGGCTGGTGATGGTGGCCTGCGCGATGTCGGTCTCGATCCAGTTGGCCAGTCCTTGGGTCCACCCGCGGCTCCGCGGATCGCAGGAGGACGCCTAGCGGCGACGCGGCTGGCGGAGGCGTCGGTTTTCGACGAAGGTTCAATCATGTCTATCCTTTTCCTTGGTCTGCTTCCGCTCGCCGGACTGGTCTTCCTGGCGATACTGGGGCTGGTCGGCGTGGTCAGTCATCCACGGGCCCGCGAGGCGTTGAAGATCGTTTTCGGCGGCCTGGCGGCGATCGGAATGCTCCTTGTGCTGCTCGCCGGGCTTGTGTTTCTCGGCCGGCATCAAGCGATGCGGATCGCGGTCAGGACGGAGCGCGCGGCGATCGCGGCCAGAACCGCGCAGCTGAGGGCGCTTGAGGCGAAGATTCGCGCGGCCGAATCGCGATGGGAGACACTCGAGGGGACGGCAATCCCCTCGGCGGATGCACTTGAGGGCGCCGATGCCGAGCAGGGCGCTGGGCAAACGGATGACTCCGACGCCGGCGGCGGGACCGGCGAAGGGACGGAGGCGGCCCCGCCGGCCGCGAAGGAGCTGCCCAAAGGGAAGCCGGCCGAGGCGGAATCCGATTCGCCCCCGCCGGACCAAGTCACCGTGGGCCGGCCGATCGAGAAACGTCCCGAATGGGTCGGCCGCCAGCCGTACAAGGAGAGCTCGGTCTATTGCTGGCCGGTGGTCAGCGATCCGCGGCCCGATCCGGAGGAGACGTTCTCGGAGGCTCTCCCCGAGGCCATCCGGGCGGCGGTGCGGGAGTATGTTCAAACGAAGCTCGACCTGGAATCGGCGGCCGCCAGCCGGGTCGCCCTCGACCCGGACTACGCAATCACCCACCTGGTCGGCGGCGATCTCTGGGCCGAGACGGTCGCCACGTCGTTTGGACCGTGGGTCCGCGTCCACGCGTTGCTGAAGTTCGACCACGAGGCGAATCTCGTCCTCAAGGAGCGCTCGGCGGCCGCGGAGGTGGCGCGGCGGCTCTGGGGCGCGGGCGGAATTGCCTGCGGGCTGCTGTTTCTGCTCGCCGTGGCCTACGGCTACCTGAAGATCGACCTGGCAAGCGGCGGATCGCGGCGGTGGCTCTTGCGGTTCGCGGCGATTCTCGTGATATTGGTTTCGATCCTCGTTACCGGGGGGGTGGCGAGGATGATCCTCTAGTTGACCGCAAGGCGGGAGGCTGCCCGGCGGCAGCGCCCCGGGGCAAGCCGTGAATGACTCCGCCCAGTGAAAGTGACCTGCTGCTGACCCAACGAATCCGCGCCGGCGAGGCCGACGCCTGGAGCGAGTTGATCGCGCGCTTCGAGGGCCGGCTGCTGGCCTTCGTCGAAAGCCGGCTGCGGAGCCGCGCCGTCGCCGAGGACGTCGTCCAGGAGACCTTCATCGGCTTCTTGACGAGCCTGCCGAATTACGACGACAGCCGCCCCCTGGAGACCTACCTGTTTTCGATCGCCGCGCACAAGTTGACCGACCACTTGCGCCGCGAGGGCCGGCGGCCCACGCTGCCGCTCGTGCCCGGCCCGGTCGGATCGAGCAGCTTCGATCCGGCCGGGCCGGCGCGGGCCGCCAGCAGCATCTATCGCAGCAGCGAACGACGCCAGATCGAGGAACAAGCCCTCGTCGAGGCGATCGACGGGCAGCTGCGGCACTGGCGCGGGCGGGGCGACTGGCGGAAGATCCAGTGCGCCGAGTTGCTCTTCGTCCGCGGGTGGCCCAACAAGCAGGTGGCCGCCGCCCTGGATATTTCCGAGCAGGCGGTGGCCAACACGAAGTTCGACTTTCTCGCCCGGCTCCGTACCGCCATCCGCAGCCAGCTCCTGCCGCGCGATGTGTTTCCGGAACTCTATGAGGTGGAATAGCAGACTGTGCGTCAACGGTTCCCAAGCGGGAGCTGGGCAGCCAGGTGATGTTCGGGCAGGTTTCAAGATTGGAGGTTCTCGGCACAACGATGGCCGCTCCCATTCGCCAGGCCGATTTGGAGGCCTATCTCGACGAAGCCCTGCCCGCCGACCAGATGGCCCGGGTGGAGCGGGCGCTGCGCAACGACGAGGAACTGCTCGCCAAGCTCAAGGCGATCTATTCCCGCCGCGACTCCGGCGTGCACACCTTGGGCGAGATCTGGCGCCGCCACCGGCTCAGCTGCCCCTCCCGGCAGCGCCTGGGCAACTATCTGCTCGGCGCCCTGTCGGACGACGAGGAGGATTACGTCGTCTTCCACCTCGAAACGATCGGCTGCCGATACTGCCGGGCGAGCCTGAACGACCTGGAAAAACAGCAGGCCGAAGCCCACGCCGACGTCGAGCAGCGGCGGCGGAAGTATTTCCAGTCATCGGCCGGCCTGCTCAAGAAGTAGTCGCCCGGCTGCAACGCGGCGGCCCGCCGCGCTGCCTTGCATCCAGCGGCGGACTGCCGGAAAATAGACAGTTGCCGTGCGGGCAGCGGGTCTCCGGGACCCAACGCCCGGCTCTCTGCGGCCAAGGCTTCGGAAGCGTGATTGGGTCTTGAACCTGTCTCGAAGGAGTGCCCCGCCATGACGCAAGTCTCCCGCCGATCGTTCTTGGCCGCTTCCGCGGCCGCCGCCGCGAGCTCCCTGCCAGGCACAGCGCGAGCCGCCGAGGGGATTGCCGGTTTCGACCAGACGAAGACCGACTACGACCGCACGAAGGAGTGGAAGCCCTTCAGCGACCGCAAGGTCCGGCTGGGGATCGTCGGCCACGGCGTCTGCCAGTTCGGCCTGGCGTTCGACCTCCAGAATCATCCCAACGTCGAGCTGGTCGCGGTCAGCGACCTGTTCCCCGACCGCTGCGCCGACATGGCCCGCAAGGCGAAATGCGAAAAGACGTATCCGTCGCTGGAGGAGATGGTCAAGGACGATTCGATCGAGGCGATCTACTGCGCCACGGACGCTCCGGCCCATGCCAGGCACGCAATCCTCTGCCTGGAGCACGGCAAGCACGTTGCCACCGCGGTGCCGGCCTTCCGGGGCGATATCGAAGACGCCGAGAAGCTGCTGGAGTGCTGCCGGAAGAACAAGGGCCTGGTCTACGCGATGTTTGAGACCTCGACCTTCCACGACGACCTGTACGCGATGGAGCAGCTGTTTGCCGCCGGGGTGTTCGGCAATCTCGTCTACAGCGAAGGGGAGTATTGCCATCCCAAGTCGATGGGCGCCGCCACGCTGGGCTCCTACAAGGACTGGCGGAAGAAGGGCTGCCCGATGTGGTATCCGACGCACGCAACGGCCTACTACATCGGCGTCACCCATCAGAGCTTCGTGGACGTCTCCTGCCAGGGGACGCCCTACGCCGATCCGTCGCTGCGGGTTCCCAACGCGATCGGCAACATCTTCCGATCGGAAGTCGGCTTGTTCCGCACCACGGAAGGAGGCTTGTCCCGCATGATGGTCTGCAATTCGCAGGGCGAATACCTGGAAGCGGGGCGGATCCGGGGCGACTATGCCGGGTTCAACAAGACGTTTGTCGGCGACGCCGCCGGCAAGAAGCGTTACGACGAGGCGATCAAACGCGGCGTACAGATCAAGAAGTACGCCTTGCCGCCGGGGGTCCAGCCGGGCGGTCATGGCGGCTCGCACGGCTACCTCGGCGACGACTTCATCGACGCCATTCTCCGCGGGCGCAAACCGCGCGTGGACGTGATCGACGCCCTGAACATGACCGTTCCCGGCTATTACGCGCACCTGTCGGCCGTCAAGGACGGCGAGACGATGAAGATTCCCCAATACACCCTTTAATGTTCGATGCACTCGGTCCAGGAGAGGATGACGTTTACGATGCAGAGACTCAACGCCCAACGATCCACCGCGCTGGTCTGCGCGGCCCTGCTGGTTGCCGGTTCGATGCTCCGCCCGTCCGCCGCCGCCGACGCGCCGGTGGCCCCGCAGCGGATTCTGGGAATTCTCGGCGGCATGGGCCCGGAGGCCACGGCCAACCTCTATCAAGAGATCGTCCGGCTAACGCCGGCCGAGAAGGACCAGGACCATATCCCGACCCTGATCTTCAGCTTTCCGCAGACCCCCGATCGGACCACGGCCATCCAGAACAACGACCGGTCGATCATTCCCTACCTCGTCGAAGGGACGACGCGGCTGGAAAAAGCCGGCGCCTCGCTGATTGCCCTCCCCTGCAACACGGTGCACTTCTTCCACGACGACATGCAGCGTGCGGTGAAGATTCCC
>JAAYCB010000238.1 GCA_012744395.1 Pirellulaceae bacterium
CACGTCGTCTGGATCGAGTTGGAAGGACTCCGGATCCAAGTCCGCCAGCACCGGCAGAGCCCTGGCACACAAGATCGCAGCGATCGTGCCGGGATCGGTATACGGTGACGTGATGACCTCGTCGCCGGGCCCGATCTGCAGGGCTTCGACGCAGGTATGCAGTGCCTGCGTTCCCGAACCCGTCGCCACGCAGAACTCCGTCTCCAGCAGTTCAGTGAACTCCTTTTCGAACGTGGGTACTGTGCCGGACTTGGATTGGATTCTGCACCAAATCCGGCTCTCGGTCGTTTTAGTCACCGATTCCACCACATTTTCATCCCAGTACGGCCAGGAGGGCCAGCTTTTGTTCTTTCTGACAGGCTCGCCGCCGAGGAGCGCTAGGGTGCGGCCTTTGCCGGTCACTTCGCCATCGGCCGATATGCCCGGAAGAGCCGCGGCGCCAACCAACCCGGTGGACACAGCTGCCAAGAACCCTCGCCTTCCGAGAACAGGCTTACTCATTTCCAGTCTCCTTTCCTACAGCAGAGCGGGAGGACCATGGGCAATCAAGAACCTCTTATTTTGACGCAATTGTCGTGCCCAACCTACGTGATACAATCCGGCGAGTTAAACCCTTTTGGCTGAGATACTTTCGGCTACGAAGCAGCGTCTTTGCACTGACGGCAGAGAAGCGATCTGCACGATTTCATCGGGTACTTCAGCGCAGTCTGCACGGTTCCGCTTCGGGTCTAGCACGCGGTCTTCTGCCGCGTCGAAATGCAATGGGCAGTGACAAGCCAACGCAACCCCGGCTGCATTTGGAACAATGCACTGTGCACTGCATTAGGTCGCTTCATAAGTGCATATTGCAATACTGTGCCAGCCTTCTGGTCTTATGCAGATCGACATAAGCATTGATTTAACAATGCGTTACGATCTTTGTTAGTGGACACAAAGCGTACGGCATGGTTTGTGCACTCGAGTCTGCTGACAAGGCAAGTGCCGAAATGTGGATTCTGCCTGTTTTGCTGAATTCTGCGGCGGCGCACGACACGAGGAGACAACACGATGCCGCGAGGCGATGGGTCAGGGCCTCCCCAAGGGGGCGGACAAGGGCGAGGCAGAATGGGTGGGCCATCCGCCGCTGGACCCGGCGGTGTCTGCGTGTGTCCCAAATGCGGTCACAAGGAGCCACACGCGGTCGGACAGCCCTGCAATCGCATGTCGTGCCCCAAGTGCGGCACGGCGATGACCCGGGGTTAGAACAGAGATCAGTTCACAGAAAAGGACAAAAATCATGCCAGGTGGAGACAGGACGGGTCCCCTAGGGTTGGGGGCAATGACGGGACGCGCAGCCGGCTACTGTGCGGGCTATGGAATGCCTGGATTTGCCAACGGCATTTACGGGCGAGGCGTCTGGGGTTGGGGCCGAGGGCGCGGTGGTGGCCGTGGCCGCGGCCGGTGGTACCCGGTGCGGGGTTTCACCGCATGGTCGCCGGTTGGCTTGGGCTGGCGGGCGGCAGGTTCCCCCTGGCCGGCAGCAACGTACTCGCCGGCACCGGCTCCTGCCATGACAGCCCAACAAGAAATCGACGCTTTGAAAGGTCAGGCGGCGTACCTCGCGGAGATCCTTGAAGGCGTCCGGCGTCGCATCGAGGAATTGGAGCCGAAGACCGCCCAGGTATAGGCGTTGCGACAAGAGTCTGGTCCCCTGGCGGAAGGCAACCAGCGGGGGGGGGGCGATTTCCAGTTTTCGCGGCAGACTCCGGCGCATAACGGCGCGGGAAGCGCAGTTGCCGGGCAAACGGGAATCGCTTGCTCGAATCCGCGGCAGGACGACGATGCGCAGGGAGAAAGAGAGTCCAGAAAATGAGAATTGCAGTCACTGCGACAGGCACTACGCTGGAATCCTCCGTGGATCCGCGCTTTGGGCGCTGCCCTTATTTCCTCGTCGTGGAAACGGAAAACGCAAGCTTCGAGGCGGTGGTGAATCCCAACGCGTCGCGTGACAGTGGAGCGGGAATTCAGGCCGCACAACTTCTGGGCGACATGGGCGTGCAATTCGTGGCCACCGGCAACTGCGGCCCGAATGCGTATCAGACGCTCACCGCGGCGCAGATTGGCGTGATCGTCGGTTGCACCGGGTCGGTCCTGGAAGTGGTCGAGAACTTCAAAGCCGGCCGCTATTCGACGGCGCCGCAAGCCAATGTCGTAAGTCACTTCGGGATGGGCCCGGCCCCCACGGCGTCCACCGATCCGCCGAGCAGACCGGAGTCGCAAGGCAATTTCGCCCCGGGCACGGGGACCGCCCTTGGGCAGGGTGGTGGGTTCGAGCGTGGAATGGGACGAGGCGGCGGTCGAGCAGCGGGAATGGGACGAGGCGGCGGCCGAGGAATGGGAATCGGACGAGGCGGCGGCCGAGGAATGGGAATCGGGCGAGGCGGCGGCCGAGGAATGGGAGGAGGCGCAGGACGCGGAACATCGGCGACCGATCCGCCTGCCGGCCCGCGCCCCGAACCGGCTTGGCGGCCTCAAGGAGACGCTGTCGAGCAGCTCGAAGACCTCAAGGCCCGCGCGCGGGTCATCGAGCAACAACTCGCGGCCTTGAATCACCAGATTGAGCAAACGGGACAGGAGCCGGCCACACCTCCGCTGGTGGCCGTCCTCGACGTCGAGCGGTGTCTCGGTTGCGGGCGCTGCCTCCAGGCCTGCCCGGCGGGAGCGATTACCCTGAGCACCGTGATCGCCATCGATGTTGGCCGATGCACCGGCTGCGGGCAGTGTGTTGTGGTCTGCCCCCAAGGGGCAATCTCGCTGAAGGCTCGGCGAGACCGAGTGTCCAGCGCTGGCCCTGGGCAGGCCGACAAATGAGTTCATCGATGACAGCACCGAAGGCCATGGCGTGGCACAAGCGACGCCTCCAACAGATCCGTGAATGGCAGAGCAGTCGCCGCTTTCCGGACTTCATCGATGAATCGGCGATCGAGCAGGTCTTGGTGGAGAATCGCAGCCCTTCAAGGCAGGCCGTTCTGGACATCGTGCAGAAAGCCCGCGACCACGCGACCACGGGTGAGCTGCTCTCGCCGGCGGAAGTGGCGCTTCTGGCGCACGTCGAGGAACCGGACCTCTGGGAAGCGATTTTCGAGGCGGCCGATTGGATCAAGCGAACGGTGTATGGCAACCGGATCGTCCTGTTCGCGCCGCTCTACGTGTCCAGCAGCTGTGTGAACAACTGCAAGTACTGCGGGTTTCGAACGGCCAATACCGCAGTCGCCAGGCGCAACCTGACCTCTTCTGAACTCCGCGAGGAGGTGCGAACACTGGTTAGCATGGGGCACAAGCGGCTGATTATGGTTTACGGAGAGAGCGAGGATAGCGATTATCGCTACATTTGCGAGACGGTTTCCGCCGCATACAGCGTGAAGGAAGGATTTGGCGAAATCCGCCGCGCGAACATCAACGCCTCGCCGCTGTCCGTCGAAGAGTACGGTGCGGTGAAGTCGGTCGGCATCGGCACCTATCAGGTTTTCCAGGAGACGTATCACAGGCCAACGTACCGGGCGGTTCATCCCGAGGGAACGCTCAAGGGAGAGTACGACTGGCGACTGTTCAGCCTCCACCGGGCCCAGGAAGCGGGAATCGACGACATTGCGATCGGCGTGCTCTTCGGACTCTACGACTGGCGTTTCGAGTTGCTCGGCCTGCTGCATCACGCCATGGCCCTGGAGCGGGAGTTTGGCGTCGGGCCGCACACGATCTCTTATCCCCGCCTCGAACCGGCCAAGAATACGCCATTGGCAACCGAGTCTCCCTGGCTGGTCAGCGACGAGGATTTTGCCAAGATCGTGGCGATTGTCCGCCTCATGTGCCCCTATACAGGCTCGATCCTCACCGCTCGCGAACCGGCGGAACTCCGCCGCAAGACGATTGGCGGCGGCGGAGTCTCGCAAATGGACGCCGGGTCGCGAATTGCCGTGGGTGGATACAGCCGAATGCACGAGGCCCATCAACCGGATCGGCAACAATTTCTCTTATCCGACACGCGCACGCTGGACGAGTTCATCCATGATCTGTGCCGGGACGGGTACTTGCCGTCGTTTTGTACGGCGGGCTATCGGGAGGGAAGAACCGGGGCCGTTTTCATGCCATTGGCGAAACATGCGACGGTGAAGAACTTCTGCATTGCAAACGGCATCCTTTCGTTCGAAGAGTACCTGCAAGACTATGCTTCGCCCCAGGTCCGGGAAATCGGCCAGCAGATCGTGATTCCCAAGTACTTGAAATGGCTGGAAGAGAACGTCCCCGCGTTGTCCGAAAAGGTGCATCTGAACCTCTGCCGCGTGCGGGAAGAGAAGCAGCGGGACTTGCACTTTTGACGAGTTTCCTGGAAAGACCAGTCGCCGGGCATGAGTGAACGAATGCGAGAGTCTGGCGATCAACCACGATTCCATGGCACACCCATGAAAGTCGCCGTACCAGATTGGCAAGGCCGGGTTTCACCGGTGTTCGACGTCGCCGAGCAGGTCCTCCTGGTCGACCTGGACAACGAGGGCGGCAACCGGCAAGTGGAAAGCCTCGGGAGCACGGCGCCGCACCAGCGGGCGCAGCGACTGGCCGAACTGGGAGTCAAGGTGCTCGTTTGCGGCGCGATTTCGTGGCCCCTCGAGGCCCTCCTGGCCAGTGGCGGGATCCAAGTGATCCCGCTGGTATGCGGAGAGGTGGAGGAGGTCGTTCAGGCGTTCCGCGACGGAACGTTGGAGGACGAACGATTTGCCATGCCCGGCTGTTGTCGAAAAAGGCGGCAGGTTCGCCGCCGCCATCGACGCGGCGGGCCAACCCATGAGGACATCGAATGAAAGTAGCCATTACCGCGCAAGGCTCCAACCTGGACAGCCCGGTCGATCCGCGATTCGGCCGCGCCCGATATTTTCTGCTCTGCGACACCGAAACCGGCCAATTCAGCGCACACGACAACGTGCAGAACCTGAATGCCCCCCAGGGGGCCGGCATCCAGGCCGCCCAGGCGATCGTCAAGATCGGGGCCGAAGCCGTGCTGACGGGCAACGTCGGCCCGAAGGCTTTTGCCACGTTGCAGGCCGGAAACGTCGCCGTCCATGTGGGCGCTGCGGGCACGGTCCGCCAGGCCCTGGAGGAGTTCCGCGCCGGCCGCGTGCCGCCCGTCACCAAGGCAAACGTTGAGGGGCATTGGAGTTGACGGCAGGCAGAAGTTCTCAGGGCGAGCGCTGAGAGCGGATCGAACCGAGCCCGTTTGGCTTTTCGCGCAAACCAAAGTCACCTTTTGTTTTTCAAGGAGTAATGATCATGCCAGGTGGAGACAGGACGGGACCGATGGGAATGGGACCGATGACTGGCCGCGGGGCCGGCTATTGCGCCGGCTTCGCCGCTCCCGGTTTTGCCAGCGGCGGCCGCGGCGGCTTTTTCGGACGCGGACGAGGAGGCGGCCGGGGCTGGCGGAACATGTTCTACGCTACGGGACTGCCCGGCTGGGCACGGATTGGGCTGGGCGTGGGCGCGGCCGACGCCGCCCCGGTCGGGGCCGCCCCGGTCGGCGCGCCCGTTGCCGCCACGGGCCAGGAGCAACTCGACGCGCTCAAGCAACAGGCCCAGAATCTAGCCAACATGCTGGACGACATCCGCCAGCGGATCAGCCAGCTGGAAAGCGGGGCAAGCGAATGAAGATCGCCATCGCCAGCGGCAAAGGCGGCACGGGAAAGACGACGCTGGCAACCAGTCTCGCCCGCGTGGCCGCGTCGGATGGCCGCGCGGTGGCCTACCTGGATTGCGACGTCGAGGAACCGAATGGGCACCTGTTCCTCAAGCCCGAGATTCTTCGAGAAGAGCCGATCCACAAGTTGATCCCCGTGGTCAATCCGGCCCGCTGCACGCATTGCGGCCTGTGCAGCCAGGCCTGCCGTTTCGGGGCGATTGCCTGCGTCGGAGAGCAGACGTTGATTTTTTCAGAGCTCTGCCACTCCTGTGGAGGCTGCCTGCTGGTTTGCCCCGAGGAGGCGATCCGCGAGGTGGCCAAGCCGATCGGCAGGCTGCGGATCGGCACGGCCGGACCGCTGCAATTCGTGGAAGGCGTGCTCAACGTCGGCGAAGCCATGAGCCCGCCGGCGATTCATGCGGTCAAGACCGCCGCGCCAGCCGCCGAGTTGACGATTCTCGATTGCCCGCCGGGCACGTCCTGCCCGGTGATCGAAGGGGTCCGCGGCTGCGACCTGCTGCTGCTCGTAACCGAGCCGACGCCTTTCGGACTGCACGACTTGAAATTGGCCGTGGAAATGGCCCGGGCGTTGCGATTGAAGTTCGGCGTCGTCGTCAACCGAGCCGATTCCGGCGATCGCCAGGTCTGGGATTTCTGCCGGCGGCAGCGGATTACGATCCTCGCCGAGATTCCCGATGATCGAGCCGTGGCGGAGGCATATTCGCGCGGAGAGTTGGCCGCGGAGGCCGTTCCGCATGTTGCCGAACGGATTGGCGGGCTGCTGGAGGCGATTCGACCGGGAGCGCACGTATGAAGGAACTTGTAGTCATCAGCGGCAAAGGCGGCACCGGCAAGACGTCGGTCTTGGCGTCGTTCGCCTCGCTGGCAAAGAAGGCCGTGATCGCTGACTGCGACGTGGACGCCGCCGATTTGCACCTGGTCCTCGAGCCGCGCGTCGCGCGGCGCGAGAGTTTCACCGCCGGCAGCAAGGCACGGATCAAGCCGGGCCATTGCACGGCCTGCGGCAAGTGCGAGGAACTCTGCCGGTTCGACGCGATCTACTTCGACGGGCCGGGCAACGGCAGGGTGCCCAAGACCTTCCGGGTGGACGCGATCGCCTGCGAGGGCTGCGGCGTCTGCTTCGATTTCTGCGCGGAGAACGCGATCGAGTTCGAGCCGGCCGTCTGCGGCGAGTGGTTTGTCTCCGAGACCCGCTGCGGACCGATGGTCCATGCGCAGTTGGGCGTGGCGGCGGAGAACTCCGGCAAGCTGGTCACGCAACTCCGCCGCGCTGCCGGGCAGGTGGCTGCCCGGCAGCAGCGCGACCTGGTCCTCTGCGACGGTTCGCCGGGGATCGGTTGCCCGGTGATCGCTTCGCTGACCGGCGCCAGCCTGGCGCTGTTCGTGGTCGAGCCGACCGCCTCGGGCGAGCACGACTTCCTCCGCGTGGCCCAACTCGCGATCCAGTTGGGGGTTCCCGGTGTTTTGGCGGTCAACAAGGCGGACTTGAACGAAGAGGTGGCGCGAGACATCGAGCGGCTGGCTCGGCAAAGAGGAATCGACCCGGTTGGCCGGATTCCCTACGACCCGGCGGTGACCCAGGCACAGATTGCCCGCAAGACCGTGGTCGAGGCGTCGGATGGGCCGGCAGCCCGGGCGATCCGCGACCTCTGGACCAAGACGTGCACCGATCTCGACCGCAGCGCGCCGGCGACCGCCGACGGCCTCGTGCAATTGGCCGGCCAGCAGCAAACACAGCAAGAGCAGACGCGATGAGCAGCAAACATGCGGTTTCCGCTGAGGCGTTGGAACGCTTCAATAACCCGCGCAATTTCGGCCCGCTCGATGAGTGGGACGGCCATGCGCGGATCACCGGGCCCTGCGGCGACACGATGGAAGTCTGGCTCAAAATCGAGAATGCCCGGATCGCTCGGGCTGGCTTCGTCACGGACGGTTGCGGGCCGTCGCGCGCCGCCGGCAGCATGGCCACGGAACTGGTTACCGGCAAACTGGTCAAGGACGTTCTGCGGATCAAGCAGAAGGACATCTTGCACGGTTTGGGTGGTTTGCCCAAGGACGCGGAGCATTGCGCGCTGTTGGCGGCGAACACGCTTGGCGCGGCGATTGGCGACTGCCAGCAGCGCAAGCAGACCGCCCGGCAATGCAGCGATTGTTCCACGGCCGAATGCCCCTCGAAACAACGCCGGGCCGATGAGTCGGAAGAGGAATTCCGCGATCGCCAGGCCCTCGGCAAGCGGATGTGCCAGATCGGTTACAAGCTCCTGGTGATGTCCGGCAAGGGGGGCGTTGGCAAGAGTACCGTCTCGGCCAACCTGGCGATCGCCCTGGCGCTGGCCGGAAAACGCGTCGGTCTGCTCGACGTCGATATTCACGGACCAAGCATTCCCAAGCTGCTCGGCCTCGACGATAGCCAGGTCGTCACGCACGAGGGCGAGCTGGTGCCGCTGGAGATTGGCGAGAACCTCAAAGTCATGTCGATCGCCTTCTTCTTGCCCAGCCGCCGCGACGCGGTCATCTGGCGCGGGCCGAGGAAATACGGCGCGATTCGCCAATTTCTCAAGGACGTCGCCTGGGGACCACTCGACTACCTGGTGATCGATGCCCCGCCGGGCACCGGCGATGAACCGCTCTCGGTCGCGCAACTGGTCGGCCAACCGGCCGGCGCGATCCTGGTGACCACGCCCCAAGACCTGGCGATCGCCGACGTCCGCCGATCCGTTTCGTTCTGCGAAAAGGTTTCGTTGCCTGTCGTCGGCATTGTCGAAAACATGAGCGGGCTGGTCTGCCCCCACTGCGGCGGAAAGATCGACTTGTTCAAGACCGGCGGCGGCGAGGCGCTGGCCCGCGAGATGAACGTTCCACTGTTGGGACAGATTCCCATCGACCCGGAGATCGTCACGTGCGGCGATGGCGGCATTCCGTACATCCACCGCTTTGCCGGCAGCCCCGCCGCCCAGGCGTTCAACGGGGCAGTCGAACGGGTGCTTTCCAGATCGCAAGCGGCTTCAACAACTTTCCACTTATCTTCACCGACAGGAGACAACGCGTGAAAATCGCCATCCCACTCGCCAATGGCCGGCTGGCCATGCACTTCGGCCACTGCGAACATTTCGCCCTGGTCGACGTGGACGAGGCAACCAGGCAGCATCGCGGCACGGCGATTCTGGAGTCGCCGCCTCACGAACCCGGCTTGCTCCCGCGCTGGCTGCACGAGCAGGGGGCCGAAGTGATTCTCGCCGGCGGGATGGGGCAGCGGGCCCAACAGCTCTTCGCCGAAAAAGGGATCCGCGTGGTCTACGGCGTGCCATCCGACACTCCCGAGAGCGTTGCCAAAGCCTTCCTTGATGGCACCCTCACAGCAGGCGAAAACCTCTGCGATCACTGAGCCTCCGTATGAATCACGTCGATCAAAGGCTGCCCCTGTCTTTGCTCCGCGAGCAGAGCCACCCCGAATGCTTCGCGTGCGGCCCCGCCAACGGGCGCGGCCTGGGGCTTCAATTCCACATTGCGGAGGATGGGGCCGTGGAAGCCCCCTTTGCCTGCCAACCGGTCTTTGCCGGCTACCCGGGGATGCTGCACGGCGGGATCATTTGCACGCTGCTCGACGGGGCAATGACCAATTGCCTGTTCGCCCATGGGCTGGCGGCGGTGACCGTCGACTTGAATGTTCGTTTCCACCATCCGGTGACGGTGAGCCTTCCTGCCGTGGTACGGGCCTGGCTTAAAACGGAGGGCTCACCGGTTCACCGGCTGGCGGCCGAAGTCGTCCAGCAGGGGCGCGTGGCGGCCACGGCCGCGGCTCGGTTCGTCGACAAGCAAGCCATGTCCTGGTTCGGAGAAAACGTCTGATGACCGAGAAGGTGCGGATCACCGTCCTCGTGGAGAACACGGCCGAGAGCCCCGGGCTGCTGGCCGAGCACGGCCTGGCATTCTGGATCGAGGTTGGCTCGCAATGCGTTCTGTTCGATACCGGCCAAGGCAGCGCGCTGGCCCATAACGCCTACCGATTGCGAATTTCCGCAAATCGGGCCGACGCCCTTGTGCTCAGCCACGGCCATTACGACCACACGGGCGGGCTGGCCGATGTCCTCCGCGGCAACCATCCGGCGGCCATTTACGCCCATCCCGATGCATTCCAACCCAAGTTCGCGCAGAGCAAGGACGGCAGCTCCCGCGAGATCGGTATCCCCTATGCTTCGGCGCAGGCGATCCAGCGGCACCGCGACCGGTTGGTCCTCGCCGCGACGCCAACCCGCGTAGCCGACGGCCTGATCGCCACCGGCGCTGTGCCGCGGGTCACCGAATTCGAGGACACGGGCGGGCGATTTTTCCTCGACGCCCGGTGCCAGACTGCCGATCCGCTGAGCGACGACCAGGCGATCTTCTTCGAATCCACGCGGGGGCTCGTGGTCCTCTTGGGGTGCGCCCACGCGGGCGTCATCAACACCCTTCGCTACGTCCGCCAATTGACCGCCGGGCGGCCGATCCACGCCGTGCTCGGCGGCATGCACCTGCTCAACGCGCCGGCGGAACGCCTGGATCGGACGATCGGCGAGTTGCGCGAGATGAAAATCGACCGCTTGGGCCCCGCGCACTGCACGGGCCGCGCGGCGACCGCCGCTTTGTGGAACGCGCTGCCCGACCGATGCGTCCCCTGCCACGTGGGAACCCAATTCGAGTTTGACCTTTTTAGCCTTTCTGCAATCGGAGTCTCCTGATGATGCGAAAAAGCTTCGTTGTGCTCGGCCTGCTGGCAATCTTGTCGCTCTTCGGAAGCAATGCGGCGCAAGCCTGCGGCGGCTGGTGCGCTCCGGCCCCTTGCTACTATGTTGCCAGTCCTTGTTGCTGCTACGTGCCGGCCTGTTGTCAGGTCTACTGCTGTGGTCCCTGCTGCGATTGGCCGTGCTGCTGCTATAGCTGCACCGAATCCTGCTGCTACAGCGTTGTCCCTGGCCAAGCCGTTTCCGCTTGTTCTTCGTGCGCCCCTGCCACTGCTTCGCCAAGGGGCGGCAACCTGAAACCGATTCCCGACCACAACACCACGCTGCCGAACAAGTGAAAACCTTCTTGGACTGTATTCCCTGTCTAATTCGCCAGTCCCTCGCGGCGGTCCGCCTTGCGACACCCGACGAGCGGGTGCACGAACAGATCCTTCGCGAAGCGCTCCAAGCGGCCAGCCAGATGGACCTCAGTTGGCCGCCGCCCGCGATGGCGCAGATCGTTCACCGGCGGATTCAGCAGATCTGCCGCAACGGGGACCCCTACCGGGCAAGCAAGGACCACTTCAACCGGTTGGCCCTGGGCCTTCTGCCGGCGTTCCGCCGGCAGCTGCGGGAGGCGGCGGACCCCTGGAACGTGGCCGTCCGCCTGGCTGCCGCCGGGAACGTGATGGACCTGGGCGTCAAGAGCGGCCTCGACGAGGGCGAAATCCGCATCGCGCTGGAGCACTGCTTGACGGAACCTCTCGAGGGAGACTCCGCGGAATTTGCCGAGGCCGTCGCAGCGGCCGAACGCATTCTCTACTTGACCGACAACGCCGGCGAGATCGTCTTCGACCGGCTGCTGATCGAGCAAATGCCGCGCACAAAGGTCACCGTCGCCGTGCGGGGATCGCCAGTCATCAACGACGCGACCCGGCGCGACGCCGAGACGGCGGGACTCACGGAACTGGTCCCCGTGATCGACAACGGTTCGGACGCGCCGGGGACAATCCTGGCCGACTGTAGCGAGCCGTTCCAGCGGCATTTCGCCGCGGCCGATCTGGTTGTTGCCAAGGGGCAGGGCAATTACGAGACCTTGTGGGGAGTGTCCCAGCGGATCTACTTCCTGCTCCGCGTCAAATGCCCGGTCATCGCGCGGGACATCGGCTGCCCCGTCGGCCGGATGGTCCTGCGGCGGTCGGACAGCGGGCCGGCAGCCGACTTCGAGGGGATGGGCTGATGGCAGATGCTTCGTCATCGAATGCTCAGGGCAAGACAGACAACGCCCAACCGATGGACGGTGCCGCGCCGGCGGGCGGAGGCCGGAACGGCCCGGCCGCCCCCCCGCGCAGCGCCGGCGGCATCGTCGGGCTCGTCGCGGCGGAACTCAAGGCGCATGCCCCGTTTACGATGCTCGGCACCGCGACGGGCGTAGCCATCATGGCGGCGTTTGCCGTCATGGAGGTTCCGCGATCAATCTCCGCGGTCCTGTTCTGGAGCTTGCACCCCCTGCATGTGCTGCTCAGCGCCCTGGTGACGACCGCCATGTTCACGCTCCACAGCCGGCGGACCTTGCTGGGAACCGTCCTCGTCGGCGGTCTCGGTTCCCTGGGCATTGCCACGTTGAGCGACTGCCTGATTCCCTACGCGGGCGAGAGCCTGCTCGGTCTGCCCCATCGCGGACTCCATCTGGGCTTCATCGAGAAGTGGTACCTGGTCAATCCGCTGGCGGCCGCAGGAATTCTGCTTGGTTATCTGTGGCCCCGCACTCGGATGGCCCATGCGGGGCACGTCTTGTTGAGCACGTGGACCTCGCTGTTCCACATGACGATGGCGATGGGGGGCGAATTCAGCATTTTCGGCTACGCCGCCTCGGCCCTGTTCTTGTTCCTCGCCGTGTGGATTCCCTGCTGCACGAGCGATATCGTCTTCCCCTTGCTGTTTGTCAAGAAGTAGTCCGATGCCCAGCGCCGATTCCACCGAAGCCGCTCGGCCGCCCTCGCCCGCCGGTCCGCCCTCCGCGAGTCGCCACGGCAATTTGGTCTTGGCATCGGCGATTCTGGCAACGGTCGCTGCCTTAATTGCGGCGGCGTATGGCGTCGCTAAGGACATCTTCGTTCTGCGCGCTCTGGCATGGAATACTGTTTTGGCGGCCCAGGCCGCCTGGCTTTGCGTGAACGTGCATCGACTTCACGGAAGGGCCGCTGCGGCTGAGCAGAACCGCGAGATCGATCCGCCGGCCGATACGGTGAAGAGCCGATTCCTGCGTTGGGAGGGCGGGGGCGGCGAAGCCGCGGAGGCGGAGGTCGCGATTGGGTCGTGGGATCTCGAGCACGCGCAGAAGCTTCATTTCATGTTTCTGGCGGTGGTTCCGACCTCCGCGATCTTGCTTCTGGCAACTCGCGCGCTCTGGATTTCGCGGACACAAGCGGCGGTCGCCCTTCCCGCGGGGACGGCCACCGCCCTGGCGCTTGTCTGCCTGGCAGGATCGTGTCTGTGGTTGATTCTTACCCGGACTTACAACGGGATTTCCAAAGAAGAGCTGCCAGAGACCGGGCGCTTGGCCTTGGCTTTCCGCGAGCTGCAATGGGCAAGCATTCTCACCGTGGGCGGGCTTCTATCGAGTTGCTTCTGGCCAGCACTCATGATCTGGGCTGGGCGAGCCGTTTTGGGTTGGGTGCTGGTCGTCGCCAGCGAACAACTGATCCGGCTGCTCGCCGCTCGGCTGCGCAGTCCTTGCGAAGGGCTGGGGCCCGCACCGCCGCCGCGAATCTTCCTCCGCGAATCCGTCTTCCTTCACGGCAGTCCGATCCACAGCGTTTTTGAGACAATCGAGCTGACCCTGGGCGTGAGCTTCCGCGCCTCCTGGGCGATCCAATTCGTGCGCCGCTCCGTCGTGCCGGCGATCTTGCTGGTTACCCTGCTGCTCTGGGGGCTGAGCAGCCTTGCCGTGGTGCAAATCGACCAACTGGGCATTCGCGAGAGTTTTGGCCGCATCCAGAGCGCTCCCTTGCCACCCGGACTTCACTGGAAGCTTCCCTGGCCGTGCGGGCGCGTGCTGCACTATCCGGTCAAAAGGGTCGTCGTCAAGCCGATTGGATTCATCGCCAACCCCGGCCGCCAGCCGAGCTTCCTCTGGAGCAAGAAGCACGCCAATGAGGAGTTCGGCCTGGTGCTGGGGGACGGGGCGGAACTGGTTGCCTCCGATTGCGTCGTCTATTACAAGATTCATGAAGACCGGCAGCGATTCCTCGATTACGTCTATCAATCCCAGAACCCGGAGGACTTGTTGGAGGCCTATGCGTATCGGACCTTGATGGAGCATACCCGGTCGCTGACGTTGCGCGAGGTGCTCACGGGCAACCGGGCACGGTTTGCCGATCGGCTAGAGCAGACGCTGCGCGATTACGCTGAATCCAACCGCTTGGGAATCGAGGTCGTCGAGGTGGCCCTGATGGGACTGCACCCACCGGTCGAGGCCGCCGCCGACTATCTGGACGTGATCAGCGCCCGCATTGACGCGGAGCGCGTGCAGGTGGACGCCCTGGGGCAGAAATCCGTGCAGATCGCCAACGTTCGCCAGGAAAGCGCCAGCGCGATCGCGTCCGCCAAGGTGGAGGCTGCCCGGCGGACGGGGACGGCGCTGAGCGAATCCTCCGAGTTCCTTGCCATCGGCCAGGCCTACGCAGTGGCTCCGGAGGCGTTTCAGCTGAGACTGTGGTTCGAGGCATTGGAGGAGATTCTCAAGCAGAAACGGTTCGTTCTGGTCGACGAGTCGGTCAAAACCAGCCCTGGCGGGATCCTCCTGGACCATCGCGGCCAGGCGCGGCTTGGCAGTGATCCAGTACCGCTGCTCCGCGACGCTGGTTTCTCCAACTCCAGTTCCGTGCAATAGAAACGTGGTGCCAGATGACACGCCGTGATGATCCATCGACCGCCCGAACGCCGCCAGTCTTCGCGGTCTTGCTGCGGATCGGCCTGGCGGCGACCTTGGTCGGGCTGATCGTCGCTTACAGCATGTACTTTCACGTCTCTGAAGGCAACAAGGCCGTCGTCACGCGGTTTGGCGACCCGGTGCGAGCGATTCACCAGGCCGGCTTGGCCTGGAAATGGCCATGGCCCGTCGAACGAGTCCATCAGATCGACGTCCGCCGCCGGCTCTATAATTCCCCATACACGGCGACACTCACGCGCGACCAGAAGAACGTCATCTTGCTGAGCTACGCGGTTTGGCGGGTCGAAGATCCGTTGCTGTTTCTCCAATCGCTCGGCACTCCGGAAGCCGCTGAGCAGAAACTTGACGGCATGGTATCGGCCAGCAAGAACTTCCATCTCGGCCAATATGATCTCTCGGCACTCGTGTCCACGACTCCGGGGGCAATCCAGACCGAGCGGATCGAGGAGGCAATTCTTGAGGACGTGGCCCCCTCGGTGCTGGCGAAGTTCGGCATCGCCGTCGAACAGATCGGGATCAAGAGGATCGCTTATCCCGAGGAGAACATCACCACGGTCCTGGAGCAGATGCGCGCCGAGCGGCGCGCCGAAGCGGGCAAGCTCCGCGCCGAAGGGGAGATGGAAGCGCAACGAATCCGCGACGAGGTGATGGTCAAGAGCGAAGAGATCCGCCGCCAGGGGCGAGAAGAGTCGGGCAAGATCCGTGGACAGGCTGAAAAAGAGGCGGCTGAAATCTATGCCCGGGCCCACAGCCTCGACCCCGAATTCTATCGGTTCTGGCGGTCGCTCGAGGCGATCAAAAAGACGCTGGGCTCCAAGGCCACGGTGATTCTGCGGACGGACCAGGGATTCTTCGACGTATTGTCGACCCCGCCAAAACCTCCCGAGTCGCCTCGATCCGCGCCAGGCGCTTCGCAGGCGCCGCGGATCGTGCCATCTCGTCAACCCTCGCCGGAAAACTCGCCCCGATGAACCCGAGACAAAGAAGGCCGATCGTCTTTGAAGGGCTGCAAGCGGGCCTGCGCCTGTTTCGTTGGGTAATGCTTGTACTGTTTGTGTTCTTCTGATTCTCGGGAATCCAGGAGGTCGCGCCGGACCAAATCGGGTTGCTGCTACGGTTCGGCAGACTGTACGGGAATACCCCCGCCACCCAGATTCACGAACCCGGACTGCTGCTGGCCCTCCCCTACCCGATCGACCGGGTGGTCCAGGTCCCCACCAAGCAGGAAGGCGAGGTTGTGATCAATGAAGTCTGGAAAGGGATCGAGGACACGGCGAGCTACGATCGCATCGACCCGCTTCTGGAAGGCTATTGCTTGACGGGCGACCAGAACATCGTTCAGGTCCAGGTCGTGGTCAAATACCGGATCAGCGATCCGGTAGCCTTCCGGTTGCGCACGCTCGATCCGCCCGCAATTCTGCACGATATCGTTTTGGCATCGCTGACGCAGGCAATCTCCAACTGGAAGGTCAACGACGTTCTCCGCTTCCAGCGCGAGACCTCCGCACAGGCAGGACAAACGGAAGGGCTCGCTGCAATTGTCCGCAGCCAAGCGCAACAGCGGCTCGATCGGCTGGAATGCGGAATGACCGTTTCCGCCCTGGAGTTTCAGCAACTGCACCCGCCGCGGCACGTGATTGCCGAATTCCGCGACGTACAGAGTGCCCAAATCGACGTAGAAACCAAGAAGCGTGAGGCCGAGGGGTTCGCCTCGCGCGAGATTCCCAAGGCGCAAGCCGAGAGCAACGGACTCATCCAAGCGGCGGCGGCGTATCAAAACACTCTTAAATCATGGGCAATCGAAGAATACTCCGTCTTTGCGCAGCTTTTCAGTGAATACCAGAAGAACCCCGATCTGGTCCGCAACCGGATCTATCTGGAGACCTTGGAACATGTCCTCACGACTGTCGGCAAGGTGGATCTGATCGCCCCTGAAGACCGCGTCATCTTGGACGAGTAGGAGCACTGCTGTGAGTCAATTCGCGAGTCCTGCTTCCGCCCATTTGCAGCGGTCCCTGGAAGTCCCCTTGACCACATGGGAACAAGGCAAGATCGCCGTGCAACTGGGCTCGGCCATGCTGGCGGGTGGTCTGTTGGCGGTGGGCATTGTCCAGCAACGCTTTGGACCGCCGGAGTTGAGCGAAGTCGCGGACCTGATTATCGCCTTGGCGGCCTGCGTCGTGGCTCTGCCGATTTTCGTCGCGGCAACGCGCGGTGTAGCCACGATGGACCCTAATTCGTTCGGCGATCAGTTGGTCGCCCTGGCTACGCTGGCGGCCATGGCTATGGGAGACTTTGTGACGGCGACCCTGATCCCCGTGATTATGAGCCTGGGCCATTTTTTTGAAGAACGAAGCGTTCTCGGCGCCCAGGCGGCGATCGAGGGCTTGAGAAAACTGCACGCCCGCAAAGCCACCCTGTTGACTTCCGCAGGGGAACGCCAGGTCGAGCCGCAGACGCTGCGCAACGGGGACATGCTCGTCGTGCGCCCGGGCGAATTGATTGCCGCCGACGGAGAGATCGTGGAAGGAGACTCCTCGGTGGATCAATCGTCCATCACCGGCGAATCCGTTCCCGTGGACCTCGGGCCAACCGCCACGGCCTACGCCGGCTCCGTAAACCTCTCCGGAGTTCTCAAGGTCCGAGTCACCCGCACCGGTTCCCAGACGACACTCGGCCGGGTCGTGGAGTTGCTCCGCGGCGCTGAGCAGTCAAAAACACCGGTTCTCAAGCTGATCGAACAGTACGCCGGCTACTACCTGCCGATCATTCTGACGATTTCCGGAGTGGTGCTGTTCATCACTCGGGATATGTCCCGGGCGGTCGCCGTGCTGGTGGTCGGTTGCCCGGGGGCGCTCGTGCTCTCGGGGCCGACGGCGATGGTCGCAGCCCTGGCAGCCGCCTCGCGACTCGGCATTCTCATCAAGAACACGCGATTTCTGGAATCGCTCTCCGACGCCGACACGGTTGTTCTGGACAAGACCGGCACAGTGACGCTGGGCCGATTGGAGGTCGTGGCGGTGGAGCCGCTTGCCGAACGGGGCGAGCAGGATGTGTTGCGCGCCGGATTGGTGTGTGCCCACGCCTCGCGCCATCCCGCGTCCCGCGCAATCGTCCAGGCAGCCGGGCGCGCGTCCCTCCAGTCCGGGGCGTATCCGCTCCGCGCGGAGGAGATTGGCGGGCAAGGAATTGTCGCGGTGGCCGATTCCTCGCGATGGCTCCTGGGGCGGCGAACCTGGCTGGTTGCCGAGGGAATTGCTGTCCCCGAGGGCCCGAAACACAATGGTCCCGTTGTCTGGCTGGGGCGAATCGATTGCAGCGGCCAAGGGCCCGGAGAGGCCCTGGGGTGCTTTCTCCTGGCCGACCGGGTACGGCCCGAGGCGAAGGATGCCATCGCGCAACTCCGCGCGCTGGGTCTGGCGCGAACCGTGCTGCTGACCGGTGACCGCAAGGACGTGGCTGAACAGATCGGCCGCGACCTGGCCGTGGATCAGATCGTCGCGGAAGTCCTGCCAGAGGAGAAATTGGAGCTCGTCCGCGCGGAACGAAACGCTGGCCACCTGGTGATGGTCGTCGGCGACGGCGTCAATGACGCCTTGGCGCTGGCGCGGAGCGACGTGGGCATCGCTCTGGGCGCGGCAGCATCCGACGTAGCTCTACGCAGTGCCGATGTGGCAATCATGGCAGACGACATGGGGCGGCTACCGATCGCCGTCCGCCTCGCACGGCGGACGCGCACCACGATTCACCAGAATGTGTCGCTTGGCGCAGGAACTTCCTTGCTGTTCATCTGGCTGGCGTCCGCCGGAATCGTAGCTCCGTTAACCGGGGCGCTCTTGCACAACATCGGAGCGGCCCTGGTGCTGCTGAACAGTGCGCGGTTGTTGGGGTTTGCCGCCGCGCCGAACAAGCCACGGGGAGCGGGGTAATGCAGCGTCCGCGGCGAGTTCTCCGCTGGCTTCTGTTGACGACCCTTGGCGGCCTGAGCGGGTGCGGAACGGTCGTCTTTGAAGGCCCTGGAGAGGATTCTCAGCTGAGCGGTTCGCAACAGGGCAGATCGTGGAAGGAACGGCGCCAGTTTGAGCAGGTCTACGGGGACTGGAGGTCGCTGGTCGGCGAGTTGGCTGCCCTGGACCTTCAGTACCAGATCGCTTCCGCTGATCGGTGCGATGATTTGAGACACCGATACGATCGGCTCGTCGCCGAAGGCATTGCCGGGCAACAGCAGGTTACCCAGGCGGCCATCGCAGCCTATGCCAAGGCCCCCGAGGAAAATGCGGATCTAGCGGCGTTCTTGACCGGGATCGTCTTCCTGCTCGTCGATCAAGAGGAGTATGAAGAAGGACTTCGGTTAGCTCAGATCCTCCTCGACCGCGGGGTCTCGCATGGCGAGCTTTATGTCCTTGCCGGGACGGCAGCCTTTGCCGTGGGAGAGTTTGGCCTGGCTGACAAGCACTTGCGCCGCGCGCAGCAGCAACAAGCAGCGCTCGGCGCCGCCGCGCAGTACCTCCAGGATCTCGGCTACTACAAGGCCGCTTGGGAAAGGGAAAACAAGCTCCGGTTCGCGGAGGCGTCAGCAAGCGACCTGCCGCGTGTTCTGCTGAATACAACGCAAGGCGACATCGAGCTGGAACTGTTCGAGAACGAGGCTCCAAACACCGTGGCGAATTTCATCTGGCTTGTCGAACAGGGCTTTTACAACGGTCTGACGTTCCACCGCGTCCTCCCGAGGTCCATGGCCCAGGCCGGCTGCCCCAATGGTGACGGCACCGGTGGGCCTGGCTACACGATTCCCTGCGAATGCCTTGGAGAGGAGCATCGCGTTCATTTCCGCGGGAGTCTGGCGATGGTCAACTCGGGGCGAAACACGGGCGGGTCTCAATTCTGCCTGATGTTCCTGCCAAATCAGCACCTGGACGGGAGCCAGACCGTGTTTGGCCGGATTGTCCGAGGAATCGACGTTCTGGCGAAAATTCAACGCCGCGATCCACCCGATCCCTTTTCCGTGCAGATCAATCCGCATCAAAACATCAACGTTCCTCCCGCTGACAAGATCATCGCGGCAAAAGTCCTGCGGAAACGTAGCCATCCTTATCGGCCAAAGGTACTCCGGCCAATCAGCCGGAATGGTGGCGGGCAACCGGACGAATCATGAAAACAGTCTATTGGCTCCCCTGCAATTGTGGGCAAAAGGTCCCCGTGACAGCGACCCTGGCCGGGGCGCTTGTGCGTTGCACGTGCGGCGCCGAACTGGCGGTGCCCGCGCTCCGCGAGATGTCCCGTTTGGAGGCAGCCGCCAACGGAGAAAGCGCGCTGAACCGCCTTGCGAAACCGGCTTGGGACAAGCGACGCGCAGGGATTCTCTTCGGCGCTGTCGTGGTTGCATTCTGCGGAGTGCTGCTGGTCTACCTCGAAATCGTCCAGCCCCGTCCGCCTCACGTGGAGTCCCTGGCGCCGATCCAGGTCTGGTACGTGTGGCAGAACCTGCGCCGTGGACCGGATCGGCACCTGGCTCCGGTGGAGAAGGAATTCCTCGACAACCTGCGCATGGTCCGGATGGCGAAAACGGGCGTGTTGGCCTGCGCCGCGATCGGACTTCTGATGATCGCCCTGTTCTACGCGCTCCCTCCCCCCAGAACATCGCGACGGACGGTTCGATCGCGAACCACTGCGTCAGTATTTTTGCACGAAAAAACCGCCGATGCCAGCCAATAATCGCCTCTGCAAGGGATGCGACAAGCGGCCCCAGCAAGGTCAGCGCCTTACGCCAAGCCCGATCCGCGATCATCTCCGCACAATGGCGCGGTCCGGCGGCTCGCCGCGCGCGACAATTGGCCGTGCTCGTGGCTTGATCCGTTGTCAACCCTCGGTCATGAACCTGGAATCGTTCAGCAAGGCGCCGCCCGCGTGCCCGTATTCAGTTGGACTGTAAAGGAGATCAGGATGCGATCGCTTGGATTGACTCGGTTTGGCGGACTCGCCATTCTGGCAATTGCCTGCTCGTGTTCGAGGACTCCGCCGCCGACCTCGGACCGGGCGCCGGCGATTCCGGAGTCGCCGCCGGCTGCCGAAGCAAACGCCGAGACGGAATCGACGTGGACGCCGCTGCGGTCCGCCGACTATCCAGCGCCGCCAACCGGCCTGCCGGCCGGCTTGCCTCCGACCAAGGCCGGAGACACGCACGTTGTGCTGGCGTGGAACGACTTGGGAATGCACTGCTATCAAGCGGATTTTTCGAGATTTCAGATTCTGCCTCCCTACAACGTTTTCTGGGCGCAAGTTGTCGCTCGGGGGGAGAAACCGGCGATTGTCACGGAAGGCATCCAAGTGGACTACGGGACGCTGAACGTCGCGCAACCGGAGCGGCACACGAATTTCTGGAAGTACGCGGCCGGCTATGGCTGGAAACTCCGCCCGGGCGTCGGCCTCAAGGGGCATCGGACGAGCGGGACGATGGAAGCCGCGGCGGATCACTTTGTCGCCGAAGGAGTGCCCGTGGTGGATTTTACTGACGCCGGCGGCTGGGACCCGTTCCCGATGTTCACTGTTTCGGTGAAAGACGGCCGGGGCCAGACTGTTGCCGAGACGCTGAATGTCGCCCCGGCCTCGACCGAGATGGCTTGCGACTTGTGCCATACCGCCGACACGATGCAGGGGACGATGGCGGCCATTCTGAAGGCTCACGACGCAAACGAAAAGACGGACCTGCTTTCCCAGGCGGAGTCCGGCAAGCCCGTGATGTGCAGCGTTTGCCATGCCGATCCAGCGATGGGTGCGACGGAGAACAAGGATTGCGAACGGACTCTTTCGGCCGCGATGCACGGCTTTCACGCCACGAAACTGGCCGCTGCGGAAGTCGAACTGCCGAAGAACCAGTGCCACGCCTGCCATCCCGGCCCCAAAACGAATTGCCTGCGAGACGTGATGTCCCAATCCGGCATCACCTGCACGAACTGCCACGGCGGAATGGAGGACCTCGGCGATCCGGCGCGGACTCCGTGGGTCACGATGCCGTCGTGCACGACCTGCCACGGCGAGGCCCTCGGGGAGCCGGCAATGGCCCGAATCAGGCAGCCCAACGAGCACCTGACGGCCGACGCAAGCGCCCTTTACCGAAACCGCAAGGCTCACGGCGGCGGGGGAATCTACTGCGCCGCCTGCCACGGCTCGCCCCATGCCGTCACACCGACGGCGACGGAGCGCGACAACGAGCAGGCCGTCCGGCTCCAGGGGCATGCAGGGCCGATCGATCAATGCACCGTTTGCCATCGCGAGAAGCCCGACGGCAAATTCTGGCACCACAAGCCGGCGGAATGAAGCTCCGCCTCAGAATCCCCGTACCCATCGGCCCCAGAATCTCCGGAGAACTGTTCCGTGCCAACCTACGAATACCTGTGCGATGCGTGTGGCGATCGATTTGAGGAATTTCAAAGCATTACCGCCGAGCCGCTCCAGCAGTGCCCGAAGTGTGGCGGCAAGGTGCGTCGGCTGATCGGCGCCGGCGCGGCGGTGATCTTCAAGGGCAGCGGATTCTACGCCACCGACTACCGGAGGTCCGAGACCCGCTGTAGCCGGACGAGTCCGTGCTGCGGGCGCGACGCGCCGTGTGACCGTCCCCCTTGCGATTCGTGATCAGGCCCGGCGGAGACACGGCGGGCCGTTTGCGCAACACGCCATGGAAGATTTCCTGGACAATACGGCATGATCGAGACGATGAGACTCGGAATCGTCATCTGCGACCGCTATCGCGCGTGCGCCGGCGGGAAGTGCTTCCGCGCCATGCGGCGCCGAGAGGGCGCATTCAGCATCTATCAGGGCAGAGCCATCGAACTGGTCGGCTACACCAGTTGCGGAGGATGCCCCGGCGGAAACATCGAATATGCACCCGCGGAGATGAAGAAAAACGGCGCCCAGGTCATCCACCTGGCGACCGGATTGATTGTCGGCTATCCGCCGTGCCCCCGTATCGCGTCGTTTTGCAGCTTCATTCGAACGAAGTATGAATTGGAGGTCGTCGTCGGCACCCACCCGATTCCAGAAAAATACTGGCGGACACACGGGCAACTGGGCACCTGGGATGGCCCCCGTTGGCAGGCTCTTCTTCAACCGACAGCCACCACCGCGGAGGTCCGCGCCTCCTACGACTGACGACAAGAGCCAAGGCGGCAGGTTTCTGCTGCAATCAGATGGGACACGACAACCGGGAGGATCGCTTCAATGAAGCCCTTGGACGAAGTTGAAATTTCCAAGACGATCGTCTGCACCTACCACGAAAGACTTCTCGACCGGATGGCGAGCGACGTGATCATCGTCGGGGCCGGCCCCTCCGGTCTGGTCGCTGGATACTGCCTGGCAAGGGCCGGCCTGAAGGTCACCGTGCTCGAAAAGCGGCTGGCTCCAGGGGGAGGAATCTGGGGTGGCGGGATGGCCATGAACGTTGCCGTGGTGCAGGACGACGCGATCTCCTTGCTCGACGAGCTGGGGATCCGCTGCCAGCCGAGACGCGGCAATCTTCATGCCGTCGATGCGATCGAACTGGCGGCCGGTCTGTGCTGGAACGCCCTCCAGGCCGGGGTGGCCCTGTTCAACCTGATGACCGCCGAGGACATCTGCCTGCACCAGGATCGCGTCCGCGGCGTCGTCGTCAACCGCACAACCGTCTGCGGCGCGCTGCCGGTGGACCCGATCGTGTGTTCAGCAAGAGCCGTCCTGGACGCGACGGGCCATGAAGCCGTTCTCGTCGATTGCCTCCGCAGGCGGCGGCTGTTGCCGACGGCCGCGGTGGAGACGGGGGAAGGCCCGATGAACGCCACCGCGGGCGAGCGTTTTGTGATCGATCACGCCGGCGAGATTCATCCCGGCCTGTGGCTCTCCGGGATGAGCGTCTCCGCCACCTTGGGCGGACCGCGGATGGGGCCGATCTTCGGCGGCATGCTGCTATCTGGGAAACGCGTGGCGGAGATGATCCGCGCCGCCCTGGCGAACGCTCCTCAGTCGGATGGAGCTGCCAGACTGTCGTAACGAACGTCGCCGGAAGATCAAGAGCCATTTTATTGGGATGGGCGACGCGAGTCCTTGACAACGGCGGGTTGCCTGCGATACTGACGATGTACCACTTTTCCATGACCTAAGACAAAGGGGCGATGTGATGAAGCGAAAGACTGTTTCTCTTGGAACCGCCAGAGCCGTTCTCGGCTTATTGGCGGCCGGGGCCATTCTCTGGCATCCGGCGACCCTGTCGGCCCAACAGCCGCCGACCAGCTATTCGCCGGTCGTCATGCAGGAGGACTTCGGCAAGACGGTGGCAAGGATGTCGGCGGCAAAGCCGCAGGTGATGCAGCGGCACATGAAACTCCTGGAGGAACGCTACGACTTGGGCAACCGGCCGGCTGAAGGCGTCAGCATGTCGCGCGGCAAGGCCGTTCAAGCGGGCGTCCGCGTGAAGCTGCCCCCCGGCGTGAAGTCTTGGCAAGCGTTGGCCGCCATGTCGCCCGAGGAAATCCGCGAAAAAGGGCTCTGGCCGAAAGGCTTCTTGCCGCTGCCGCACCCCAATCATCCGGAAGGGGGGATGGTCTTCCCAAACCACCAGATCGAGGAAATCCAGAAGCAGGAAGGCCGGGACCTGACCCGCTTCGATCTGGACTTCGACCTGCCGGAGCACCTGCTCCCCGAGTTCCCGCCCGCCATCTATCTGACGACCCGAACGGACCTGGGCGATGTCTCCCAGGGCCAGGTGGTGACGCTGCAAAACTACTTCGACCTGTTCAACGGGATTCTGAACCCCAAGCAGTTGGAGGGATTGCGGTTGCTGGTGACTCCCTTCCCCCAACAGCAGTTCAACGCCACGGATGATCGGCGGTCGTTGAAGCCGAGCATGGGAGTGACCTGTTTCGACTGCCACGTCAACGGCCACTCCAATGGGACGACGCACCTGGTCGGCGATATTCGCCCCCAGGCGTTTCGCCACCGCCTCGATACCCCCACGTTGCGAGGAGTCAATGTTCAGCGCTTGTTCGGCTCGCAGAGGGCCCTGAAGACCATCGAGGACTTCACCGAATTCGAGCAGCGGGCGGCGTATTTCGACGGCGACCCGGTGATCGCCGCGAAGAAGGGCGTGAATGTTCTGGAACGCGGCAGCCAGGTTCATTTCATGTCCGAGTTCATGTCGATTCTCGACTTCCCCCCGGCGCCGAAATTGAACGTACTGGGGATGCTCGATGCGAAGAAGGCGACTCCGTCGGAGTTGCGCGGCCAGAAAGTCTTCTTCGAGCGCGGCCGCTGTGCGGCGTGCCACAAGCCGCCATACTATACCGACACATTGATGCACAACCTGCACACGGAGCGGTTCTTCGAGCAGCATGAGTACCACGGTCGGATCGCGACCGGCGACGGCCCGATCAAGACCTTCCCGCTCCGCGGCATCAAGGATTCGCCCCCCTACCTCCACGATGGACGGCTTCTCACATTGGAAGACACGGTGGAGTTCCATGACGTTGTCCTGGAGACGGGGCTCACCGAGGAGGAAAAGCAGGACCTGGTGACGTTTTTGCGTTGCCTCTAAACACCTCCGTTGACCGGGTCGCGATGGCCCGCGGCGGATGTTCCGCGGAGGCATGCCCGCCGGCCGGGCATGCCTCCATCGGGCGATGCGCTCCGGGAGGAGTGCCTGCTGGAACGCTCGATCGCGCGACGCAAGTCGCCGCTAATTACCGTGTTCTAACCACATAAGGATTTCAAGACGTGAACAGTACCCAGGAAACATCGTCCGCGGCTTGCGAAACGCAAGGCGCCAGAATTCCCCTGATTGGCGAACAGGCTCCCGGTTTCGAGGCCGTGACGACGCAAGGCCCCATCCGGTTTCCCCAGGACTACAAGGGCAAATGGGTGGTCCTGTTCAGCCACCCCGCCGACTTCACGCCGGTCTGCACGACCGAGTTCATGACCTTCGCCACGCTGATGCCGCAGTTCGAGGCGATCAACTGCAAGCTGATCGGACTGTCGATCGACAGCAACTTCAGCCACATCGCCTGGTTGCGGACGATCAAGGAGAAGATCAAGTACAAGGGGATGGAAAACGTCGAAGTCACGTTTCCCGTAATCGCCGACCTGAAGATGGACGTGGCGGGCAAATATGGGATGGTCCAGCCGGCTGCCGATGATTCGCATGCCGTTCGCGCGGTGTTCATCATGGACCCCGAGGCGAAAGTCCGCGCGGTGCTGTATTATCCTTCCAGCATGGGGCGGAACTTTCAGGAGATCCTGCGCATGATCGTGGCCTTGCAGACGGCCGACAAGCATCAGGTCGCCACGCCCGCCGACTGGCAGCCGGGCGATGAGGTGATTGTCCCGCCGCCGGGCTCCTGCGGTGCCGCCCAAGAACGCGTCCAGGGCAAGGAAACCGCCAGGTGCCTCGACTGGTTCATGTGTTTGCGGGAGATTCCGAAATCGGACCTCGATCTGCCGCCGATGTGGAAGAAGTAATCGAGAACAGGCATCGTGAAGACGATTGGATTGATCGGCGGTATGAGCTGGGAGTCGTCCCTCGAATATTACCGGATCATTAACGAGTTGGTAAAGGAGAGGCTCGGCGGCCTGCATTCCGCCAGGTGCATCATGCACTCGGTGGATTTCGCCGACGTCGAGCCGCTCCAACAGGCAGGGTGTTGGGAAGAGGCCGGCCGGCAGATGGCGAACGCCGCCCGATCGGTGGAAGCCGCCGGGGCCGATTTCCTCGTGCTTTGCACGAACACGATGCACAAGACGGCGGACGATATCCAGCGGCATGTGCGGATTCCGCTGCTCCATATCGCCGACGCCACGGCCCAAAGGGTGATCGCTCGCGGCTTGCGGACGGTCGGCCTGCTGGGAACCCGCTTCACGATGGAAGATGACTTCTACAAGGTCCGCCTGACGGACCGGCACTCGCTGTCGGTGATCGTGCCCGGCGAGGCCGAACGATGTCGCGTGCACCGGGTGATCTATGAGGAACTATGTCTTGGCAAGGTCCAACCGGACTCCAGGGAGGACTTCGTCGGGATCATGGGGGACCTGGCAAGCCGCGGCGCCGAAGGGATGATTCTTGGGTGCACGGAGATCGGCCTGCTCGTCGGCGCTGGGGATTGCCAGGTCCCGATCTTCGACACGACCAGGCTGCACGCCGAGGCGGCCGTCGACCTGGCTCTGAGAGCTGATTGACCACGGCATCGATCAGAATTCACGAACGACAAACCGACCAAGCTTTCTTGGGAGCGCATCCATGCACGCAGCACGATGGACACCCGGTGGAGTTGCAGCGATTCTCGTCTTGACGCTTCTGGCCGCGCAGCTTCCGGCACAGGCTCCGGCGGCAGCGGCGAAGCAGCGGCGGCCGACGGCGGACGAGGTTTCTCGCCAATACCTGCCGCGACACCCG
>JAAYCB010000021.1 GCA_012744395.1 Pirellulaceae bacterium
GCTCTTCCGGTTGTGGGGCAAAGTCCGAAAACTGCGTTGTCTTTGGAGTGCGGCGCCTTGTCGCCGCGGTGCGGCCTGTCGGCCGCGTTCAAAGGCTGCAATGCGGCCAGAAGCGACCGATGGACCGCCGCACTCCAAGGGGGCCTCCGCGCCCAAAAAACCGGACGAGCCAGGAAACGCCGCCAGCCCGCGCACGGAACAACCACGAATATTAGGGGTAACGCTAGTAGTATTCCGTGGCGAAATCAAGTAGGTAATACAAAAAATGCGCGAAAAAGCAGGCGCGATGTACGGATGAACAATATGCAAACGCTTTGCCCGAACCGTGCACCTGGGCACGCCGCGACCCTTTGGGGACCCTTCAACGGCGGGACGCTGGCTGGCCCGAAGGTGTGGTCCAAAAGCCGGCTCGACTTCGGATCGAAATCCGAGTCTTTCCGGGGCCGAGTACGAGGGGTGATGTCTGGCGGGCGCGCGTGCCGCTTCGCGGGAAGAGCGAGAGACGCTAGAATTCCGTTCTGCGGATCTGCCAGCATGTTTACGAAAGCCAAGACAATCCGCGGGAGAAAGCCGATGCGCGCCTGCACCTTATTGGCCCTGTCAGTCTTCGTGTTAGACACTCCCACCATAAATGCCCTGGCACAGCCCCCCGGAGGAACCACCAGTATGCCTACCGTTGCACAGCAAACCGTTGGCCAGACGCTCAGCGGCGCTACGGTCGAACAGTACACGCTCATGAATTCCGCCGGGCTCGAAGCCAAGGTGCTCACCTGCGGAGCGATGCTCACCTCCGTGAAAGTCCCCGATCGCAGCGGCGCCTTCGACTACGTCACGCTGTTCCACGACGACCCGGCCGCCTACCTCCAGCGCCCTTCGGTCCTCGGCGCCGTCGTCGGGCGGTTTGCCAATCGCATTGCCGGGGCCCGGTTCGTTTTGGACGGAAAACAGGTCGAGTTGGCGGCCAACGCGCCGACGTACCAGATCCATGGCGGCAAGACCGGATTCCACACCCAGGTCTGGAAGGCCGAGCCGCTCCAGACGCCCGACTCCGCCGGCGTCAAGCTCTCACTGACCAGCCCCGACGGCCACGAAGGATTCCCCGGCACGCTCCAGGTCGAGGTGCTCTACCGGCTGACCGACAAAAACGAGCTCTGGATGGAATACACCGCCACGACCGACAAGCCAACGCACCTGAACCTGACCAACCACGCCTATTGGAACCTTAAAGGACGCAGCGACGTCCTCGACCACCGGCTCGCGATCAACGCCGACCGCTACTTGCCAACCGGCGAGGCCAAGATTCCACTCGGGCGGATCGATCCGGTCGCCGACACCCCGATGGACTTCACCGAGCCGCACGCGATCGGCTCGCGGATCGCCCAGGTCGACGACGAGAACTACGACCACTGCTACGTGCTGAACAAGACGGCCGGCGAGCGGCTGGCGCTGGCCGCTCAAGTGGAAGAGCCGACCAGCGGCCGCGTGATGGAAGTCTATACCACCCAGCCGGGCGTGCAGCTCTATACGGCCCGAGGGATGAAATTCACCCGTGGCGACCGGCAATTCGGTTCACACCCAGCACTTTGCCTGGAGACACAGCACTTTCCCAACTCGCCGAACGAGCCCAGCTTCCCCACGACCGTTTTGCGCCCCGGAGAGACGTTTCACGAGGTGACGATGCACCGGTTCGGCGTCGAGTAGCGCGGGTGCTCGCAGGCCCCCTTGGAGTGCGGCGATTCATCGCCGCTTTCGGTTATCTCCA
>JAAYCB010000239.1 GCA_012744395.1 Pirellulaceae bacterium
GTCGGGGTGACTGGATTTGAACCAGCGACCTTCTGACCCCCAGTCAGACGCGCTATCCAGGCTGCGCCACACCCCGGTTCAGCAGATCATCGGCAATGCGTGGTCTACCTCGGATTACCCCGGAAACCCGACCCGCGCCCGAACGCAGCCACCACCGCGTCTTCTGGACACCCCGGCGGGGGCTGTCGTTTTGTTGCTGCCGGGCCAGCACGGGCCTCCGGCGACCCACGAACCGCATTCTAATAGTCAGCGCGAGGTAACGCAAGGCTGCCACGCGATTTCCTTTTCCGCAACATATTCGGCCGGAACGTCCGCCCAGCCGCCCGAACCGGCAACGAGGCCGGCGGGGCGTGCGGTCCCCCCGATTTGAAACCATCGATTCATGCCGCGGGGCTCTGGGTCAGGCGTCGGGACTGGCCAGTTCAGCGAAGACCTCTTCCGCGGCGCGCACCGTCTGGTCGATA
Source organism: Pirellulaceae bacterium (assembly GCA_012744395.1). Lineage (GTDB taxonomy): Bacteria > Planctomycetota > Planctomycetia > Pirellulales > Thermoguttaceae > JAAYCB01. The sequence goes on from JAAYCB010000239.1 coordinate 465, forward strand.
TCGGCCTCCGTATGGGCGGCCGACAGGAAGAGGGCCTCGAACTGGCTGCACGGCATGTAGACGCCGCGGTTGAGCAGTCCCCAGAAATAGCGGGCGTAGCGGCGCGTGTCGCAGCGGCTTGCCGTCTCCCAGTCCACGACATCCTCGCCGCTGAAGAACAGGGTCATCATCGCCTGGAACCAGCCGATCGAGACGGGGATGCCGGCCCGCCCGGCCGCGCCCTCCAGGCCGGATACCAGACGCGTGGCAAGCTGCTGGAGGCGCGGATACGGGTTGCCGTCTCGGAGGACCTTGAGCGTGGCGATTCCGGCCGCGGCGGCCAAGGGGTTGCCGCTGAGCGTGCCGGCCTGGAAGACTCCGCCGGCGGGGAGGACGTGATCCATGATCTCCGCCCGGCCCCCATAGGCGCCGACCGGCAGACCGCCCCCGATGATCTTGCCGAGGGTGGTCAGGTCGGGCCGGTCTCCCAGCGCGGCCTGGGCTCCGCCGTAGGCCACGCGGAAACCGCTCATCACCTCGTCGTAGATCAGCAGCGCGGCGTGCCGCTCCGTCAATCCCCGCAGGGCCTGGCGGAATTCCGCCCGAGCCGTCACGCAGCCCATGTTGCCGGCGACCGGCTCGACGATTACCGCCGCGATCCGATCGCCATGCGACGCGAAGGCCTGCTCGAGGGCCCCGGGGTCGTTGTAGGGGAGCACGAGCGTGTCCTTGGCCGTTCCCGCGGTCACTCCCGGCGAGTTCGGCACGCTGAACGTCGCCGCCGCGCTGCCGGCGGCCACCAGCAGGCTATCGACATGGCCGTGATAATTGCCGGCGAATTTCACGATCATCTCCCGCCCGGTGTAGCCGCGCGCCAGCCGGATCGCGCTCATTGTGGCTTCCGTGCCGGAGTTGACCAGGCGGATTTTCTCGATCGAGGGAACCGCCTCGATGACCAACTCGGCCAGTTCGTTTTCCGCCTCGGTCGGCGCGCCGAAGCTCGTCCCGCGCGCCAGCGCTTCTTCCAGGGCCGCGATCACGGCCGGGTGGCGGTGGCCGAGAATCATCGGCCCCCAGGAGCCGACGTAGTCGATGTAGCTGTTGCCGTCGACGTCGAACAGCCGGGCGCCCTCCCCTCGCGCGAAGACGATCGGCTGGCCGCCGACCGCGCCAAAGGCCCGGGCGGGGCTGTTCACTCCGCCGGGCATCAACCGGATTGCCCGGGCAAAAATCCGCTGGCTGTTGTCGTGCTTCATCAAGTGCCTCGCTTGTTCGTTGGCGTCCCGCCCGACGGCCAGGCAGCCCGAAGCGGCCGGGTTGCCTCGATCCCCGCGCGGCGCTGTTTCGATCGCCGGCCGCCCCCGCGGGGCGGACCACTGCCGATTCTACGCAATCGCCCGGTTGGCTGGCCAGTGGCGGCTCCCGCTGATTCCCGGATTGCGCCCTTGAATCGGCGGCCGGGTTCGACGATCATAGCCGTGTGAACGGCAAGCGGCCCGGCCGACGGCCGCCGCGCTGAATGGAATTGCCCAGGCCGCCAACGTTTCGAACGCCGTGTGCAACCACGCCTGCCTCCAGTTCGTCCAAGCCCACCTCGCCGAAAGCGCTGTGCGAGGCCGGCGCGTACTTGAAGTCGGCGCGCGGAACATCAACGGATCGGCGCGGCGGCTGGTGGAGAGCATGCAGCCGAGCGAATATCTGGGGGTCGATATCGCGCCGGGGCCGGGGGTTGACCTGATCTGCGATATCGGCGGCCTTGTTGAGCGGTTCGGAGCCGGGCGTTTCGATGCCGTCGTCTGCACCGAGGTGCTCGAGCACGTTCGCGATTGGCGAGGCGCCGTCGGCAACCTGAAGGGAGTTCTTGCCGCCGGCGGGATCCTGCTGGCGACCACGCGTTCGATCGGGTTCCGCTATCATGGCTACCCATGCGACTTCTGGCGCTATCAGCCGGAAGACATCGCGGTCCTGTTTGCCGACATGGCGATCGGGGTGATCGAGTCGGACCCGATCGCGCCCGGCGTGTTCCTTGCGGCAAGCAAGCCGGACCGTTTCCGGGAGGTTCGCCTCGACGGATATCGCCTGCACTCGGTCGTCTGTGGCAGGCGCTGCGCAGGCGTCTCCAACGCCCAACTGGCGCTCTTTCTCCACGTCAAGAGACCGGTGACGCGGTTCCTCGCCCGCCAGCGAAGGTCGATTCGCAAGCGGATCGGCGGCTCGGGGGCGACGGACGTCGCCGGCGGACGTTGAGGGAGACTTGCCGCGCGATTCCATCGCTCCTTGTTCTCTTGCGCGGCGGCGAGATCCAGAGTGTTTTGGACGAACAGTCGAAGTAAGGCCAACGGAGGCTCGCGTTCACGCGGCGCGCCGGAGCGCAAAAAAGGACGATCCCGATGTTCGGACGGGTTCCCGTCTTATCGCGGATTATCGGCCGGGGATTCTTCGAGTGTCGCGCGCTGTCGTAAACGCGTCAGGCTACCGGGCCTCGCTTACGCGTCGGGTTAGGATGCCTCGCTTACGCGTCGGGTTAGGATGCCTGGCTTACGCGTCGGGTTGACGATTGGCTCATGAAGAATCCGTCTTATCCTTGCCTTGGCTGTCTTCCTCATTGAATCAGACGGGCCTCGATGCTGGCGATCTCGCGATTGACGAATTCGTCCGTGAAGAACCATTCCTGGTAGAGGAGTCCGATCTGCCGCAGGTAGTAGTCGACCGAGGCCCTGCGGAGCGTGCGCTGCGAGTCCTTCGGCCGGTCCTCATCGCGGATCGGCGGGCGAACGCGATCGGCGGGTGGTTGGTAGGACGGATCGTAGACCAGGGCCGGCAGGTCTTCGGCGGGCAACAGATGCCGCCAGAGGAACGCCTGCATCTTGTCTTCGGCCGGCACGGCCTCGTGGACGACTTCCCGGTCGCCGATCTTCGCGCTGCCCAGTACGGTCAGGTTGACCGGTCCTTCCATCGCCGCCAAGCTGGTCTTGACCGCCAGCGTTGCCACCTGTTTGTCGGCGGCGAGCGTGGCGCCCGACGATTCGAGCCCCTCCGGCAAGTCCTGGAAGCTCAGCTTGATCGGCCCGGCGAAGCCGTCCTTGCGGATGGCGTAGACGGTCACCGCGGCCGAGCTCTTGCCGCGGACGACGATCCGCGAAGGGGTCAGACGCAAGTCGAAATCGGGTTGCGGCTGGCTGATGCGGAGCCGGTAGGCGTACTCGTTTCCGCCGCGCCGCTGCGTGTCGCCGAGATGGACGAAGTACTTGCCGTCGGCGGGGAGCTTGACCATCAGGTAGGAATCGGCGTGGTCGGTGTTCATTCCCGAGGCGGCGTCGAAGTGATCGTCGTTCAGGGCAATCACTTTGCCGTCGGCGCCGGCCACCTTGACGAAGGAGTCGAGCGGGGAGTTGAGCCGGCGGGCGTGCACCTCCACGGCGATTGTCTCGCCGCCGCGCCCTTCCACTTCGAAGACGTCCCAGTCGCCGGGCCGATCCACTCGGCCATTGACGACGACCGGGAGATTCACCTTTTGCGGCTTGGACGGCTCGTCATTGGGCTCGTTGTCGAGGCACTCGGGCAACGTCCCCAAGGCGAAGGGGACGTGGTTGGAGAGGAGATCTCCGGCGGCGGCGGCGAGCAGGTGGACGCCCGGCTTGGCGTCTTGGGGGGGCGGCGCGATGGTTGCCTGGTCCAGGTTCCAGCCATCGATTTGAATCTTGACCGGTTCGCCCGCGCGGCCGCCGAGGGGGAAGATGCCGGTCACGAACGGCAGCTCGCCGATGGTGATCCGATAGACGAAACTCTCGCGGCCGCGGTACAGCGCCTCGTTGATCGTGAGCAGATACTCGCCGTCCTCGGGCACTTCGAAGTAGATCACCGGGTCGGGGTTGAAACGGAAATCATCGTTGTATGCCAGTTCCCTGCCCTGGGCGTCGCAGAGCCTCAGGACGGCCTGAAACCAACCGGGAACGCCGTCGGCCACGTAGGGGACCAGGTCGCGGGCCTTGGCGGAGATCACCAGGCGCTGTCCCTTGGCCGCCTCGAAGCGATACCGGTTCACCTCGCCCGCGGCAATCTGGCCGTTCATCGTGCAGGGCAGGATGATGCTCATTTCTTCTTCTTCCGGCGGCCTCTTGCGCTGGGCCAGGTGTTCCTTGCCGAGGACCGGCAGCGGGCAGGTTTTCATCGGCTTGCGGGCAACCTCGGGCACCTGGCCGAGGTAGAAGGGAAGCGGATTGGAGACGCCCCGCCTGGTGACCACGCGGATCTCTCGCCGGCCCGGTTTTGCGTCGGAGGCCACGGTGACCTCGGCGAAGACCAGTTCGGTCTGGGAGCGAACAGCCGGGGTGCGTTCATCCTCGGCGAACCGCATTTCAATCCGCTTGATGAGATGCTGCTTTGCCAGCTCTTTCTTGGTCTCGGGCGGTTTGGCCTTGGCCTCCGTTTCGCCCGGTTTGGGGGCTTTGGGTTTCGGGAGATTCGCATTGCAGTTGCTGCACACGGTGGCATCGAGCGGATTGAGGCGTCCGCAGGCCGGGCAGACGATCCCTTGGACCTCGACGGTTCCGGCATCCGGGCCGATGGGCGCGGGAAACTCGAACGAGGCCATCCTGGCGGCCATCGCGTCGTCGACCTCCGTGGGCGCCTTCTTCAACTCGTTCAGCTGCTGCCGGAGCAAGCTGAGTTCCTGGTTGTTCATCACCCGGTAGTAATCGACGATCCGCGCGGAAACGCCTTCCCCGCTGACGATGATCCCCGAGACCTGGGCGAGCCCTTGTCCACCGAGCCTGATCGGGAAGGTCGTGCCCTGCTGGCCTCCGGCGGGATAGACATAGCCGATGTACTGGGATTGGGCCCGGGCCGCTGAAGCCGCGGCGACGAGAATTGCCAGTGCCAGGATCGGAAGCCTTTGGAAACTACTCATTGAGTTCCTCCATTGTTGCCGTTTCGGCATCGGCAAAAATGCTGCCAGTGCCGCGCTCGGGCGCGGCGGACAGAGCCTGGCGGCCGCCCGCTCGCCCGCAATCGCCGAATACCACGGATGCCTACATGATCTCCTCGAGCATCCCGGCCGACCGCATGCCTTCATTCTCGGTGTCCAACACGTAGGCATCCAATCCCCAGGGATGGGGCAGCTTGGCGCCGGCGTCGATGCCGGCCAGCAGGTACATGCTGCCCAACAGGTCCGCCGGATAGACGGGCCGTTCCTTGACTTGTTCACCTTTTTCATCGGACGCGCCGACGACGCGCCCGCCCTTGAATCCGCCCCCCGCGACGAGCACGGTGAAGACCGCCCCATGGTGATGCCGCCCGCCGTTCCAGGGCGGCTCCCAGGAAACCTTGGGCGTTCTACCCATCTCGCCGGTGCACCAGACCAAGGTGCTGTCGAGCAGGCCGCGTTCACTCAGGTCCGCCAGCAGCGTTGCCAATCCTTGGTCCAGCATGGGGCATTGCCGCCGCATCGTGGCGAAGTGGTTGGCGTGCGTGTCCCAACCCCCGGGGAAGCTGATCGTGATGTAGGGGACGCCGGCCTCGACCATCCGCCGCGCGGCCAGGCACTCCTGCCCGAACGTGTTCCGCCCGTAGCGGTCCCTGATTGCCGCGGACTCGTTCTGGAGATTGAAGACCTCCTTGCCCTGGCCCAGGATCAGTCCGTAGGCTTTCTGCTTGGCCGTTTCGACCTCGGTCATCTCTGGGGCATCGGCAAGGCCGAACCCCAAGAGATTCATCTTGTCGAGCAATTCGCGGCGGGCCTTCTGCCGCCGATCATCGATCCCCCGGTTGACGATTCCCTGGACTTCGAAGCGGTCTGCGTTGGGATCGCCGCCGGTGGCGAAGGGTTTGTACGCGGGGCCGAGGAATCCCTCCTCGGAGAACCTCCCCGCCGCCTGGAGCATGACGATGTACGGGGGCAACAGCCCCTTGTACTGGTCTTTTTTGAAGAAGGTGAAGATCGCGCCCACGCTGGGGTAGGCGAGCCGCCCGCCGGGCTTGTGCCCGGTCTGCATCAAGTAGGCCGCCGTCTCGTGGCCGTTGTTGCCATGGGTCATGCTGCGGATCAGGGAGAACTTGTCGGCCTGCTTGGCCAGTTGCGGGAACAGCGCGCTGACTTGGATTCCCTCGACGTTGGTGGGAATGAACTTGTCGAACTCGCCCAAGTAGTCGTAGCCCGTGCCCGGCTTCGGGTCCCAGGTGTCGTTTTGCGACATCCCGCCCCACAAGAATATCTGGATGACCGACTTGGTCTGGCCTTTCTTGGCCTTGGCCTTGGCGGCCTCGTCTCGGGCGGCCTTATCCTCCGCGGCTTTCTGTTCCGGCGTCTTCTCGGCCTCGGCGGCCGAGACGCGGCGCCGCGCGCCGCCGCCGGCGATCGCGCCGGCCGCCCCCAGCGCGCCGCGCCGCAGCGCCTCGCGGCGGGAGAAATGCCCTCGCTTGTCCGGGTTGTGGCTTGCACTCATCATGTCACTCCTTCTCGCGCTCCCATTCGACTGTCGTGCCAGAATACCGATGGTTCCGTGTTACGTGTCAGCGGATCGGTAAACAATCAATGCCGCAGAAGAAACTCGGGGCTGTTGATCAGCGCCCAGGAGAGATCGATCCAGACGTCGCGCCCTTTGACGACTCCGGCCTTGGCGTATTCCTCCGCTGCCTGTACCTCAGCATCCGTGGGCAATCGTGAGAGGATTGCCAGGTAGAGCCTCTCCACGATCTCCTTCGGTTGGCCGCCCGCGGAGAGCAATGCCGCAAGCGCGGGGCCGCTCTGGAGCTTGTTCTGTACATGGCCCGAATTCAGCATGTGCAGCCACTGGGACGAGGCGAGTTCGCTGACGCGCTCGCTTTCCATCCCCGTGGCGCGGGCCGAACGCCCGAACAGCGTGAGGAAGGAATCGGTCGTGCTCCCGTCGGCCAGCGCGACCGCGGGCATGCCCTTGGGGATATAGGTGAAGGGTTCCGGAACAGCGCTGGTATAGAGGTCCGAACTGCCGGTGATCCGGTTGAGCATGTCGATCAGCACTTCGGCCTCGACGCGCTGCAACAAGTAGCTGGCGAAGTTGGCACGCGCTTCCGGCGTTTGGACCCTTGGGATCGAGGAAAACTGGTACGTGGTCGAGGTGAAGATCAGCCGCTTCAGGTGCTTCAGATCGTAGCCGCTGGAGATCAACTCCTTCTCCAGGTACGCCAGCAGTTCGGGGTTGCTGGGCGGGTTGTCGTCCCGAATGTCGTCGGGCTCGTGGATGATGCCGCGTCCCATCGCCCAGGCCCACGTGCGGTTGACGATCGACCTGGCAAGCCAGGGATTGTCCGGGCGAATCAGCCACTCGGCAAACACCTCGCGCGGATCGCGGCTGGACGGAATCGTGGTCTTGGCACCGTCCGGAAAAACGGCCGCCAGCGGCCCGTTTTCGCTCAGCGGCGCAGCCAGCGCCTGGGGAATCTGGTTGGTGACGGCGACCGCTTCCGCCACGGAGTCGACGCCCGGCGCGTTGCAGTCGGGCACGGCGGTCGAGTTGAGTGGGTCCCAGAAGACAATCTCCTCCTTCCACTCGCTGGTCGGCTTGTAGCCGACCTGCGAAAAGAACGCGGCCATGCCGGCACGCCGGTCTTCCGTCCAGAAGTCGACCCGCGCGCCCATCAGTGCCAGCCCCACGGCCGAGGCGATGCCCTGCGGGGTCCGGTCCTGGATGGCGCGGTAGAAGTTGACCGGGCCAACGCGGAAATTGCTCCCACTGGAGGTGAGCAGTTCCCGGGCGAACTGGTCGTACGGCTTGTTCTGGGAAATGGACTGCCACACCCATCGGTAATAGGCCTGGGCCGCGTTGGGCCAGAGTTTGACGGGAAACTCCGCCTTGATTCGCAGAACGTCGCTCCATTTCATCGCCCAATAATCGACATGCGTGGGCTGTTCAAGGAGGCGATCGACGAGCGCGACGCGCTTGTTCGTGTCCGCATCCTGGATGAACGTCTTCGCCTCTTCGGCGGTCGGCAGCTTGCCCGTCACGTCCAAATAGGCGCGGCGGACAAACACCGCGTCGGAACAGAGCACCGGCTGAATGCCCAGCGCCTTGAGCTTGGCGAAGACGATTTCATCGATCCGGCCGGCCGGTTTCGGCGGATCGGGACGATCCATGACGCTTGCCACCCGCCTGGCGGCAAGCAGGCGGTACAACTCGGCCTTAGCTTGGTTGGCCAGGGCGCGCTTGTCCTCGGCGGCCTTCACGGCGGCCGCGTAGGCGGCGCGGGCCTTGCCTGCTTTCTCCTTTAACGGAGCGGCCACGGCTTCCGCCTGGTCGGCCGCTTCGTCGTCGGCCACGTGCGATTGCTTGGCCGCGGCGATCCGCTTCTTGAGGTCTTCGAGGGCCTTTTCAGCGGCCTTTTTCCGCGCTTCGGCCGTGGTCACGCTTTGCGCGGCGGCGTTGGCCTGGGTTGCCGCCTGTTCCAGCTTCTGCTGCACCGGGGCCAGGGCCGCCTTGGCCGCATCGGCCGCCTTGCGCTTGTCGGCCGCCAACGCCGCGGCCTGCTTGCTCGCCGCATCGAGCTGGATGAGTTCCTTGGCCGCTTCCTGGGCCGCCTGGCTGGCGGCCGTGGTCGCGGCGAGTTGTTTCTTGGCGGCTGCCAGGCGCTCGTCGGCCGCCTTCTTCTCCGCTTCCGCCGCGGCGAGCTTTTCGGCGGGGGCGGCGGCTTGCGACTGGAGTTCGGCCAGCTTCTTGGCTGCCGCCGCGGCCTGGGGCTCCGCTTGCTGCTGCGCCTGCTCCGCTTGCGCCAGGGCAGTCGTGGCATCGGCCGCCGCGCGGCGCTTTCCGGCGGCTTGGGCCGCCGCCTGTTCCTTTTGCTCCGCGGCGCGCGCCGCCTGGTCGGCCGCTTCTTCGGCTGGCGGCAGCACCATGCTGGCGGCGGCTACCTGGTTCTTGGCGTCGGTCAAGGCGGCGTCGATTTTCTTTTCCTGCTCGATCGCCTGGTTGAGCTTGGCTGCCGCGTCGTCGGCCTGGTTCTGGGCATCGTGCTGGGCCGCCTTCGTCTGGGCGAGGGCCGCCTTCGCCTCGTTGGCCGCCTTGCGTTTGGCGGCGGCCTGGTCGGCGGCGGCCTTCTTCTCCTCCTCCGGCTTGGCGGCATCGGCGGAAACCGCCTTGGCATGGGCCTCGGCGTCCTGGGCGGCCTTTTCGGCTGCCGCCGAGGCGGTGGTGGCGGCGGCAACCTGGGCCTTGGCACTGGCCAGGCGTTCGTCGGCCTTCTTCTTCTCTGCCTCCGCTTCGGTCCGTCTCTGGGCAGCGGCTGCTGCCCGAGCCTCCGCCCGCTGCTCACTCTGCCGAGCCTTGGCGAGGGCGGCCTTCACGTTGTTGGCCGCTCTGCGCTTGGCTGCCGCGTCGGCCCTGGCGGTCTTGGCCTCCATGTCGAGCCTGGTGGCCGCGTCCTGGGCGGCCTTCGCCGCGGCTTCCGCCTCCAGGGCGGCCTTCTCGGCCGCTTCGTAGGCTTGCTGCAACGGGAGCGCCTCGGCGCGGACGTCGGCCAACGCCTTGTCCAAGGCGGGTTTGGCGGCGATCGCGTCGGCCAGGGCCTTGGTGACAACGGGCAGATTCGACTCGGCTTGCTTGAGCGCCTCGGCGCCGGGCTCGCCCGCCAGATTCTTCGCATCCGTCGCCTGCTGCCGTTTCGTATTCGCTGCCTTGCTCGCGTTGGCGTATTCCGCGTCGGCCTTCTGCAAGGCGGTCCTGAGCGGGGCGACCGCGGCTTCCGCCGACTTGGCCGTCTCATCCGCTGCCTGGTATGCCTGCCTGGCGGCGGCCACCTGATCGTTATCCGCCGGGGTGGCGCGATCGGAGGCGGCGGCAGCCGCTTGCGCCGCCTGGGCGTTGTCCGCTCCGATCGCAAATCCGACCGCAAACGAGCCTGAGGATGCCAACACGAGCACGAGAAGTAGAATCGCCCTTGTTCTGATCACGAGTCACCTCACACCTGGCTGAGTTTAACGCAGGCCCACCAGCCTCTCGGGACCCTTGGTAGAACCACCTTGCAGGCCGTTGTGAATCCACTAGCTGTCGTGAATTGCGTTGCAGGAAACGCAGACCCTACAATTGTTGCCAGCAAATCGCCGCCATGCAACGTTCCGCCCGACGTTCCATGGGGCCGCCCCAAAAACGCGGCGGCGCCGATCCAAAGACCCGGTCGACGCAATATCCGCCCTGTAGTGCATTATCGCACCCCCAATGAGCGTTAAGTGTGGCGTGGTAGGAATAAGCATTGAAGGCTCGTGCGGGGGCGACTGGCCCGAGCGTTGCCGGGCCCAACGCCAGCCGGGCCTGCTTCCTCCCACGTCCGGGCCGAATCGCCAGACGCCACCGATTCATCCGCCTGGCGATCGTTCGCGGGGTTGCGCGTTTTTGTGCGGCCACCGGTCCTCCTCACCGGCGACCTGACAAGAGTGAGTATTGCCGGCAGGCGCGCCGATATCAAGACCCTCCAACAAGCTACTAGAAATTGTCTGTTTTGGGGCGGCCCGCGTGACGGGGTGCGTTGCCGGCGGTTCCCTTGGCGGAGGCAGATATTGCGGGCGCCACCGCAGCGATGCCCGGCAGGGTGGTGCGGAGCGGACCCGCGCCACGCTGGTTCCACGGAACGCGGATGGTTTCGAAGCCGGAACCGTCCATCGCGCCGAAACGGAGCGGCGGGCTGGCAGCAGTGCCGCGGCGAAGGCTGGAGGTCCCCAAGCTGGAGTTGGGGACTCAGAGAAGTTGCAGCGCGGCAACCAGCAGAGCGGGAGCTGGGGAATCCGCCGAGGTGGAGTGAACTCCGTTCTCCGACCAACGGAATGAATCCCGTTCTACGTGACGGGCGGACCATCGAGGCTCTCGGCGAGCTTGTTGAGTGCTTCCGTTTCGATCTGGCGGACCCGTTCGCGGGTCAGCCCGAGCGTCTCGCCGATCTCCTTGAGGGTTCGCGGCTCGTTGTCGTCGAGTCCGAATCGCATCCGCAGAACGGTCGCCTCGCGGGAGTCCATGGTCTCCATCTGGCGCATGACGTGCTTGAGATTGTCGTGTTCGACGAGTTCTTCCTCGGGGGTGCGGCTGCGCTCGTCCATGACGATTTCGCCGAGCGACCAGCCGGCGTCGGGCTGATCGGTCTGGGGCGTGAGGTTGTAGATGCGGATGGCTTTCTTGATGATCGGGAGTTTCTTTCGGGGGAGGCCGAGGACGCGGGCGATTTCTTCCGCCGTTGGGGTCCGCCCGAGTTCTTCCCCGAGCCGCGAGCTGGCCCTTCGCCACTTGGAGAGCAGCTCGACCATGTAGGCGGGGATGCGGATGGTCTTGGCGGAGTTGATCAGCGCCCGCTTGATCGACTGCTTGATCCAGTAGCTGGCGTAGGTCGAGAACCGCGTGCCCATGGCCGGATCGAAGCCTTCGACAGCGCGGAGCAGGCCGAGGTTGCCCTCCTCGATCAGGTCTTGGAGTCCGAGTCCCTTGCCGGTGTAGCCGCGCGCGATGTTGACCACGAGGCGGAGGTTGGCGCGGACCATCCGGTCGCGGGCCTCGGGGCATCCCTCGCCGATGGCGATCGCCAGTTCCTGCTCGTCATTGCCGCTGAGCAGGGGAGTCTCGTTGATCTCACGGAGATAGGTTTCCAGGGGGGACTGGACGGCCGTTTCCGTGGAATCGCGTTGCACAGCTTCGTTCATTTGCACGAAAGTCACTGGTGTGTTATGGGCGGGCGCGGAACCCTTGGGAAGACGCTTGCCGACGCTGGCCCGCCGCGGCCGTCAGAACGCCCGGCGGCCGTTTTCTCAAAAGGTCCTCAGTCAAGAGCAACTATCGACGCAAACCTTGCGGGCTCTGCAACAAGGCGGCGGATTGACACCGTAGAAGGAATGTGCCCGAGGCACCGACGGTAGGGAAAAGAACGACCCCGGCGGATAGGCCCGACGGGGTCGTGGGAATGCGGGCGGACGTCTTGGTCGGGAGGCGTCCAGGGCGCTCGAATCGGAGGGTCTAACCGTCCGAACCGGTGGAATCGGCATCTCCCGATTGGTCTGCGGGCGGGGTTTCCTTTTCAACGGGTTGAATCGGTTGGATGAGCGGCCCGGAGCTGTCGCCGACGCCACCCCGCAGTTCGACCTTGGACGCGGAGGCGGCCGACCGGGCCGTATCCGCCCCCGACTCGGCTTCGGCTTCTTCCGCCCACTCGACGCGTTTTCGGGACAGACCGATCTTCCGCTCGTCGGGATCGACGCGGAGGATCTTGACCTCGATCTGCTCGCCGACCTTGACGATCTCCTCGGGATTCTCGACCTTGTGATCGGCGAGTTCGGAGATGTGCAGCAACCCTTCGAGGCCATCCTGGAGGCCGACGAAGACGCCGAAGTTGGTGATCTTCGTGACCGTTCCGGTGACCAGCTGGCCAGGTTCATACTTGGCGGGAATATCGCGGGCCCAGGGGTCTTCCGAGAGTTGTTTCAGACCCAGGGCGATCCGCCGCCGGTCTTGATCGACGGAGATCACGCGGCATTCGATTTCCTGGCCCTTCTCCACGACTTCGTTGGGGTGGCTGATCTTGCGGGTCCAGGACATGTCGCTGACGTGCAACAAGCCGTCGATGCCCTCTTCGATCTCGATGAACGCGCCGTAGTTGGTCAGGTTGCGGACCTTGCCGTGGACGTCCGTTCCCGGCGGGTAGCGATCGATGACGTGGTCCCACGGATTCTCCTGGGTCTGTTTCATGCCCAGGGAGATCTCCTGCTTCTCCTTGTTGATCCCCAGGATCATGACCTCGATTTCGTCGTCGATTTGGACCAGCTCGCTGGGATGGCTGATCCGCTTGGTCCACGACATCTCGCTGATGTGGACGAGCCCCTCGATGCCTTCTTCGAGCTTGACGAAAGCCCCGTAGCTCATCACGTTGACAACCACGCCCTTGGCGCGGCTGCCGATCGGGTACTTCTCTTCGACCGATTCCCAGGGGCTGGGCGTCTTCTGCTTCAGGCCCAGGGCGATCTTCTCCTTTTCGTGGTCGATGTGCAGGATCTGAACCTCGATCTCCTGGTCGATGGCGACGATTTCGGAGGGATGGTTGATCCGTCCCCAGCTCATGTCGGTAATGTGCAGCAGGCCGTCAATGCCGCCGAGATCGACAAAGGCGCCGAATTCCGCGATGTTCTTGACGATGCCCTTGCGCCGCTGGCCGACTTCGAGGACGCTGAGCAGCTGCAATTTCTTCTCCGCCCGCTCCGTCTCGATCAGGGCGCGGCGACTGACAACAATATTGCGGCGGGATTCGTCGATCTTCAGGACGATGCACTGGACGGTCCGGCCGATGTAATCGCCGATGTCGGAGGGGCGGCGGATGTCGACCTGGCTGGCCGGTAAAAAGACGTTCACCCCGATATCGACAAGCAGGCCGCCCTTGATCTTCCGCGTCACCAGCCCGGTGACGACGTCGCCTTCGTGAACGGTCTCCATGACCTTCATCCAGGCTTCGATCTTCTCAGCCTTGCGCTTGCTGAGGCTGATCATCCCGCGGACGTCGTCGACCGGCCCGGCCACGTCCTCGACTTCCTCGATGAGCACTTTCAGCGTCTGACCCGGCTGGGGGGGAGGTTCGGACTCTTCCCATTCGCTGCGGAGGATGATTCCTTCGCTCTTGTAGCCGACGTCGACGAGGACAAAATCACCTTCGACGCGGATGATGCTGCCCTGGACGATCTGGTTGACGCTGACCTCTTCGCCACCCCAGTCGATCTCTTCAGGCGGGACGCCCTCGAGGGCCGCGTTGAGTTCCTGTTCCCATTCTGCTTCGCTGAGGTCGAGACCTCGAATCAGGTTGCGATTGACCATAACCGAATGCTGAAATCCTGGTCGTAAGAAGCGAGAGGCGGAGTTGCTGAAAAGGTCGGAATCCGGACGGTTCGAACCGTTCGAGCGCCCGTGGTGGCCCGTCGCTGCTAAAGCCATCTGCCGCCTGCCCGGCCACCCTCCGCAGGGGGGCTTTTGCGGACTACCGGCAACCGGCCAATATATCAGAGCGGATCGCCTCCGGCAATCGCGCTCGCGGGGTGTCGCGGATCGATTTTCAGGACTGTTCGGCGGAGAGCCGCGATTGCGCGATCCGCTGCAAGTGATCGACCACCTCGTCGATCGTCAATCCGTCGGTGCTCACCGTGACGGCGTCGGCCGGTTTGACCAGCCGTCCGACCGGGCGGGACCGATCTTCCCGGTCGCGGCGGTTGATGTCCGCCAGGACTGCTGCGAAATCGACCTGCTCGCCCCGTTCGCGGAAGTCCGCGACGCGGCGTCGGGCCCTCTCCTCGGCGGCGGCGTCGAGAAAGATCTTGCAGGCGGCATCGGGGAAGACCAGCGAGCCCTGATCGCGCCCCTCCGTGACAAGCGAGACGCCTTCGGCCGCGCGCCGCTGGAGAGCGACTAGATGCTGGCGAACCAGGGGGTGGTCGGCCGCGCGGCCGACGGCCGCGGTGATCTCCTTGGATCGCACCTGCTCGCTGACATCCGCGCCATCGAGGAGGATCCGATCGCCCTGCCAGCGAACGTCGGCGGTCGCGGCGAGCCGGGCGACGTCCGCGTCGCTGCTCCAAGCGACGCCCGTCCGCAGGCCGGCCAGCGCGACGGCACGGTACATGGCGCCGGTGTCGAGATATCCGAAACCAAGCCTTTGCGCAAGGCGTCGGGCAACCGTGCTCTTGCCCGCACCGGCGGGGCCATCGATGGTCACAATCATCGCGCGCCGCTCCTGACCGCGGGGCCCGTAGCGGCGGTCCGGACCGCCGTTACGGGGCAAATTCGATCTCGACTTGGAGCCACTGGTGGCCTCCGATTTGCAAGCGGACGCGATCCCCGTCGATCGCCAGCTGTTTGGCGTTTCCACCGAGGAAATCGACCTTCCGGGCGGCGGCCACGGGGCGGAAGCATCGCAGGACCGTCTCGACCGCTCGGTTCTCGTTTTCGGCCAACCGGACGCGGACGCCCTCGACCCGGTCGGCGCGGAAGATCGGTTCCCACGCCGTGGCGACGACATTCTTCGCGCTCAGGTGGAAAAGCCAGCCGGTGCGGTTGCCCGGAGCGGCCCCGGCGTTGCGGACGACGGTCTCCGGGGCGAGCCGTTCCATCGCGGCCGGATAGGCATGGGGCAGGTCGATGCCGACACCGAGCTGGAACTTCCGGCGGGTTTCCCCGGCCACGATCAGCAGGGTGTCGAGCTTGCGGAGGCCGAGGCGGCGATGGTAGGGGAGCCCGCCGGTGAGGATCGTGGTGCGGAGCGGCTCGCTGCGAATATCGAGATAATAGGGCGCTTCGATCTGCGGCGACTCGCGGGCGAGGCTGGCGGTTCCCAGCCCTCCAAACAGGTCGGCGCTGGCATCGCTCCAGGCAAAACGTGCGGCATAATAGGTCGTCCAGGGATCGCCTTCCGGGATTCGTTCCGGCTGGATTTCCAGATCGATTGCCAGGACGCGGCTGCCGCGCCGGGCGCGGAGAACCTGCTCGAAGCGGGCCACGCGTTGCCCCTCGTGGTCGAGGAGGCGGCCGCGGGCGAAGAGCTCGGCGGTGAGCGGTCCCGACGAACGGACTTCGATCGCATCGGCCGCCATCACCGAATAGAGCGTGTCTGGATCGTCGTCCCAGTCGTCGCTGTGGATTCGGCGGGCCGGATCGCGGCGAAAGGCCAGTTGGCAGGCGAGCCGATTGTCGCGGCTGCGATAATCGTGGATCGAACGGATCGCGGCACTCGCCGGATCGAGCTTGATCTCGAAAAACTCGTTGCGCAGCACGCACGGCTCGGCCATCGGAGGGGGCGCGGCGGACTTTTTCCGCCAGAGGCGCAGACGCCCTTTCCGCCCGGGCGGGTCGGGCGCCGGAGCCGGCGTGTCGGGATCGACCCAGGCGAAACCCATCGGCGGCACGTCGACGATCAGGTGCTTTGAGCCATCTTGTTCCGCCGCCGCCCAGACCAGGCCGCCGGTGGCCGGCAGGCGCGGCCAGTCGGAGACTTCAACATGCACCTTGCGGGCGAACGAGAAAGGATTGACCACGAGGCAGCCGTGCGGCGAAGCGGCGGCCGCGGGCCCCAGTGCCCGGCGGAGGCGACCGAGATGCTCGCCGACGTTCTCCGGGCTTGTCTCGGCGACGGGCCCGCCGGCGATCATCGCGGCCATCGTGCGGAGCGATGCCTCGATGTGCCGCGCGATCTCGGCACGGGCCTCGCCGACCCAGCGGGACAGCGGCGCCGGATCGTTGCGGTCGACGGCCTGCCGCAGGAACGGCGGCCGATACGTGTCGATCGCATGCCGCGCGGCCTGGCCGACGTACCGAGTCTCCTTGAAATAGCTGTCCATCAAGACGAAACGGCCGAGGGCCGCCGAATAGCTGCCGGCGCGGAGCAGGTCGCGATACCAGGGACAGGCCATTCCCGGCCAGTGCGCGAACACAGCGGTTGCGGCATGGTCGAGGTCCATGGCGTTGCCCAGCCGCTGCGGCAGGGCGAGGAATGTTCCCGCCCGACTCGCGTCACACGGCAGACGCACGAGGGCATCGATCGACTGGGCGCCGATCCCTTCCCAGCGGATCTTGCTCTGGTTGCTCGAGGGGAATCGGCCGTCGTCGAGCGTGAAGTGGCAGACCCCCTGGTATCCGCTGCTCCTGAGAATCTGGGGCAACAGCGGCGAGAGGCCAAACCTCCGGCGGCAGAATATCTCGGGCGCACGGCCGAGCAGTCTTTCGAACGTCTCTCGACCCCGGCGGAATTGGGCCAGGGTGGCTTCGGGACCGAGCAGCGGAGACTCCAGTTCGGCGAATTCTCCGCCGGCCAGCGAGACCCTCCCCTGTTCGACTGCCAGACGCAGGGTGGCGAGCGTTTCGGGGGCATTTTGAGCCATCGCCTCAAGGGTCTCGCCCGTCAGGACGAGATTCACAGCGGCGGCACGGGCGATCTCGTCGCGGAGCGCCGGGCCAATCGTTGTCGGTGCGACAAGTGTCAGATCGAGAAGGTGTGTTTCGACGGGATAGAAATACTCGCGAGCCTCCGTGAGCAGATCAAACGCGCTGGTCAATTGCGAGGCGGCGGTCTGGCTGTCGCCTTCGAGCCATTTTTCGGCGGCCGCCAGCGTGTTTCGGCGGAAGGAGACTTCGTCGAGGTTGCTCATGTAGCGGAGCTGCCGCGTGAGCAATTCGACAATCAAATGGCAATAGCCAAGCGCCAGGAAATCGCCGGCCAACTCCGCATCGCCCGCAGGCAGTTCGAGGCGGCCGAGCGCTTCGGCAACGATCTCTTCCCGCGTGCTGCACCCGCGAATCACGACGGCAGCCGCGGTACCCGCCGCGTCGAGCCAGGCTTGGGATAGTCCGTCCTCGCAGCAGGGTGGAACCACGAGGAGATGCCCGTCGGGAGGCGATGGCGGGTTTCCCGTTCCCCGCCAGGAAGGGGGGCCTCGAAACCGGCTGATAAGTGCCGGGTGGTAGAATGCTGACCATGCCGATAAGATCTGATTCGCTTCTTCGGAGCTTCGGTCGAGCGATAGATCCTCCAGGCTGTGGCACGGCAGAAGGATCGTAAGGCTGTCTAACTTCATATTTGGAAGCACCTTGCGCGAGTCCGCCAGCCAAACCTGTCAAACCGGGGAGAGTGGCCGAGTCTGCCGAAACCATTCAGGATAGTCGCTGGGGGCCATCAAGTCGAGGCGCGCCGCTCCCAAGCCAGCCGCGCGTGGTGCGGACGATAACGGGACTGCCGGTTATTTGGTCTTGGCGGGCGGAGGTTGCGATCGAAGCCTGCCGGGAGGCGGTCGCGGCGACATTTTGTTGACATAATGGAAAATGCGGCGATAAGATGGATTTTATGGCGTAAGGTAGCGAGCCGCTTTCAGCGCACTTATCCTGTTTCCGTGATCGTTCGCGGTGGTTGGCCCGCTGCTTGGCGGCGAATCTTTCTGCCTGACGAGATTCGAAGCATAATTGCCACGAACAAAGGGACTGCCCTCTTCGGGCCCAGGGTCTGGCCAATCGGCGCCGGCCATGGACAGCGCGGGCAGCGCGGCGTGTTATTTTTTTTAAATTCCATGGATTCCACCGAATAGGGCAATAGGAGTTGTCTGATGGCCAAGAGTGACGCCGTTTGGGGAGTTGACATCGGCAATGCCGCCCTCAAGGCGATTCGCTGCCGACCGGCCGGGGATCCGGAACAGATTGAGGCAATCGCGTTTGACTACATCGAGTATCCGAAGCTCCTGACGCAACCGGGGGCCGATCCGGTTGAGTTGATCAACGACGCCCTGAAGCAGTTTCAGTCACGGAACAGCGTCCGCGGCGACAGCGTGGCGATTGCGGTGCCGGGGCAAAATGGGTTGGCGCGGTTCATCAAGTTGCCGCCGGTCGAGACCAAGCAGATTCCCCAGATTGTCCGCTATGAGGCCCGTCAGCAGATTCCCTTCGACCTCGACGACGTGATCTGGGACTACCAGTCGCTTGGTGGTGGTGGCGAGGAGATCGAGGGATTTGCGTTGGAGACGGAAGTTGGCCTGTTTGCGATGAAGCGCGAACAGGTGTTCCGCGCGTTGGAGTCTTATCGGGCGGCGGGGATCGAGGTCGAAGTCGTCCAATTGACGCCGCTGGCGCTCTACAATTACATCGCCTTCGACCGGTTTCAGCAGACGCTCCGCGAGGATTTCGATCCGGAGGACCCACCGGAATCGACGATTGTGCTGTCGATGGGCACGGACGCATCGGACCTGGTGATCACCAACGGGCATCGCGTCTGGCAGCGGAGCATCCCGCTTGGCGGCAACCATTTTACGCGCGCGCTGACCAAGGAGTTGAAGCTGACCTTTGCCAAGGCGGAACACCTCAAGCGGAACGCCGCCACGGCGGAAGACCCGAAGGTTGTGTTCCAGGCCATGCGTTCGGTTTTCAACGATCTGGTGACGGAGATCCAGCGGTCGGTCGGCTATTTCACAAGCATCAACCGCAGCGCGAAGATCGGAGGAATGGTCGCCTTGGGCAGCGCGATGAAGCTGCCGGGCCTGAGGAGATACTTGGCCCAGAACCTCGGGTTTGAGGTGGAACGGGCCGATTCCTATGCGTGCATGGTCGGGCCGGAAGTCCTGAGCGTGCCGGCGTTTCAGGAGAATATCGGATCGTTCGGCGTGGCTTACGGCTTGGCCGTCCAGGCGTTGAAGAAGTCGGCGCTGCGGACGAATCTGCTGCCGCAGGAACTCCTCAAGGAGCGGATGATCCGCGACAAGAAACCGTGGGCGGTGGCCGCCGCGGCGATTCTGCTGCTCGGTTGCACGCTGAGCTTCGTGAGCCACTCGCGCGTTCTGGCGACCGTCGAAAACGATGCCTGGACCAAGGCGGAAAGCGAGGCCGATCGCGTTGAGAAATGGGCCGCCGGATTGATGTCGGAATACAATGCCGCGGACAGCGAATTCAAGAGCATCAACCAGATTGGCGCGAACCTGACCGGGAATGTCGAAGGTCGGCTCGTTTGGCTGGAGCTGCTGACGGCGATCAACCAGTGCCTGCCTTCGGACCCGGAAGACGCCCGGCCGGAGGACATCAGCCATCGCAACGAGCTGCACATCACCGCGATCGATTGCCAGAAGACCGACGATCTGGCGGCGTGGTTTACGGTGATGAAGGATCGCGGCTGGTATGAGCCGCCGGCGGAAACCGAGTTGGATGTCACCGCGGCTGCCGGCGCTCCCGCCTCGGAAGAGGCGGACGGCGAAGCCGCAGGCGCAGACGGCGCTGCCGGCGACGAGGAAATCGCCGGGCCGAGCGGCCCGGGGTGGGTCGTCCAATTGACCGGCTATCACTACCACAATTTCGATGTCGCCGGGCCTGCCCAGGGGGCCCAGTACGTCCGCAACACGCTGATTCGCAATCTCCACAACCAAGTCATCCAGTTGCCAAAGGCGACGATTCAGGAGGGCGTCGGGGATGAGCCGATCGTGATCCTGCCAACCGGCGAAAACGCCGAAAGCGAAGAGGTCACAATGGGCGAGCTGGGCGTGAGCTACGCAACGCTGGTCAATCCCCTGATTGTGCGGGAAGTCAATGTCCCCAATCCAGAGGCGAGGCCCTCGATGTACGACCTGGCGAAGAGGCGGCCAGGGTTGGCTGGCGCTGCCGGCGTTGGGGCCGCGGCGGCCACGGCCGCCGGCAGCGGCGAGACGCCAGCCGATGTTGCGGCTGCCGCGCCGTCCGCCGATCCGCGATCCGCGGCGGAGCCCGAGGCCGCAGGCGCCAAGGCAACCGCGGACGAAGAGTTGATCGAGCCTTTTATGACGCTGCGGCGGTTTGATTTTACCGTGCAGTTTGCCTGGCTTGTCACGCCGCCGATGCAGCGGGCGGCAAACAAGGAAGCCGCGGCGGCAGCGGCCGCCGCCGCCGCGGAGGCAGCAGAGACGCCGGCTGAGGGAGACGACGCCGCGCCGGCTGAGGGAGATGACGCCGCGCCGGCTGAGGGAGACGACGCCGCGCCGGCTGAGGGAGA
>JAAYCB010000240.1 GCA_012744395.1 Pirellulaceae bacterium
GGCCTTCGGCTCCAAGCGGTTGGTGGCCAGCCAGGTCTCGTAACCGCCCAACTCGTGCTGCTTCGGCGTAGGCAGGTAGTCGAAATAGCCGTGGGCCAGGGAGACCAGGAAGGCCGGCTGCACGGGGCTCCGCTTGCGGAATTCGAGGCCGATCTCGCAGAAGATCTCGTTGGGTAAGCTGCCGATGCACACCTCTCCGATCCGCAGCACTTGCAGCGGCGTCGGGACCTCGGCCGCACCGCGGGCCAGATCCTCGAATCGCTGCGCGTAAACGCGGGGGATGTCGGGCTTGCCTGGCTTGGCCAGCATTTCCTTGGCCCACGCCAGTTGCTCGGCGCTCGGCCGGCGCGTGGCGATCCGCGGCTCGCGGTAGCACGCGGCGAGCGTCAGCCGGTCGGAGTACTTGACGTTGGCCAGGGCCGCCTGAACCTTCGCGGCCAGATCCTCGGCCACGAACCGCATCTGCTCGTAAGGTTTCTTGGGCGGCCGGGGCTGGAGGAAATTGATGTTGTTCACGTCGCCGCTGGTGCCGTTGGCCATCATCGCCACCATCGGCGGATCCAGCTCGTCCCCCTCCAGCAGGCGCTCCAGACGCTGGCAATACATGCCGTAGTAGTCGGCCGAAATGTCGCCCTGTCCCACGCCGCCCACGTAGTGCAGCGAATAGCACGAGTAGACGGCGATCGGCCGGCCATCGGGCTCGCGGACGGCGAGGATCGACACCACCGGATCGGTCGGCCCGGCCGGCTTCACCAGATCCGGGCTGCCCGCCGCCGGATTCATCTTCACCTGGTCGATGGTGCCGAAGGGACCGGGCGGAATCGTGCCGGGCTTGAGGAACCAGCGGCGGTTGAAGACGTGCTCCGGCGCCTCGGCGGTGGTGAACCCGAGCTGCGCCGGGCGCAGTCGGTTCACGGCGGATCTGACTCCGTCGGCGATCCGCCGGGCGACGAAGGCTTGATAGTCGTCGATCTTCTGCGGGAACTCGAAATGCTTCTCGCCCAGCGCGCTGGCGGCCGAGTGGTTGTGGATGGCCGAGATCAACACGTTCGTCGCCGGGATGCCCACCTCCTGTTCGATGAACTCGCGCGCCTCGTGGCTCACGTTGTAATGGATGCCCAGCAGGTCGACGACCACCAGCGCAAGCTTCGTCTGCCCATCGTCGAGCACGAGGCACCTCGCATGGAGCTCGTCGTGGACGTTCGTGGCTGGAAAGGGCAGAAAACCACCGATGATCGCCGAACCCAGCGCCGGCGTGATGTTGCTCGTGGCCGCACCGGCGCGAAACGTGGGCGCAGTCGGGTCCGCAGCCAGAAGTGCGGTGCTCAGGAAGCAGGCAACAATGGCAAGAAGATAGCGTCTCATCAAGGCGGGCTCCCAAAACAGGTCAACGGAAGGCGGTCGCTGGCAGCGCCTCCAAGATACTGCATCGCCGTGCACCGTGCCATCCCTTGGCCGAAGCAAGGAGACGATCGCGTCGCCTGGCTCGTGCAGCCAGGGCGCCGCCGCGCTCCGCAACGCCGACGGCAGTCGGAAGCCCGCGGTGCAGAAGCTGGTTCAAGCGGGCGGAGCCGCCCTGGGCGCCGATCTGCCGTTCCAGGGCGGCAAGCCGGTGAAGCTGTGGGGCTTGCGCTGTGGAAAGGCCGCTCCCTCGACCCCGCCAAGGGGCGATCAGGGCAGCACGTGGCCAACGCCCCCATAGCGGGGGCGATCGACCAGCGCTGCTCCTGATCTTCGAGTGCCTGCACGGCTCACGTTGGCGGTTTGTAAGGAAGCAGGACTGACGTTCGCGCGCCGCCTCCCTGTCGGCGCGGCCGTCTCAAGGCCACATCTCGTATCGTCTGACGTTTGACGCGAAGGATTTGGTGTTCGCGACCAGTTTTCCTTCGGTCAACGGCATCGAATTGATCACCATCGTGAGTCGCAAGTTCAGGCGGAACCGCAAGAGCTACCATAACAAGCAGTCCGCTTTGAGGATCCTGTCTATGGCGATTCACGAGGTATCGAAGCGATGGACGATGCCGATCCGCCACTGGAAGCAGGCACCAAACCATTCCGCCATCCCTTACGAGGACCGCATGCCCGAGCTGACCAGCAAATGGCCTGCCCAGGTCGTGTGGCACAGAAACTCGTACAGGCCCATGTCGTCGCCACGCTGAAGCTAACCGGAGACTGCAATAGCTCAGTTCCTGACAACGAACTCGCTCAGCGGTCGGTATCCCGCTCCCTTCATAAGCTCATCCCAATTCGCCGGCAGCCGTATCTCCTCGATCGCACCCCCCATGCCGCCGGCCAGCGTCTGTACTTTGTTTCTGTTGGGGTCCCCACATACGATCATCTGTAATCTCCCAGGTGTGACGGCCGGGGTCGTTGCAATGTCTTCCCATCCATCGAATCTCGGGTACCATGGCGGCAGTCTTCCCTTCTCCGCACCGGGCTCCCTCATGCATCTTGCGAGTTCGGCTTCAAAGGATCTCCACACCCTTCCGAGCGAGCCGTGCACTTTCGAAAACGCCCATTCATAAGTGATCCGTCTCGCATTCTTCGTCACGTCCCCGATCAGGCCTCTCCTCGTATACCCCGCGGCCGCAAGCATTTCGGCGACACCCGGCGTCAGCAGAAGATATCGGCGCGAGTCAATCATCCCCGCGCCGGAAAACTCGCCGTGAGTAACCCCATAAGCGATGAGTTGCATGACCGTTTCAGGATCGGACGTTGCCGGAGCGAGATTCTGCCCCCACACGGCACTACTGGCTGCGACAACCGTGCTCACATCTCGCGAAAAGCCTTTTTCCACGTGATAAGGATTCCATCCAATCTTGGCCAGAAACTCTTCGTCTTCGGCCAATACCCAGGATTGCGTCTTGCCGAAACTGCCCATCTGCGATTCCTTGATTCGGTAACCCGCTATATTCCTTTCGATGAGACCCAGTGCGCGGCCGATCACCTGGTTCGTCGAGTGAGCGATCAGGCCTTGGCCGTAGTCGATCTGAAGTTGCCTGGCCAGCGGCCCGTTCACGAGATAGAAATGGATGAACGAATGGGTGCTGCCCCCGGTCA
>JAAYCB010000549.1 GCA_012744395.1 Pirellulaceae bacterium
AGCATTTGGAGGAAGCTCCGGAGAATGAAGACCGGCTGGAAGTCATCTTTCGCGCGTCGAGCGAAGTGGGCAGTGCTGTTCTTACCGCGGTCGCGACAACGATCATCAGCTTTCTGCCGGTGTTCACGATGATCGGCGCCGAAGGCAAGCTGTTCAAACCGCTGGCCTTCACCAAGACCTTCGCCTTGGCCGCTTCCGTGATTGTGGCCCTGACGATCATTCCGCCGCTTGCCCACGTTCTCTTCACGACGCGAGTCAAGACACGGACTCTCCGACAAGCTCTCCATGGCGGACTTGTCGTGGCAGGGATCGTGATCGCAATCCTGGTTGCCTGGTGGGCCGGGATCATCCTCGCGGCCCTTGGCGCCTACCGGCTCGTTGAGGAATCCCTTCCCGCTCGACACGGACATTGGCAAGATCGAATGCACCGCGCCGGCCTGGTGCTGGCCAATGGGGCGGCCGTCCTCCTGGTGGGCATGCTGCTGACGGAACATTGGCTTCCATTGGGGCCGGAGAAGGGGCTCCTGCGGAATTCCATTTTTGTGGCTGGGCTGATCGGCGGTCTCCTTCTCTTCTTCCAGATATTCGCCAAGTACCTTTACGAACCGATTCTGTGGTGGTGCTTGAATCACAAGGTCCTGTTCCTGATCTTGCCGGCATTGATTCTGCTCTTGGGCCTCGGTGCCTGGGTGGGACCGGCCTTCGTCTTGGGGCCCCTCCCGCAAGTCTACCAGTCGCAATCACTGGGGGAGCAGGAACAAGAAACACCGTCGTTGCTCGATCAGTTCAAGCACGATCTGGCCGGCGCCAAGTCGCGTGCATGGGAAGGAGACGTAGCCGAAGCGTCGATAGCGGCGAAGCTGAATTGGACCCTGGCCCAGAGTTGGGAGGGTTTCGGCAAGGAGTTCATGCCGCCGCTCGACGAGGGCTCCTACCTGTACATGCCGACAACGATGCCCCACGCCTCGATCGGCGAGGCGATGGACATCCTGTCTCTCCAGGACAAGCGGATCAACGCGATCCCCGAGGTGGAATTGGCCGTGGGAAAGATCGGGCGTGTGCGCAGCCCGCTTGACCCGGCGCCGATATCGATGATCGAGACGGTCATCAACTACCGGTCCGAATATATCGCCGATGAAAGTGGCCATCGCCTCCGCTTTCGCTTCGACAAGGATGGAGTCGACTGGGTGCAGAATGCGAAGGGCAATCTCCTAATGGCCAACGACGGCCAGCCGTACCGGGTCCGGGGACAGTTTATCAGGGACGACGAGGGCAACCTGATCGAAGACCCTGGCGGTGTCCCCTTCCGGCAGTGGCGCCCACCGCTCGACCCCGTGGTCAACGAGGGCCGGAGAGCCTGGAAGGGCATTGTCGAGTCCGACGACATCTGGCACGAGATCGTCGAAGCCGCCCAAGTGCCCGGCACCACCGGCGCACCTCGCCTGCAGCCGATTGCCGCGCGGATCGTGATGCTGCAAAGCGGCATGCGGGCTCCGATGGGCGTGAAGGTTCAGGGGCCGGATCTGGACACCATCGAAAAGGTGGCCCTGGAAATCGAAGGCCACTTGAAACAGGTTCCCGGTGTGGAAGCCTCGGCGGTGATTGCCGATCGGGTCGTCGGCAAGCCCTACCTGGAGATCGACTTCAAGCGGCGCGAGATCGCCCGTTACGGGTTGACGATCCGCGACGTGCAGGATGTGGTCGAGGTGGCCATCGGGGGCAGGATGATCACCACGACCGTGGAAGGCCGGGAACGGTTCCCGGTACGCGTCCGCTACCTCCGCGATCTGCGGAACCAGATCGAGACGATGAAGAAGATCCTCCTTCCAGCCAAGGGCGGCACCCAGATGCCGCTCTCTCAGGTGGCCGACATCAACTACGTCCGTGGCCCCCAGGTGATCAAGAGCGAAGACACCTTCTTGACGGCCTACGTACTGTTCGACATGAAGCCGGGCCAGGCGGAAGTGAACGTTGTCGAAAACGCCCAGCGTTACCTTGCCGAGAGGATTGATCGCGGCGAGTTCGTCTTGCCGCCGGGCGTAAGCTATTCGTTCGCGGGCAGCTACGAGAATCAAATCCGCTCGCAGAAGACCCTGAAGGTCGTGCTCCCACTGGCACTGTTCGCGATCTTCATCATCCTCTATTTGCAGTTCCGGTCCGTGATCACCACGTCGCTGGTTTTCAGCGGGATTGCCATCGCCTGGTCGGGCGGATTCATCATGTTGTGGCTCTACGGCCAACCGTGGTTCCTGGATTTCAACATCTTCGCCGCCAACATGCAGACGCTCTTCCAGATCCATCCGATCAACCTGAGCGTGGCCATCTGGGTCGGCTTCCTGGCTCTGTTCGGGATCGCGTCGGACGACGGTGTGGTGATGGCCACCTACCTCGACCAGAGCTTCCTCTTGCGACGAATCAGCACCTACGACGAAGCGCGCAAAGCGACTCTGGCTGCCGGAATCCGCCGCGTTCGCCCGTGCCTGATGACCACGGCGACCACGATTCTGGCGTTGATCCCGGTCCTTACCAGCACCGGCCGCGGGTCCGACATCATGGTCCCCATGGCGATCCCCAGTTTCGGCGGCATGGCGATCGAGATCATGACGATGCTCGTCGTTCCTGTGCTCTATTGCTCGGTCCAGGAATGGAAGCTCAGACTCGCCGGGGGCAAAAAGCGTTGATGCAAGAAAGACCTAAAAAGGAGAATCCCATGTTAAGGGCACTCTTGTTTCCACTCCTGTCAACCGGTTTGGCACTTGCGGTCGCCATCACCGGCTGTTCGCAGCGGCAGCCTGCCGAAACGTCGCAGAGCGATCCGGCGATGACCGGGCACGAAGGGCACGATCATCAGAGCGGCGGGGAGGCAAACCACGACCACTCCGGGAAGTCCCGGCACGAAGACGCCTTGGCAGCGCTGTCGCCGGCCGAGCGAGAATTGGCGGAGAAGCAGAAGCTCTGTCCGGTGAGCGGTGAGCCACTCGGGTCGATGGGCACTCCATACAAGGTCACCGTGAAGGATCGCGAGGTCTTCTTGTGCTGCGCCGGTTGTGAAAGCCAGATTAAGGAAAACCCCGACCAGTACCTGGCGAAACTCCCACGGTGAGGCGCCGGCTGTCGCCAGCGTTCGTCGCCGAGGTCAACCCGGAGCGTATCCCGGGCGATCCCCGTAGCGGCTGGGACCGCAACATGGAGACTCGCGCGGCCGATGTCTTGTCGCGAGTCCCACCGCCGTGCTGCGAAACGCGCGCCGACGGTGATGGGTGCGGCACGAAGAATGCCTTTAGAATGCGAGTCCGCCCAAGGGAGACCCAAGCCCGTGCGGCGACAGCCGTCATATTTGCCGATTATGCTTGTCTCGTGTCTCTGTTCACTCGTCACTGATCAGAGACGCTGAATGCATAAGGCGAAGTCGATCAGTGCACCTCGGTGTGTGCGAACGCGGCTTCCGCCGCCTTGGCAATTTCTACCGGCGCGGGATCGCTGATATGCGTGGCGAACGACGATGAGTGGCCGAATGGATCCCTCACAACGCCGTAGCGGTCGCCCCAAAACATGTCCTCGGCAGGCATCTGGACCGTTGCGCCGGCCTGCTGGGCGCGCTTGATCGCGGCATCGCAGTCCTCGACACTCGTCGAAGGCGCGCGGGTAGTAGACCGCGGAGTCCACGGTGAGCGGGCAGAAACAGGTGTCCAGATGGTAGTAACGCGGTTGGACCAACTCCAATGGCACCACTCGGCAGGCCAACAGTTCCCCCAGTTCCTGGCAAGCGCGAATGTCGCTGCGGATTCGGTAGCCGGCGAAGAGCGTGTCGCCGCAGAACAGTGCATCGCCCGCCCCTTCAAAACGCACCTGGGATTTCAATCGGTGAATCCGGTAACCGTGATCGGAAAACCACCGGTAATTCAGCGGCTCCTCCCCTTGTCGTTGGGGGCGCCGGAAGCGGGACAGGACGGCAAGATCGTGCCAGATAAACGCGGCATTGGCCGTAAAAACCACATCCGGCAGGCCTGCCGCAGGGCACAGGCACGAGACGACTGCCCCGCATCGCTCGAGTAGACAGCGCAAAGCATTCCACTGAAGCATGGCCCTACGCCGGTCAACCACCCGGGTTCGGCTCATCCAGGGATTGATTTCGTACTCAATCCCGAAATAGTCGGGCGGGCACATCAAGACGCGGGGTGCCCATTTCATCGCAGCGCCTGCCGGAGTATTACCTTCGGGTCGAGGGCCGCCAGTTCGTCGACCAACGCTCGCATGAACGGCGCCACGTCGGTAACGAGGCTCGTGGTTTGGAGCGAACCGCGGTCGTTGAGCTTGATCGCAGTGGAAGGATTGATGTCGACGCAGACGACTCTGACCCATGCGGGCAGCAGGTTCCCAACGGCAATCGAGTGGAGCGCCGTGGCGATCATGAAGCACAAA
>JAAYCB010000241.1 GCA_012744395.1 Pirellulaceae bacterium
CCAGCAACGTCAAGGTCCGCCTGCTCCGCGCGCGGCTCATGCTCCGCGAGCGGCTGACGCATCTTTTCGGCGACGCGAGCACGCAGGTGGCTCCCGGCGGCCACGACCACGATTGACCGCCGCGATTCCGCCCGGCAGAGCTGTGTCTTGAACGAGCGCCGGCGCGCCCGGCCGCCGCCGGGGGCGCTTGCTAACCGTTCTTCTTCGCGAAGTCGACCATATAGTCGCGGAGCAACACGACCCCTTCGCGCGGCATGGCGTTGTAGATCGACGCCCGGCAGCCGCCGACGGATCGGTGTCCCTTCAATTCCATCAGCCCGAGCTTCGCGGCGCCCGCGTGGAAGGCTTTTTCCGCGTCCTCGTTGGGGAGTGTGAAGGTCACGTTCATCAACGAGCGGTGGGCGGGCTCGGCATGGCCCTTGTAGAAGCCGCCGGAGCCGTCGACGGCCTCGTAGAGCATGGCCGCCTTCTCCTTGTTGATCGCGTGCATCCGGTCGAGCCCGCCGATGTCGCGGAGCAGCCAGTCGGTGACCAGTTTCACCATGTAGACCGCGAAGCACGGCGGAGTGTTGAGCAGCGACCCCGCGTCAGCGATCGCCTTGTAGCTCAGCAGCGAGGGCAAACCGGCGGGAACGCGGTCGAAAAGGTCCTCGCGGATGATCGCAATCGTCACGCCCGCCGGACCGGCGTTCTTCTGAGCGCACGCGTAGAGCACGCCGTAGCGCTCGACGGGCACCTTGCGGTGGAGAAAGTCGGACGAGGAATCGCAGAACAGGGGGACGTTGCCGCTGTCGGGCTCGGAGGAAATCTGGATCCCCTGGATCGTCTCGTTCGAGGTGATGTGCAGGTAGGCCGCGCCGGGATCCAGATCGAGTTCCTCCTGCGCCGGCATGCGGCGGTAGGCGCAGGCTTGGCCGTCCCAAACGACCCGCGTCTTCCCCTGGGTCAGGGCTTCCGTGTTGGCCGTCCTGCCCCAGGTGCCCGCCAGCACGTAATCGGCCGAACTGCCCTGCGGCAGGAAATTCATCGGCAGGATGGCGAACTGGAGCCGGGCGCCGCCCTGGAGAAAAAGGACTTTGTAGTTGCCCGGGATGCCGAGAAGCTGGCGGAGGTTCGCCTCGGCCGCCTCGATGATCGCCAGAAAGGGCTTGGAACGATGGCTGATCTCGAGAATCGAGCTGCCCACGCCGGGCAATGCCAAGAGATCCCGCTGGGCTTCCTCCATGGCGGGCAAGGGGAGCACCGCCGGACCGGACGCAAAATTATAGACTCGCTCTGCCATCTTTCCTTCTCGCGATCAACGGGCCATGCAGCCGCCGATGCGGCCGCGCTTCTGGTAAAACGAATTCTTTAATCTACGCGCCCCGAGCCGCCTGTCTAGTGGCAGCGGCCGCCGCAGTGCCCAAGCCTCCCCGGCGGGTCGGCGCCGCCGCGCCGGGCGCATCCTGCCTCGAACACGCGGGCCGGCCCCCTCGCACCGCTCCAGTTGCTCCACCCGACGTAGGGGGGGCGCCGGAATAGCGTGCGGCCGCCAGAAAGCGTATCCTGAAGGCGATGATCAACTCGGCGATTTGGAGAAAGACAATCGTGGACTGCCGCGGGCAGTTGCTTGCCAGTTGCCTCCTGCTGGTGCTTTTCGGATGGTTCTTCGTCTGGCTACAGAGTCTGTTCAAAGTCGGCGCGATTGCCGGTCTGCTCAGTCTTCTGCCCGACTTCGTCCGCGAGTTGTTGGGTGTTCCACTCGAACAGATCGTGACCCCGCTCGGCCGGCTCAGTTTTCTCTATGTCCATCTGGTGCCGGTCCTTGTCTGCTTCGGCTGGGCCGTGGCGCGGGGTTCGGCGGCCGTCAGCGGCGGGATCTCGCGGGGGACGTATGAGCTGATCCTCACGCTGCCGATCCGCCGCGTCTCCGTCCTGTTTGCGGCGGCCGCGGTGGCTTCCGGCGGGGCAGCGCTGTTGGCCGCGTCGCTCTGGCTGGGAAATTGCCTGGGCATTGCCACGGTCGAGTTGGAGGGAGAGGTCCCCGCTGCCGCCTTCCTGCCCGGCGCGGCCAACCTCTGCTTCATGACATTCTGTTTTTCGGGAATCACGGCCCTGCTGTCGTCTTTCGACCGCGACCGGTGGCGGACCATGTGGCTGGCAAGCGGCTTTTTCGTTCTCTCGTTGATCCTCGACATGGTGGCCACGTTGTGGCCGCCCGGCGACTGGCTGGCGTATCTCAGTTTTCTCTCGGCATACGATCCCCAAGCGATGATCCTCGCCGGCCCGGAGATGCTGCCGATGTCCCTGCGGCACAACTCCGCCTTGCTCTTGGTGGGCCTGGCGGCCTACGTGCTGGCCGGCGTCGTGTTCAGCCGGCGCGACATTCCGGTGCCGCGCTGACTCGCTCGCCAGGCTTGGCCATCGGGCCGCGCGTGCCGCACCCTGGTTTTGGCGAACGCCTCCCGAGGAACCATGCGGTCGGGCGCCGGCAACGGAGAACGACTTCTCTTTGTGAAGAATCGCAATTTCCAGCGCGTGCGGCCCATGATCGGCCCGCCGTGCGGGGGGCATGGCGGGTGTGCAAGAACCGCTTCGCAAGCCCCTTCCGAGCGCTGGCGATCTGTGATATGATTCGATTCATGCATTGCCGCAATTGCTGCCTTGTTCGGCCGGGCCCTTGCGTCTTGCCGGTTGGCAGCATGGCAGGTGCGCACCCCTAGCTCAATTGGATAGAGCATCGGTCTACGGAACCGAAGGTTACTGGTTCGAGCCCAGTGGGGTGTA
>JAAYCB010000242.1 GCA_012744395.1 Pirellulaceae bacterium
TCCTCCGCGACGCCCCCCCGGGACAAAACCAGGCGGTCGAGCTGGCGGCGGCCCGAAACGAATCGGAAAGCTTCCAGGTCTTTCTCCGCGCCGACGCGCCCGTCAAGGGCGTGAACCTCCAGCCGGGCAACCTGGTTGCCGAAGGCGGCGCCGTGCTGCCGGCGTCGCGGGCGCGTCTCTACCGGCAGCACCAGTTCGAACTCGTCCAGCCGACGCACCGCAACGACCAGTTCCAGCCGGGCTGGTACCCCGACGCGCTGATCCCCTTCAACCATCCGCTCAGCGGAGAGCCGCTCGCCGGCGCGCGTCTCGACGCCGCCCCCTTCGATCTGCCGCCCGCCGAAACCCACGGCTTCTGGATCGACCTGGAAGTGCCCGCCGATGCGAAGCCGGGCCGATACCACGGAACGTACCGCGTCACCACAACCGCCGCCGATGCGGTCGAGATTCCCGTCACGCTGACCGTCTGGGATTTTGCCCTGCCGCGGGTCTCCACGATGCACACGGCCCTCGGTTCGCCGGCCGAGCGGATGCGGGGCTACTACGCGCGGCGGGCCAAGCAGGAAAAAGAGCAGCCGCCGGAAGACTGGGCGGCCGTCGAACGGCAGGTGGCCGAACTGCTCACGCGGCACCGCATCAACGCCACGCCTCCCTCGGGCAGCCTGCGGCCGGAGGCCCAGCCCGACGGCAGCTTCCTGATCCCCGCCGAGCAGATCGAAGCCGCCCGGGCGTTCGTCGACCGGTACCACGTCAACGCCCTGCCGATCCCGCACCCCAGGACCGCCGTCAAAGACCCCGAAGCGGAAAAAGACCGGCTCCACGCCTGGCTCCGCGCGTGGGACCGGGCGGCCAACGAGCTGGACCGCCCGCAGGTCCTCTTCTACACCTACCTCCGCGACGAGCCGAACGACGAGGAGGCGTACCAATACGTGCAGAAGTGGGGCCGCGCGATCCGCGCGGCCGATTCCGTCGTCAAGGTCCTCGTTGTCGAACAGACCTGGACCCAGAAGGAAGCCTGGGGCGATCTCTACGGCGCGGTCGATATCTGGTGCCCGCTGTTCTCCCTGTTCAAGCCCGAAACCGCCGCGGCCCGGCTGGCGCTCGGCGAGCGGGTCTGGACCTACACAGCGCTCTGCCAGGGCAAGAAGACGCCCTGGTGGCACACCGACTTCCCCTTGCTCAACTATCGCGTCCCCGCCTGGATCGCCTGGCGCTACCGGATCACCGGGCTGCTTTACTGGGGCGGCATGTCGTACTGGTCCGACGTGGACGACCCCTGGACCGATCCCGGCACGCTCGATCGCCGCGACCGCCGGAAGGAACTGCTCTACAACGGCGAGGGGAGCCTGGTCTATCCGGGCAGGGCGGTCGGATACGAAGGCATCGCGCCGAGCCTGCGCCTCAAAGCGATCCGCGACGGCATCGAAGACTACGAGCTTCTGGCCATTCTGGAGCGGCTCGGCCGCCGCGGCGAGGCCGAAGACATCGTCCTGCCGCTGGCCGCCTCCTGGTTCGAATGGAACCCGAATCCGGCCGACTACCAGGCCGCCCGGAGCCGCCTGGCCCAACAGATTCTGGCGGCGGCCAAGAAGTGACCCGCAACACCCGCTCCTTGACCCCGCACAAGACGAATGGCTTCTCTCGGCTCGCTCGCGCTCGATCCAATTGACGCTGCCCTGGTCGTGCTCTACTTCGTGGCGATCGCGGCGATCGGGCTCTGGCTGAGCCGCGGAGTGAAGACGGGCAAGGACCTGTTTCTCGGCGGGCGGACGCTGCCCTGGTGGGCCGTGGGGACTTCCCTGGTCGTTTCCGACATCGGCGCCAAGGACATGGTCGGGCTCGCCGACGACGGCTACCGCTACGGCATGGTGATGATGAATTTCGATTTCATCGGCTGCATCTTCCCCGTGCTCGTGGCCGCGTTCCTGTTCATGCCGTATCTCTGGCTGGCCGGCGTCTACACGATCCCCGAGTACCTCGGTCGCCGCTACAACCGCACGGTCCGCACGCTCTTCGCAGCCATCTGGGGCACCTCGATGGTCGCCATGCTGGCCACGATCTTCGTCAGCGCCGGTACGATGTTCGAGCATCTCTTGGGCTGGAATTTCTACCTGTCGATCGGCGTCTTGACGCTGGTCGTCGGCGTCTACACGACCCTCGGCGGGCTGAAGGCCGTCGTATTCACCGACTTCGTCTCCTGCATCGTGCTGATTATCGGGGCCACGCTGATCTGCGTCGCCGGCCTGGTCGAGGTCGGCGGCTGGAGCGAGCTTCAGCGGCGGGTGGCGGAGCTGCCGGGGACGGACCACCATTTCCAGCTCATCCTGCCGGCCGACGCGCCCCGCTTCTCCTGGCCTTCCGTTCTGCTGGGCTTGGGATTCGTCGCCGGCCCGGCCTACTGGATCGGAAACCAGGCGATCGTGCAGCGGACCCTGGGTACCACGAGCCAGTCGGCGGCCCGCGCGTCGTATATCTTGTGTGCGGCGATCAAGCTCGTGTTCCCGATCCTGCTGGTCGTGCCCGGCCTGATCGGCCTGGCGCTGTTCCACGACCAGGTCGGGCCCATCCACGCCGCCGACTGGCAAGGGGGCCGGGTGCTGCCGCTGCTGGTCCAATTGCTGCCCCGCGGCGTCTTGGGAATCGTGCTCGGGGCATTCATGGCCGGCGTGATGTCGAACCTCGATTCGTACGTGAATTCCGCCTCGACCCTGTGGGTTAAAGACATCTATGTGCCGCTGTTCCGCCCGCAGGCCGACGAGGGCGAAGTGCTCCGCGTGGGGCGCTGGCTGGTGGTCCTGTTTCTTGCCGGCGGAGCGGCCGGTTCCTACTTCGTGCGCCAGTATTTCGGGTCGGTTTTCGAGGCGTTCCAGACCTTCCTGAGCCTCTTCCAGGGCGCCCTGTTGGCGCTGCTGCTGCTGGGGATGCTGTTCCGGCGGATCAACGGGGCCGGCGGAGTGGCGGGGATCATCGTCGGCGTGGGCCTGGCATTCTTCCTGCATGGTTGGAAGCACCTCGGCCCCGATCACATGGAGATCTCCTACCTCTGGGTCGCGTGGTGGTCGTTCGTGGCCGCCGCCGCCAGCACGGTGGCGGTCAGCCTGGTTACCAAACCCTATGAGGAAGCGCGGCTGCGGGGCCTGGTCTATTCGCTTCCGGCCGCGGAACAGGAGACGCAATGATCGGTCGCCTGGTGTTTGCCGGCGTGTTCGCGCTGCTCGCGGCCTGGCTGTTCGTCGTTCCGCGCCACCGGATTGGCCAGGCCGAACAGCGGCCGCCGTGCTGGCGCAACGTGCGTGTCTGGGCGATTGGAATCGCGGCGGTGCAGATGGCCGTCTACCTGTTTTGGGGATAGGGAATGGTCGCCGTTCAGACCATCGACGAAAGCGGCTTGCCGCCGGACATCGAGGCGTCCATCCGCCGGATGCTGGCGGTCTGCTTCCCGAAGGACGCTCCGTTCTTTTCGCAAAGCCGCGCCTGGCACGGCAGCGCCCCCTCGTTCAGCGCGGTGGCGGTCGACGGCGACCGCGTGATTGCCCATGCGGGCGTGGTCCAGCGCCGGATCACGGTCGGTGGCGTCCCGCTTGACGTGGCAGGCATCCAGAACGTGGCCGTCCTGCCCGAGCATCGAGGAAAAGGGCTCTGCCGCCGGATGCTGGCGCGGGCGATGGACGCGGCATTCCGGCGGGGACTCGACTGCGGCCTGCTCTTCTGCGAAACGCAAAGCGTCCCTTTGTATGCCCGCTGCGGCTGGCGGAAATTGCCCGACCGGCCGGTCGTGCGTGTCGATTCCGATGGGTTGGAAAAGCCCTTGCCCCAAGGAAACCTGCCGATGTGGTGTCCCCTGGCGAAGCAGTCTTTTCCGGCCGGCCCGGTTCATCTTCGCGGAAACGATTGGTGAGAAGGGGCCCTCGCCAGCAACACGCAAGCGAGGCCCACACCCCCACACGTAAGCGACCCTTACAACCCGACGCGTCAGCGAGGCCCACACTCCCCTCTGGTTCCCAAGCTCCCGCTTGGGAACCCTCCCTCCTCGCCCAACGACCATCCCGAAGCCCCCCATTT
Source organism: Pirellulaceae bacterium (assembly GCA_012744395.1). GTDB lineage: Bacteria > Planctomycetota > Planctomycetia > Pirellulales > Thermoguttaceae > JAAYCB01. The sequence goes on from JAAYCB010000242.1 coordinate 4,063, forward strand.
GTGGAGCCAAAAAACCGGACCTCCCGGTTCCACGCCCCGGCGCCCTTCCCCTGCCGCCTCGACTTGGTAGACTTTGGGGCTGGGGAGACCCGGTTGCCGCGCCCGCAGCCCCACTCTTGGCATGCCAGGTCACGGGCGAAGTGAGTGCCTTTCTAACAAACACGGCCCCCACCCTGGTTCGTCCCCGAACGCTGGCAATTGGCGTAAGCCCCGATAGCTCAATTGGATAGAGCAACGGCCTTCTAAGCCGTAGGTTCCAGGTTCGAGTCCTGGTCGGGGTGCTTGCAGCGTGGCGGATCGGGACGCTACGACGCGGCGACCGCGAGCGACCTCTCGCTTCTCCAATCCCCTTGTCCGTTGGGGGGCAAGAGTTTAAGATACTGGGCTTACCCTGCCTAGAGCGGGTGCGTGAAGACGGGCGCCGTCGTCTTTCGCTGCGCTGGCGCTGCGTCGTCCGGGCGAGCGAGACAGACCCTGTTACATCCAGAGGGGAGCCCTCGTGGTCTTTGACTTCATACGATCCGGTGCGCTGTTTGCCGCCGAAGGGAAGGGCGGTTTCGGCGATCTCGCCTTTTCGATGCTGCCGCTGTTGGTCATCTTCTACCTGTTCTACCTGCTCTTTCTCCGCCCCCAGCGAAGGGAACAGGCCGCGCGACAGGAGATGCTCAAAAACATGAAGAAGAACGACCGTGTGGTCACCGTCGGTGGGATCATCGGCGTCGTGACCATTGTCGATCGCGACAAGAACGAAATCACCCTCAAGGTGGACGAATCGACCAACACCAAGTTGCGTTTGACACTCGGATCGATCGCACGCGTGATGGGCGACGAGCCCACGAAAGAGCCCTCGCCGTAGCGGCCGCCCTGAGACAACCGGCAATCGCTCTGCGGGACGCCGGTTGCGGCAGATCGCTCGGCGAGTTTTCGAAAATACCTCCTACGCGTTTCGCAGGAACAGCAACTCATGCTCTGGCCGTTGATGACATCCGTCTTTTTCAGCGTTCTGGTTTCACTGGCAGGCCTCGCTGCCCCTGCCGCAAACCGTGGAAGGGATCGTCGCGGCCGGACGGCCGTGTGGCTGGCAGCAGCGGCCATTGCACTGGCACTCGGCATAACGGCTGCCGCCCCGTCCAGGGCGGCCGAAAAGCCCGCGCCAGAGGCCGCCCCTGACAAGCCGGCAGACGCCCCGCCCAAGCCGGCCGAAAAGCCCGCGCCAGAGGCCGCCCCTGACAAGCCGGCAGACGCCCCGCCCAAGCCGGCCGAAAAGCCCGCGCCAGAGACCGCCCCTGACAAGCCGGCAGACGCCCCGCCCAAGCCGGCCGAAAAGCCCGCGCCAGAGACCGCCGAGAAACCGGCTGACCAGGCGCCGGCGACCAAACCGCTTGCGGCTGAAACACCCTCCGACGCCCAGAAGCCGGCCGACGAAGACGAGTCTGCCGCCGAACAGGCAGGCGGCGAGCCCGCCGACCAGACAGCGCCTGTGACCCAAATCGGGGAGACGAAGGTGGAGGAGACGCAGCATTCCGCCTTCAACTGGCTTGCGCTGCTCGAATTCGTCGGAATTCTCGTCGCCTCGGTGGTTCTTGGGGCCCTGCTCGCCAGCTCAATGCGCGTTCCCGAGTATCAGACCAAGCTCACGATCATCGTGTTTGCCCTGATCGCGGGGGTCGTGGTCGTCGTCAGCGGCTGGCCACCCAAGCGGGGCATCGATCTTGCGGGGGGCGTGATCCTCGTCTACGAGATGGAAGCCAAGGTCGACTCGCAAGACGGCTCGTTCGTGCCCTTCGACCCCCTCGACGACGCCGAGGCAGGTCCGGTGAACCTGAACAAGGAGGAGATGGACAAGCTCGTCGCGGCGATCAGCAAGCGGATCAATCCGGGCGGGGTCAAGGAGTTGACCATCCGCCCCTTCGGCCGCAACGAGATCGAAATCATCATCCCCGAGGCCGACGAAAGCGAGATCGCGCGCTACAAGCAGAAGATCACCAGCGCCGGAACGCTCGAGTTTCGCATTCTGGCCAACAACCGCGACCACGCGCAGCTGATCGACGACGCTCGGAAATCCGAAGCCCGCCTGATTTACATGGTCGACGAGAACGGCCAGCTGGTCCGAGACGAGACCGGCGCTCCGCGGCTCCGCGGCTGGTGGGTGCCGCTGGGCGAAAACACCGATTTCCCGCTCTCCAGCGAGATCGCCTGGCGCCAGCGGGAGCTCGGCGAGCGAACCGTGACGGAAATCCTCGTTGTCCACGACCCCTACCACGTGACCGGCTCATACCTCGTCCGGGCCGCTCCCGGCGTCGATCAGACGGGCCGTCCGAATGTCGAATTCATGTTCAACGCCAAGGGGGGACAGCTCTTCGGCCAGTTGACCAGCGCGAACCTTCCCGACGAGGTCCAGAACTTCTATCGCAAGCTGGGGATCGTGCTCGATGGCCACCTGTTCTCCGCCCCGATCATCAAGAGCATGATCCGCGACCGGGGCGAGATCAGCGGCGACTTCACCAAGGAAGAGGTCCGCGACTTGGTTGACGTGCTCAACGCCGGCATGCTCCCCACGACACTCAAGGAAAAACCGGTCAGCGAGTTGGCCACCGGGCCGTTGCTGGGGCAGGACACGATCCGCCGCGGCGCCTTGTCGA
>JAAYCB010000243.1 GCA_012744395.1 Pirellulaceae bacterium
CGGCACCCGGAATCGTCGCGTCTCCAACTGCCCTTTCGTCGCCGCCGACAGCCGATTCGGCGGTCCTATTGAGCATTCCTCCACCTCCCAAGAACTGCACTCCTTGACGTCTCGTCTGTCTGCGCTAGAATATATCGTGCACCTAGAGGTGTACAATTATCCTGCCTCCGTCTTGGCTGGCAGGGAAACAACGTACACTGGCCATTCGCTGGAAATTGGCAGGAGGAATAATGTACCCGATCGTCGATCAGCAGACCGCCCAACGCCGTAAAGAGCTGTCCGGAGAGGCGATGGTCGCCTTCAAGGCTTTCAGCAAGCACGTTTTCGCCGACGGAGCCTTGCCGGCCAAGACCAAGCAATTGATCGCCGTGGCCGTCGCCCATGTGACCCAGTGCCCCTACTGCATCGACAGTCACACGAAGCTTGCCGTTCAAAAAGGCGCCAGCGATGAAGAGGTCATGGAAGCGATTTGGGTTGCTGCGGAGATGAGGGCAGGCGCAGCCTACGCGCATTCCGCGATTGCGGTGAAGGCAATGCAACGGGCTGGCTCGCAAAATCCGCCCTGACGTTGCCTGCCTTCTGACAACTCGAGCCTTGAAACCTGGATTTCTTCGAGACCACCGCAATCATGAAAGCCGCAGACATCGAGCAGCCGGGTCCCGCGGAGAGCATCCATTATGGAGAGCTGCCCCTGGCATCCGCGCCGGTATGCTCGCCAGATCAACGCCTGGCTGGCGGCGGGAAACCTCAAAGCGACGATCCATTGCACGCTGCGCTTGTCACAAGCCGCGGAAGCCCACCGGATGCAGGCACACGGCGGGCTGCTTGGCAAGATCGTGTTGATTCCCGACGAGTGATTCGCGGCTGGGCGCACGCCGACTGCGAGCGATTCAACCCGCAGCCCGGCGCGATCCCGGTTCGCTACGCGCGGCGCTGGTGGGCGAGGCCAAGATGGCTTTTGATCTCCTCGACCGTATCGCATTGAAGGACCCGCTCGGCGAGGGCCCGGGCCTCTTCCATGCTGGTTGATCGAATCGTGTGTTTGACCTCCAGCAACTCGCCGGGAGCGACGCTTAAACTTCGGAAACCCAAGCCGAGCAGTAGCCGCGTGTACGCGGGATTGCCGGCCATCTCGCCGCAAATGGAGATGTCTTTGTTCTTCTCGCCGGCTGTTGATGCCAGGGATGCAAGGACGTGCAGCACGGCGGGATGAACCGGTTCGTAATAGGGCGCCAAGGTGCTGCTCGTTCGATCCGTAGTCAACAGGTACTGAACGAGATCGTTCGTGCCGATACTGAGAAAATCCACCTCCCGGGCCAACCGCCCGATCATCACGGCGGCCGACGGGGTCTCAATCATCGCGCCGATTGGGATGCGGGGATCAAACGTCTGGTGTTCCGCCGCCAGCTGCGCCTTTACGCTCTCGATGATCGTCTTGACTGCCCGTACGTCTTCCACGTCGCCCACCATGGGCAGGAGAATGGACACGGGGTGCGTCGCGTTGAGCCGGAGAATGGCTCGCGTTTGGGTCCGCAGTATTTCGGCATGCGCCAGCAAGAGCCGCGTGCCTCGCAACCCCAACGACGGATTCGCTTCTGCGGACAGCGGGAAATAATGGAGCGGCTTGTCACCGCCAATGTCCAAGAGCCGAATGACTACATGGCGTGGCTTCGAGTATTCCGCCGTTGCCCGATAGATTCGATATTGCTCTTCCTCGGAAGGAAGATGGTCCTGGACAAGAAACACGAACTCCGTGCGATACAGGCCAATGCCGTCGGCGTTGGCCGCCGCCGCCGCCGGGGCGTCGGCCGTCTTGCCAATGTTCGCTGACAGTCTGATCCGCGTGCCGTCGCTGGTGACCGGCGGCAACTCCACCATCGTTTGCAGGGCGGTCCGATGGGCGTGAAGGTCGGATTCCAGCCGATCGTATTCCCGCAGGATGTGGGCAGTGGGATTGATGAACACCCGTCCCGCCAACCCATCGACGACAAGCCGATCGCCGGTGCGGATTCGTTTCATGGCATCCGGAACGCGAATCAACAAGGGGACACCCAACTCGCGCGCCAGGATCGTGGCGTGCGCGGTTTGCCCCCCCCTCTCAACGACCACCCCGCGAATCGTCTCGCGATCCAGGCGCGCCGTTACGGAGGGCAGCAGCTCGCTCGTCACAAGCACGCTCCCCTGGGGGAAAACGGGGTTCTCCGATGGCTGATCCCTCGTCAGAACGTCCAGCAGCCGGCGTCCGAGATCTTCCAAGTCTGCCGCCCGCTCCCGCAAATAAGGCTCCTCCACTTGCGCGAACGTGGAGACCAGCTTCTCGATGGATTCCTCCACGGCGGCTTCCACATTGATATGCCGATCCAGACAACCGGCGCGTATCTCCTTGCGCAATGAGGGGGCGCGCAAGAGGGCAATGTGCGCCTCGAAGATTCCGGCCGACTGGTCTCCCAGGGACTGCTGGACCTTTTTCTGCAAATCGATCAACTGATCTTCAACGATCGCGAGAGCGGCGTCCAGCTTGACGATTTCCGCTTCAACCTCGTTTGGGCTGATCACCCGGCGGGCAACGGTAATCCGGTTTGCGCAAGCACACAGGATAGCTGTCCCGCGAGCCAACCCGGAAGACGCCACTTCTCCCAATACCATCCCTGAATTGCGCGTTCTTTGGTTCATCCCACGGCCTCGGGTGCTCAATGATTCTGGCGGCAGTCCCAATCCAAATGTTAGCAGCGGCAAGATCGGGGGGAAGTCCAGTGCAACCAGAAGAGATCGCCGTCGTGCTCAAGCCGCCAGACGTTTATTCTGGCCAGAGACGCGGCCCGTCGGTCGATCCAAGGTGAAGCGACGCGCCGTCGCCGCCCAGGACTGCCTTGTTGCCCGCCACGCCGGCTGAAGCGAGGACGATGCAAAGCATCTGGCCGGCTTCCGCGTCCCAAAAAGTCCAGACGCGCGAGGAGCCACTCCGGCCATCGGTCACGAAGCGGCGGCCGTCGGGTGAAAATGTCGCCGAGTCGCTGCACGGTCCGCAGCGGCTCCAGAGCCGGCGCCCTGAGTCGATCTCCCACATCGTTAACAGATCACTCGACGAATGCCCGAACAACTGCCCGACGACGAGATGCCTCTCGTCGGGGCTGAAGGCGAACCAGCGGACGGGCAAGAGACTGGCTAGCGTCTTCACCGGCGCCAGCGTGGTTGGATCGTAGAGCGTTACTGCCAGTTCGGGGAACTTGCCTGTGACCACGAAACGGCCGTCCGGGCTGTACGCGGCCTTTCGCGACGGACCGCCTCGGTCCCTCGCCAAGGCCCCCAGTCTCTCCCCGGTCTGGTAGTCACGCAAGACGATCGCGTACTCGCTCGTACTCATCATGATCGTCCGTTCTTTCGGATCGATCGCTGTCAAGCTGAGATATTTGCCGTCGTCTTCGCCGATCACTCGCTTTGCCAGCCCGGACTCCGCATCGTATACGGTCGCTATCCAACGGCCGCCTTCGCCGGAACCTGTTCTGCGGGAGATGATGACTTCCTTGCCGGATGGTGAGATTCTCACGTGGCTGCTATAGGCGGTGCGGCCGTCCCATGTGCGCAAGGTTCGGCCCTCCTCGTCACAGAGGGCGATGTTCTTGTCCGGCCAGGTGAGATACACCTTGCGGCGGCCATCGCGGCTTGTGCCGCAGAGATCGTGACGACTGGCAGGCCTTGCCGGCTCGGTGGAAGGCGGCACGTCGCGGCGCCGCGTGGCTCTCGCCCGCGACAGCCAGTGTTCGATGTCCGGTGACAGATTGCGGTATTTGGCCTCGCCAACTTCGACCACGACCCAATTTGCCGGACGAACGGCAGGAACCGGAGCCGGCTGAGACGGGGGAGACTCCGGCTCGGACGCTCTCATTGGCTCCTTCGGTGCGCCGAATGTCGCGTTGATGGCGTTGCCGGATTCCACCGGCCTGAACGAAGCGGCCAGCGGAACAGGTTCCACCGGCGGTGTGGCGAATCGGGCGACGTTCCAGAGCGCCGCGCCGTCTAGCGCCGCGCTGAGAATCCGGTCTCCTCGCCGGCTGTAGTCAATCCGGTGTATTCCGCCGACGTGGCCGTGCAGGACAGACAGCGGGCTGCCGTTAGCCGAATCCCACAGCCGGATCGTCGTGTCGAGCGATCCGGTGGCACAGCGGGCGCCGCCGGCGCCGAATGCGGCGGTAGTCACCGGGGCCGTGTGCCCCTTCAGGGAAATCGTCCGGTTCGTTGCATCGTCCCAGAGCATCGCCCACCCCCGGTCGGTTCGATCCACCGGCTCGCGGCGATCGGCGTGGCCGACGACGCCGCAGGCGAGGACTCTGGTCCCGTCCTGGCTGTACGTGACTGCGAGCGGCCGCCCGGGCGGGGTCCATAGCGTGCGGATGTGGTCGCCACTGAGAGCGTCAAACTCGTCGATCGCCTCGGGGGAAGCGGCAAGAAAGCAGGCACCGTCGGGCCGAAACGCGACCCTCGCGGCATACCTTTGGAGAATCCGCGGACGGTCAGGTTGCGATGTCTCCAGCAGGATCACGCGTGGAGCCGCTGGCAGATCGGGATCGCTTTCCTGAGAGACGACAACGCGTTTCGCGTCTGGACTGATTGCCGCGTCGAAGCGTCGGTAGTGCGCGTGCAAAGGAAGCCCCCAGACGACCTCATCGGAGACCACATCGATCAGACGCAGGTGGGCGACATTGTGGGCGAACACGTTGCGTCCGCCGTCGAGAAAGACGGGCCCTTCGCCTCGCAGACGCAGAGTCCGCTGGTCCCCGGAACGGCAATCGCTCAGATAGCACGCACCCATGACCTCCCGGGGCCCCACAAGGAACCTCTCGCCGTCCGCGGCGAATGCGACTTCGGTCATTCCCCTCCGATACTCGGGCAGGGTCTTCTCGACCACACCCGTGAAAACGTCTCGAACGGCAAATGGGCAGGCCAGATCGATGAATCGGTCGCCGCTGGTGTAGAAGAACAGGTCTTCGCGACCATTGTAACTGTCGAACAAATAGTTGCGGATCGGCAACTCCGCGCCCGTCTTGACGCTCCAGCCGCAGAGCCGATGGTCCACGTCGTCATCGAGACCATTAGGCCATTCGGTGGTGGCGAATCGCCGCAGGCCGTCGGGGCTGTACGCCACGCTGGCATACGGCTTTGCCGGATGATCGACCTCGAAACGCGCTTCGCCCGACTCGACGTCCCACTCGACAAGCCGGCCCGCGAAAGCCAACCGAGGGCCGTCGCCCGTCTTCCGCTCCAGGGCAACCAGGACTCTCTCGCCGTTCGGGCTGAATGTGAAATCGCGCATCGGGGACGCGTACTCGAACGTGCGGACCGCTTTGCCGGCATCCGTTTCCCAGACAGTCAATCTCGTGGAGTCGATCCGCGGCGTTCCGCCGCCCGCCTGAAACGGACTGCCAACCAGCGTCCCGCCGGCGATCCAGCGGCCGTCCGGACTTACTCGGACAGCACCCTCGACTGGGAGTTCGCAGACCGGATTTCCCGACTCCATATCCCACAATACGCAGAAGCACCTGCCGACGTCATTTTCCCGCCGGCTCGAATAGCCGACCAAGAGTCTTTCGCTATTGGGCACAACGGCGACCGAATGGACCTCCGCCTTCTCGGGCGTCGCCAGCGCCTGGCGAAGCGCATCGGATCGCGTGTTGTAGACGAGGACCGCGGCCGGCATGTCGCGGTGAAACGAGCCACGGCGGTTTGCTATGGCCAGCTGGCTTCCGTCGTCACTCAGCGCGGCGATCGTCGCCAAGGAACGGTAGTGCGGCTCATTCCAGGCGGGCGCTCGCCCAGGGAAGCGCCGGATTTCCGTGCACGTCTCGGCGTCCCAGACGGCGACTTCGTTGTCCCCCACGGTCAACAGGAACCTCCCGTCCGCGCTGAAACAGGCCGACACGAATCGATCCGTCCAGGCGTGCAACCTGTTGCCCGATTCGAGATCATAGAGAATCGTCTCGCAGCCGGCCGTGACTACGACCTGCCGGCCGTCCGGCCGAACCGCTCGGGGTTCGGGCGCCGCCATGCGGACGTCGAGCCACCTTTCGGGCGTGGCAGGCTTCGCATCGGTCACCGGCGCCGTCATGTCGGCCTCGGGCGCCTCGCCGGCACATCCTGTTTGAAACGCTACACCGGCCAGGAGATAGCCCGTCGCAAGGGCAACCAGTATCCGTTGCATCGGCCGAGCCTCTTGACGAACAGGTGGCACCTCGTTTCCACAATCTGACCGCGCCTGTATTGTCTACCAGACAAGCGCTGGCGGGTCAAACGTGAGCGAAGGGCATTGCCGCGCGGTCGCCGGCCTCCACGGAACATCCCCTCAACCGGCGATAAGGGTGCAGCACGGCAAGTGAAACGAGCCATGCGCGCGCCCTACGGCAATCTGGGAGCATCGGGTGCGACTCCTAAAAAGGTGCCACCCACAAACTGCTGCTCTTCCCGAACAACGTGTCAAAAGGTGCCACGTTCGCATTCCCTGATCGGCCGACTCTCTTCGCAACCGACTAATTTCGCAATCGGCCAACTACGTCGCCAAAATCGGCCAGAATACCCAATTGTGTCCGCATTTCCGTCCCTCAGATCACCAAGAAACCGTTTCCAGTGTCCGCAAACCTTGACCTCCCGAGCCGATTCAACCCCCGTCTGCCAACTCCAATCCGAACCCGGGTTTCCCCTTCCTTCGCCCCTTCGCCGCCTCCCTTCCACATCCTTGTTGGGCCCTTGCGTGCGCATCTCTTCGTTTCCCGCCACATCCGCCTCAGGAACACTTGCCCCTCGAGAAGACTCCTCCTTCATCAACTCCAGGAATTTCCCCTCGTCGAGCACAACGACGACGATCGACAAACGCCTGCCACGGCGCTGGCCCCGGCCGACGCTTCGCGGTAGTATGGTCGGATGCAGCCCTACAGGGGTAAGAACACTGCGAAGCTTCACGGCACGTGGACGACGAGCACACGCGAACAGCCGCCTGAGACAAGGAGCCAGCGAATGCGACGGGAACCGAAACCATCAACGATGCCGGATCGCACGGTTTCACGCGTTTTCAAGTCGGGGCGACTCGTAGCACTGGCGATCGTCGCTGCCCTGTCGGCAGGCGTGGCCTATGCCGACACGCGGCTGCTCGAAAGCCCTGCCATGCGGGTCGAAATCGATTCGCAAACTGGCAAGTGGTCGCTCGTCGACAAGGCCTCGGGCATCCGATGGCCCTCCGCGGGCGCGGCTGGCGCGGGCGCGGCCAGCGGCCTGGCGTCCGAGTTTGCCAAGACCGCGGCCGCGTCGCACCGCGTGCGTCTGGAAACGGCGGCCGGCGCGGCGGTGACCTTCGAACTGGTCGACGACGGCCGCGCGCTGGAAATTCGCTACGAGGGCCAGACAGTCGGCGACGTCCGCGTGCTCGACGACGCGCTGGCCGTGACCGCGGCGGAAGAGGGCTACGCCGTCGTCCCCTGCCGCGCGGGGCTGCTCATTCCGGCCGCGAGCGGCGTGGCCTTCTCGCAGACCTTCGGCACCTCGGACTACGAGGGCTGCCACATGAACATGATCGGCCTGGTCAAACGCGGGTCGGCGATCCTGGCAACCTGGGACGACGCCTACGTGTTCGCCGAGCTGAAGAGCGCGCTCGAGGCCGGCAGCGATGGCTCGCAGCGGCTCACGGCCGGCTTCAACCTCCGCCGCTCGGCACGCGCGATCCGCCTTGCCCCGCTCGGCAACGGCGACTGGAACACGCTGGCGGCCGGCTATCGGCGAATCGCCGAACAGAAAGGCCTGGCCGTCACTCTCCGCGAGAAGATCAAACGGAATCCCCATGTGCGGCGGATGGTGGGCGCGGCGGATTTCAAGCTCTGGACGTGCCTGGCACGGCGGATGAACGAGGAGAGCACCGCCGAGGAATCGGTCCGCGTCCGCTGGACCTTCGACGAGGCTGCGACAATCGCCGAGCACCTCCACCGCGACCTCGGCATCCGGAACTGCCTGTTCATGCTCGGCGGCTGGACGGCGGGCGGCTACGACTGCCGCCATCCCGACAACCTGCCCGCCAACCCCGAGTGCGGCGGCAACGACGCGTTGGCCGACGCGGTCCGGCGGATCCAGAAGCTTGGCTTCGTCGCCTCGCTGCACGACAACTACCAGGACATGTACCGCGACGCCGCGAGCTGGAACCCGGCCCTGATCGAGAAGAAGCCCGACGGCTCGCTGGTCACCGGCGGGCGGTGGCTGGGCGGTCGGGCGTACATGGTCTGCGCGCCGAAGCAGGTCGAGCTGGCGATGCGCCCGCAGAACCTCCCTGAGATCCAGCGGCTGTTTGCCCCCTGGAGCTATTTCATCGACACGACCTACGCCGTCGGGCCGCGCGAGTGCTTCGATCCCGCCCACCCGATCGGCCGCAACGACGACATCGCCTGGAAGATCCGCCTCAGCGACGAAGCCCGCAAACTGTTCGGCATCTTCGGCAGCGAGTGCGGCCGCGAGTGGGCCCTGCCGCACAGCGACTTTTTCGAGGGGCTGGTGGGCGTGTCGGGCAAGTACTACCACAACCTCGATCCCGCTAAGCTCGGCGCGATGGTGATCCCGCTCTGGGAAATGGTCTATCACGACTGCCAGATTTGCTGGGGCAAATATGGCTATTCCGCCAACGAGGCCGCCGAGTTCGTCGCCCACCACGCCATCTGCGCCCGGCCGCTCTACTACCACTCCGTGCCGGATCATCTCTACTGGAAGGAGAAACCGGCCGAGGCCGCTGCGCCGTCGGGCGACCGGGCCAGCTACGCGCGGACCGACGGCGGCTGGGCCGAGGGGCTGCACCCGCTCGACGCCTTCATAAAAAACACCCAGGAGTTGCTCGGACCGCTGCACGCGGCGACTGTCCACGACCGGCTCGGCCGGCTGGAGTTCCTCACGCCCGACCGCCAGGTCCGCCGCGCCCAGTATGGCGAAGGCCAGACGGCAACGACGGTGGTGGTCAACTTCGGCGAGGGCGACGCGGCGGTGACGACCGCGCTGGGCGGCGAGGTGCTGCTGCCTCCCTTCGGGCTGGTTATTGAAGGCCCGCGGTTTGCCGCCTTCTATGCTAAGAAGTGGGGCGGAAGGGACTATCCCGGCGGGGCCCTGTTCACGCTCCAGCCGGTGGAGGGCGAAAGCCTTCAGACGGCCGGCAAGCTGCGGGTGTTTCACGGTTTCGGCGATCCGGAGATCACGTGGAAAGGCGCGAAATACGAGGTCGCCAGGGAGAAAGTGATTGCGCCGGGTGGGTAAAGACATCATTCCAGCGGCGCGACGCCCCCTTCAGACGTTCGATCCTATTTCTGGAATACGCCCCAGTTATTCTTGTACTCCGCGATGTCCTTCAAGGACACGGAGTGCCAAGTTGTCTTTCCTGACTTTGATGTTTCCGACACGACCTTCTCCACAACAACAGCGTTTGGAACAAGGAAGAACTCCGTTTCGTTCTTTCACAGATTCACAAACGCGTAGATGAGCGTGTCGGACTTGATTTGGGAAGTGCTCGGCCCAGTGAGCCAGAAGCTGAAGGTTTGAGCGTTCGTCTTGACTTGAACTGCATACGTGTGTTTGCACATAGGATCGGTGACCAGCAAGTCGGCGGCCTCGGCACTCCGAGAGGTTGGGGATAGAATGAAGTTCCGTCTCGATAGTTCGGCGGCGACCAGGTACAGTCCAACCATCCCAGTAAACTGCTGCTTTGATGCCACGCGTTGGCCCTCGTCCCGCGATGATTTTCGTAAAGTCGTCACCAGCATCTCAAACCACACCAGGCTACTCGTGTCCACGACCACTGCATTCTGCGGCAGGCTGCGGCCCAAGTCTTCGTAGGTCTCGATGACGGCCGCCAAAGCGTCCCGCACGTTGGCAAGGGCGTTCTCAACGGCATGCCGGTCGGCGGCTAGATGCCCAAGTCTTCCAGCTTGACGCCTTTGCCGGCTTGCAGGCTCTGCCGCGCGCGTGCTACCCGCTGAAGGAAACGCGGATCATGGTCAAGCCGATAGTCGAACCAATCGTCTTCTGAGGCAAACCCCACGAGAAGGCCTGCGGGCTTGCCATGCTTGGTGATCACGATCTCCTCGTGTTCCGCCATCCGCAAGTACCTTGACAGGTCATCCTTGAGTTCCGATAGCGCCACCTGTTTCATCGCCCTCACCATACCTCTTGAGCCACGTGTCAACCTCGGATTTCGGCACAATCGAGAGCACCTCAACCGCAGTCTCGGTAACGTCGTAGAAAACCCGAATGTCATCTTTCGAGTCGTCCCACAGCTAGGCAACCAAGTCTATCCGTTTGGCGCCGCTTTGTATCCTATCCAGACGGCTGTACCCTTCTTAAGAGGGGGGCAATCCGTTCGCTGCCGCCTTTTCTGATCCAGAGGTGTCAAAGACTTTATATGCCTTGATTCGCGCCAACTGATCGCGATGGCGTTTCGCGATCTGGCCGACAATGTCGCCAAGGTGGGCAACCTGAACATATCGCCGGACCTCCTGGGCGCGCTGCTCGGCGCTGGAACCGGGGAGCCCGCCGGCGAGGTCGCCGAGCGCAACGCTCCCGCGCAGACTCGCGGCAAACGGAATTGATGGCAGTCTCGCCCCAATCGGGATAGGATCGTCATGGGACTTGGACACCCGATTATCGCCGTGGTGACGCGCGAAACGCGACTCGCCGGGCTGAAGGCACGCTGGGCGACGGCCAGGCAGGCGGCGTTTCGCCTGCAACTGACGGCTGCTCTTCGAATGCCACCCCGTGGGATGACTGCCTCACCTCCCCGGCTTTCCGCTTTCCGCTTTCCGCTTTCCGCTTTCGTCTCAGTCACTCGAGTCCGGAGACACCTCGCGCAGTTCGCCGTTCACGCGGACCTTGACCTTCGCCTCCTTGTCCCGCGCCTTGTCGGCGACGATCCGGAAGCTGGTCACCCGGCCGTCCTGCCAGGCGCAGTCCACGCGGTAGCCGCCGCGAGCCCGCAGGCCGGCAAAGGAGCCCTGCCGGGCCCAAGCCTGGGGCAATGCGGGCACGAGCGCGATCTCGCCCGCGTGGCTTCCAAGCAGCATCTCGGCGATCGCCCCGGTGATCCCGAAGTTGCCGTCCATCTGAAACGGCGGGTGATTGCAGAACAGGTTTGGCAGCGTGTTGTACGTCAGCAGCCCGCGGACCATGATGCCGGCCCGCTCGGCTTCGCCCAGCCGCGCCCACATCCCGCAGCGCCACGGCCACGTCCACGACCGGCGGCTGTCGCCGATCGTTGTCTCCACGGTGAACGGCTCGCCCGTCGTCTCCTCGTGGTCGTTGCTGCGGGCCTTGAGGCTCTTGATCGCCGCCCGTGCCAGCTCCGGCGTCCGCGTCAGGCTGATCTGCCGGCCGGGATACACCGCGAACAGGTGCGAGGTGTGCCGGTGCGTGTCCTGCGGATCGTCGCGGTCCACCTGCCATTCCTGGAGCTGGCCCCAGCGCCCGATCTTGTTCGGCGCCAGCCGCGCCTGCATCCCCGCGATCTTCACCTGGTAATCCGCGTCTACATTCAGCGCCCGGGCCATCTCCAGATAGTTCTCGAACAGCTCCCAGATGATCTGCTGATCGTGCATCACGCCGTCCTCGCGCGGGCCGTGTTCGGGCGACCAACCGTTGGGGGCGACCAGCGTGCCGTCCGGAAGCTGCTTGAGGTGGTCTTCCCAGAAGTGGCAGATTTCCTTGACCATCGGGTAGCCTTGGCGGCGGAGGAAATCCTCATCCTGCGTAAAGGCGTAGTGCCAGGCCATGTGCTGGGCGTACCACGCGCTAGCGGGGATATTCCACTGCCAACCGTTGCCGCCGAAGATGCTCTGGCTGGTCCGCGCGGTCCAGCCGCGCGTGTTTTCCCCAAACTCCTTCCGCGTGGCGATCCGGCACGGCTCGGCCGACGCGCTGACGAAGTCCAGTAGCGGCTCATGGCACTCCGCCAGTGCGGTCGGCTCGGCGCCCCAGTAGTTCATCTGGACGTTGATGTTGTTGTGGTAGTCGCTCGCCCACGGGGGCTTGTTGCTGTCGTTCCACAGCCCCTGTAGATTCGCCGGCAGGCCGCCGGGGCGCGAGCAGCTTGCCAGCAGGTACCGCCCATACTGGAAGATCGTCTCTTCCAGGTCCGGATCGGCGCCCCCCTGGGCATAGGCGGCCAGCCGCTCGTCCGTCGGCAGGGCCAGCCTGGCCGGATCGGAGCGGCCCCAGTCGACCCGAACGCGGCCCAACAGCGGCGCAAGATCGTCCAAATGCCTCTGCCGCAGCGCCTCCAGCGGCTGCGTCTCCGCCGCCGCGATCTCCTTGGCGATCGCCGGAGCCGGCGGCCGGCCCCGCCAGTTCGCCTTCCAGTCCGGGGCGTAATCGGTCCGCGCCGCCAGCAGCAGCGTCACGCGCTGGCAACCGCTGAAGACCAGCCCTTCCCCCTGGGCCTCGACGCGGCCGCCCGTGTGAAGCAGGCGCACGCGGCAAGCGTGCTTGAGCTGGTTGGGCATTACGGCATCCCAGCAGAGCGCTCCGGCCTCGCCGGCGACCTGGACATTCGGCTGCCCCGGCTGGAGACGCAGTCTGCCGCGGAGCGCCGGGGCCGGTTCGCCGCCCTTGTCAGCCGCGTAGTGGAAGACCAGGACCTGGTCCGGCCGGCTCGCGAACGCTTCCCGGGTAAACGCGACACCGCCGGCGGAAAACACCGTGCGGTGCATGCCCGAGGAGATGTCCAACTCGCGACGATAGCCGGTGGGCGCGTCCAGGCCGTCCCCCTCGAACTCGACCAGCAGGTCGCCAAAGTTGCGGTAGCTCCCGAAGCCGCGGTCGCCCGTCTCGTACTCGCCGTCCCAGTTGTTGTCGCCGGACCAGAGGGAACTCTCGTTGAACTGGATCCGCTCGACCCTCGCGCCGCCCAGCAGCATCGCGCCCAACCGCCCGTTGCCGATCGGCAGGCCCCCCTTCGACCAGTCGGTTGCCGGCCCGGCATACCACAGCGTTCGCTGCGCGGCGGACGAGCCGCTTCCGGTCTCCGGCCCGCGACGGAGTTGATCACCCTTGGCCGCCGACGAGCCTGGACAACACAGGGCCACGACGGGCAGCAGCAACAATCCGAGAGCGAAGACATGCTTCATCGAGACATTCCTTTGCAGCGTACACGCTGATTCTCACCCCAATCGGCTCCCTCTCCCACGCCAGCCCAAATCTTCCGCGATCGCCACGGGCAACGGCTCTGCGGCAACCAGCTGTCTGAACGGCGGGAGCTGGCGGCGGCGGGGGGGGCCGCTGATTTTCACCGCTCCTAAGTCTACGGTGGGCAAACCCGGCCAACAAGCAAGCCGGGCACGGTCCGCGGCGTCGAATGGGCCTGCCGGGCGGCGGGCTTCACGCCTCGGGAGGGGCCCGAGAAGCTGGTCCGAAAGACCGCGCAGGCGGTCCCGTGGATCGACACGAAGTGGAATCGGCGGCGTGTTTTCCGGTCCGGTCGAAGAATATGCTACGCTTTCAGTGGACGCGGCTTTTTTGACTGCCGCATCGTCTCCTCTTCCACCGGCCAGGAGCCGTGCTCTTGAAGTCGGGCATCCGT
The DNA here is from genome assembly GCA_012744395.1 of Pirellulaceae bacterium. Classification (GTDB taxonomy): domain Bacteria; phylum Planctomycetota; class Planctomycetia; order Pirellulales; family Thermoguttaceae; genus JAAYCB01. The sequence goes on from JAAYCB010000243.1 coordinate 13,580, forward strand.
GGGGCACGCACCATGAAGCATCAAACACCGTCGTTCATCCGAGAGTTCATCCGCGAGTTGACGGCTTGCCGCGAGTGCGGAGATCCGGCAAACCTGCTGGACCCGATCTGCCCCCATTGCGGGGCGGGCTATCCCGTCAGAATCCCCGTTTCGGCGAGCGTCGTGGTGACGGCCATCGCCGCGCAGATCGCGATCATGGTCCTGCAGATCGCTTGACCGAACGGACCGACTGGTCTATTCACAAGCCGGCAGAACCGCTATAGTCCGCGCGAAGTGCCACGGCGTCTCGGGCCGTTGGGAGATGGCTGGCCGGACTTCTTTTGGGTTGCCAAACACGGGCGATTCGCGAGACTCCGGTGATTCCTCAAGCCCGTGCGACATGGCCCTGCGGGATGAAGGTGGCGGGGACTGACCAGCGATGCGAGACGGACCAGGGACATCCGTAATGACGACGCGGGGGCCTAGCGCCTTCGACGGTCCGATCTCCAACATCCTGGTCTATCGCCCGCGTTACATTGGCGATGTGCTGTTGACGATTCCGACCCTGCGGCAACTCCGCGAGTCGTTCCCGGCGGCGCGGATCACCTTCCTCGCATCGCCTTCGGTGCGCGAGATCGTGGACCACTGCCCCTACGTCGACGAGACGCTGATCTTCGACCGTGGCGGCAGGCACAAGGGTCTTGCCGGCAAGTGGCGGCTGGTCGCCGAGCTGCGGAGACGGAGATTCGATCTGGCCCTGGTTCTCATGCGATCGCTCTCCAGCGCGGTGATCAGTTGCCTGGCCGGAGCGCGGTACCGGGCGGGTTTTGGCACCGAATTTCGCGGCCCCCTGCTGACCCATTCGGTCCCCTACAGCCAGAACACGCACGAAGCCTCGTGCTTCCTTCAGGTGCTCGAGTCGCTCGGCATCGATTGTCCACCCCCCAAGCTACAGGTCTGGATTCCTCCGCAAGCCCACCGCTATGTCGCGGATTGGTTTCGGGCCAGGTCGATCCAGCCTGGGGAGCCGGTGCTGTTCGTCAACCCCGGTGGCCAGTCGGACGCCAGATGCCTCCATCCGGCCCGAATGGCATTCCTTGCCGACAGGGTCTCGGAAGAATACGGTTATCGAGCGATTGTGACTTGGGGACCCGGCGAGCAGTCCGTGGCGCGGCAGGTGATCGGCGCGATGCGGAGCGGCGCGGAGCTGGCGCCGCCGACCTCGCTGCTCCAGCTTGCGGCGCTCTTCGCCCGGGGCACGACGCTGCTGACCCACGACTCCGGTCCGCTTCACCTGGCGGCAGCGGTCGAAATCGCGACCGTGGCCATCTTCGGACCGACAAACCCGGCCAAGTGGAACCCCCTGGGCGACCGCAACCTCTTCGTCCAGACGGCCAGGCGGTGCACAGCATGCAGGCTCAAGACATGCCGTTACGGTCGGCCCTGTATCAACCAGGTCGATGACGAGGCGGTCTTCCAAGCGTTCGACCGGCTCCGCGAGCGTCAACGGGACCGCCGCGCGGCCTGACGTGCCCTCCTCCAACATGAATCGCTTTCCCCTCTTCAGAGTGCAGCATTTCCTTGCCGCGTTGGCTTTCTTTTATCCCGGGTTATCCATGAGCCGGGGATTCTCCGATGTGTCGCACGCGCCATCACAACCCGGCGCGTCAGCGAGGCCACAACCCGACGCGTCAGCGGCGCCATTGCCCGCCGCGCAAGCGGCGCCCACTCGGATTATCCGTCCTCGCTTGCGCTTCGGCATGCCGATCGGCCCATGAATGATCCGGGTTAGCGGGCCAGGGGACGCCAGTTGGCCCGTCGCCAGGCCGCGCCTTGACAACCGCCTCGTGGCATCGGATGCTGGTTTGAACGGGCCGGCCAACGGCTTTTCTTTCCCCGCAGGTTGGCCATGCGTTGGTACGACGAGCAGCCCAACCAGGCATTTCATACAACGAAAGAAGAGACTAGTGATGCCCCGCCAGCGGACATTCTTGCTCCCTGTGTCTATTGCAGTGAGCGTAATCTGCGGGGCAGTGTCAAACGCATCCGCCGAAGACTGGCCGATGTGGCGATTCGATTCCGCCCGGAGCGGCCAATCGCCCCAGACCCTGCCGGAAGATCTCGGCCTCGCTTGGGTCCGCCAGTTTCCCGCCCCGAAGCCGGCCTATCGGACCAGGCGGATTCAGTTCGATGCCGGCCACGAGCCGGTCGTCTTGGGTAAGACGATGTATGTGGCGTCGTCGCACAACGATAGTGTAACCGCGCTCGACACGGAGACGGGCAAAACGAGGTGGCGGTTCTTGACGGAAGGGCCGGTGCGCTTGGCCCCGGTGGCCTGGAAGGACCGCGTGCTTTTCGGGTCCGACGACGGACATCTCGACTGTCTGGCGGCGGCCGACGGCCGCCTGTTGTGGAAGTTCCGTGCCGTGCCGTCGAGCCGCAAGGTCTTGGGCAACGGGCGGCTGATCTCGCTCTGGCCGGTCCGCGGCGGCCCTGTTCTCCATCAAGGCAAGGTCTACTTCGCGGCTGGAGTCTGGCCCTTTGAAGGCATCTTCCTCTATTCACTCGACGCCGAAACCGGCGAGGTGGTTTGGTTGAACGACGGCAGCGGGCATCTCGACGCGCCGCACCCGCAGAATACCCAGGCGCTTGGCGGGCTGACCCCGCACGGCTACCTGGTTGTCAACGGCGGCGAGCTGGTCGTCCCTTGCGGCCAGGCCGTGCCCGCCCGGTTCGATTTGGATCAAGGGCGGAAACGGCTGGCCTTGGGTGGCCGCCTCAGGCCTGGAAGGAGCGTCGACCGTCACGCTATCCGGTCTCCGACCGGCCGCCTATACCGTTCGCCTCTACTTTGCCGAGCCCGATCAGAATCAGCCGGGCCAAAGGGTGTTCGACATCCTGCTCAACGGCAACGCAGTTGCCGAGCGATTCGACGTCGTCAAGACGGCTGGCGGCCGCAGGCGGGGCACGATCCAGCAGTTCGAGAACATTTCGATGAAAGACGCTCTTGAAGTCACGCTCAAACCGCACCGCGGCAGGGCGATCCTAAGTGGAATCGAGTTGATCGCCAACAGCCAATAATGGCCGGGGCGGGATCGGCATCCAATCGTTGCCAACCTGGTCAGGCTGACTTTTAAGGTGGGAGACAACCATGCGAAACAGACTCAGTCGGCGCGCATTTCTGGCCGCCGCGGGCGGAACCGGTCTGACGATCCTCGCGAACGGCCGGTCGGCCTACGGTTACCATGCCAACGAGAAGCTGGGCGTTGCCGTGATCGGGGCGGGCGGCCGAGGCGGCGACAACTTGAAGGCCATCGCGGCGGCGGGCGAGAACATCGTGGCCCTCTGCGATGTCGACGAGCGCCGCGCCGCCGACTCCTTCGCCGGATTTCCGGAAGCGAAGAAGTATCGCGACTACCGCAAGCTTCTCGACGAAACGGACCGCCTGGTGGATGCCGTGGTCGTCAGCACCCCGAACCATGTTCATGCCCCGGCCAGCGTGATGGCGATGCGGATGGGCAAGCATGCCTACTGCGAGAAGCCGCTGGCGCACTCGGTGTACGAAGCGCGGCTGGCCGCCCGAGTCGCCCGGGAAAACGGCGTGGCCACGCAGATGGGCACCCAGATCCACGCCACGGAGAACTATCGGCGGATTGTCGAGTTGATCCGCGCGGGGGCGATCGGCGAGGTGAGCGAGTGCCACTGCTGGCTTTCCGGCGGGGGCAGCGCGGGGGATCGCCCCGCGGAGACTCCGCCCGTGCCGGCCGGCCTCGACTGGGACCTTTGGCTCGGCCCGGCGCCCTACCGGCCGTACCATCCCTGCTACGTGCCGCACGATTGGCACTTCTGGTGGGACTTTGGCGGCGGCGCGCTCGGCAACATGGGCTGCCACTACTTCGACCTTGCCTTCTGGGCCCTCGATCTTCGCTCCCCCGCGATGGTGGAAGCCGAGGGGCCGCCGCCCCACGCGGAGAGCACGCCGGCCTGGCAGCATGTCCGCTGCCGGTTCGATCCGCGGGGCGCACTGCCGGCAGTCACGCTGACCTGGACCCACGGCAGCCAGCGGCCGGCCCTGTTCGTCGAAAACGACATCCCCGCCTGGGCCTGGGGAGTCTTCGTGGGCAGCAAGGGAATGCTGCTGGCCAACTATTCCAGGCACGTGCTTTGGCCCGAAGCGAAGTTCGAAGGCTACCCGCGGCCGGAGAAGAGCATCCCTCCCTCGCCCGGCCATCACGAGGAATGGATCATCGCCTGCAAGACGGGCAGTCCCACCACGTGCAACTTCGACTATTCCGGCGCTGTGACCGAGGCGGTGCTGCTGGGCAACCTCGCCTACCGCAGCGGCCGATCGCTCGAGTGGAACGCCGACGCGATGCAGATCACCAATTACCCCGAGGCCAGCGATCTGCTTCAGAGGAAATACCGCGAAGGCTGGACGATTTAAGACGCCGCCGGCTCTCCCGGCCGTTGCCGCGGCCGCAACGGCGGCGGGGCCCCGCGCCGCGGATGGCTCATGCCTTGGCAGGCTGCTTGGGGTGCGTCCAGACCTTTTGGAAGGCCTCCTTCGATGGCCGGCAAGGGTCGGCTGGCTTGGAAGCTGAAGCAGCCGATCCCTGGCCAGGTTCCCATCGGCCTGCCGTGGAGCGAGGCGCCCTGGGCGTGGCAGGCGTCTTCCAGTGCGATCAGCCACTTCTCCTCGGCGCGAGCCGGCCTTTTCAGCCGCCTTTGATCAAGCTAGACTGGTCGTCATCGAGCCGAGGATTCGCCCGGCGCGGGGCAGGCCGCAGCAACCGGCGGGTTCCCATTTTCTTCCGGCGACTTTTCGTGAAGCAGGTGATTGCCGTCGTCAAGCCGTACCTCGTGGAGCGCGTGCTGGAAAACCTCAAGCACGCTCCGCTCGAGGTGTGCTGTGTTTCGGAGGTAAAGGGGTACGGGAGGCAGAAGTCCTATCTCGACGAATACAAGGGGAGCGAGTACTCAGCGGCCTTCCTGCCGAAAGTCGAGATCGCGCTCTGGGTCGATGATCTGCGGGTGGACGAGGTTGTGCGGACGATCGTCGAGGTGGCGCGGACCGGCCGGATGGGCGACGGCAAGATCTTCGTGCTCCCGTCCGAAATCCCCGGCGGGCGCGAAATCGACCTGGCCTAGGCCGGATGGTTCTCGCAGAACGGACTTCATTCCGCCCCCGGCCGCATTCCGCGGCGGTCGCTCCGCAGCCGCAGTCGATGCCGGACCGTGGAGGAATGATCCGGCCGGGTTTCCGCCGCCGATTCCCCGATTTGGCCTGGCAGCGCCGGCCACGCCCCCAGGGGCCTGTTCTCATGGCGCGGCAACTCGATTGGGCGTCCCGGCGTTCAGCCGGCGGCCGGGCTAGCCCGCCTGGGCATCGAATATCCGGTCGAAGCGTTCCCGGGTGCCGGCCAGGCAGCGCTCGAAATCGACCAGCAGCGCTCCGCCGCTGGGCCAGCGAAGCAGGTGGGAAAGCTTTGTCAGCTCGGTCGGGTCTTCGGGCAGCCGGCTCTGGTCCGTCATATTCATCAGCCGAAGGCGGCCTTCCAGCGTCCGCAGGAACTGGTAGCTTTCGGTGAAGAAGCGCCAGTCGTCCTCGGCAAGAAGTCCCGCCCGATGCAGAGCCCGCAGCCCCTCGAGGGTATTGGGCGTTCGTATCGTGGCGTCATCCCGGCCGTATTTGAGCTGGAGCGTCTGGACAAGGAATTCAATGTCGACGATGCCGCCGGGGCCGCGTTTCAGATTCGCGCCGGCGGCGGTTCCTTCCATGCGGCGGCGCATTTGCCGGATCGCCTCCGCATCCGACCGAGTAAAGGGGCGGTCGAACGCGGCGGCGGCGGCGACTCGGGCGGTCTTCTCGGCCATCTCCGGCGAGGTGCAGACCACCCGCGCTTTCGTCAGCGCCTGGCGCTCCCAGAGTTGGCCGTCGCCCGAGGCGAAATACCGCGCGAACTCGACAAGCGAGGTGGCAAGCATCCCGCTCTTGCCGGTCGGCCGCAGGCGGGCATCGATCTCGTAAAGCCGGCCATGGGAGCTCAGCCGACTGGTGACCTTGATGATTCGCTGGCCGAGCTCCCCGAAAAAATGCTGGTTCGATGTGGTCTCTTTTCCGCCGAACTCCGCGTGCGCGGTCTGCCCCTCTTCCTCATAGAGGAAAACGACGTCCAAGTCGCTATGATAATTCATTTCCCGGCCGCCGAATTTGCCCAGGGCGAGAATCGCCATTTCGCACCGCGCGCCCCGCCGCGCGCCGCAGGCGAGCGTCGGATGGCCGAACTTCTTGGCGAGCCGCTCGTATTCCCTGGCGGCGATCTGCTCCAGGCACGCCTCGGCAATGTCGGAGAGTGTGCCCGTGATCGCCGATATCTCCTCCTTGCCGAGCACGTCGCGGACCCCCACGCCAAGCTGCTGATCATTCTTGAAGCTGTGCAGGACCGGCGCGGTGTCCTCCGCCCGGTGGCAAAGGCCCGAGAGCGTGTCGCGGAGGGCTTGCCGCGAGGGGAGGCGGTCCAGCACCAGGCTGTCCATCAGCCCGTCGATCATGCCCGGATTGCTCGTCAGGATTCCACACAGATATGGGGCGTATGCACAGAGCCGCACGTAGAGCTGAAGCGAGGGGGGATTGAAGCTGAACAGCTCCCACAAGACGCCTTTGCCGCCCAGCGAGTCGGCGACCTTGCCGAGATTCATCAGGGTGAAATCGGGATCGGGCGTCGTGGCGATGGCGGCCAGCAGGTCGGGCGCGATGGAAGCCAGGAAATGGCGGCAGCGGCGCGTCGAGAGGAAGCGGATCCGCTCTTCGGCCAGCGCCATCAGATTCCGGTAGGCGACTCTCACGTCGCGAAAAGGGTATTTGCCCAAGACTTCGCGGACGCGGTCCTCCGGGGGGGCTGGGTCGAGAACCAGGTCGACCTCGGCGGCGGTCTGCGTGTCGCCGCGGAACGCGTCGTGGAGCAGGTGGTCGAGAATTCGCCGGTTGACCACCGCGCTGCGGTCGTAGTCTCTCTGGAACGCCTCCAGCGCCGTGCGGCCGGCCGAGTCGCGGTAGCCCATCCGCAGCGCCAGTTTGCGCACCTCGCCGGGTTCCTCCGGGGCGGTGTGGGTCTGCAGATCAAACATGATTTGCAGGCGGTGTTCGAGCTTCCGCAGAAACGCGTAGTTCTTTGCCAGCAGGGAGCTCTCCTGGTCCGTCAGGCAGCCGACTTCGGCCAGCCGGGCGATGCCTTCGAGCGTGTTTCCGGTGCGGACTTCGGGCAGGTCGGCGCCGTGGAGGAGTTGCAGGAACTGGATCACGAACTCGATGTCGCGAATCCCGCCGTGCCCGCACTTCACATCGCGATGGTCGCCCCCCTCCTGCTGGGCGCGGCGCTCGATCCGCCGTTTGAGGGCCTTGATGCCGCTGATGTCCGCAGTGTTCAGATAGCGGCGGTAGATCCACGGGGCCAACTGCTCGAGGAATTCCTCGCCGAGGCGCAAATCCCCCGCCACCGGCCGAGCCTTGATCAGCGCCTGGCGTTCCCAGGTCCGTCCGCGGAGATCGTAATACCGCATCGCGCCGTCGGCGCTGATCACGATCGGTCCCTGCTCCCCCTCGGGCCGGAGGCGGAGGTCGACCCGGTAGGCCGATCCCATGTCGGTCTGCTCGGTCAGCACGCGGACCAATTCGCGCGCGAGCAACTCGAAGAACTCGCGGTTGCTGATGCTTCGCGGCCGATCGGTCCGCCCCTCGCCGTCGTAGAGGAAGATCAGATCGATGTCGCTCGAATAGTTCAGCTCCGTTCCGCCCAGCTTCCCCAGCCCGAGGACCACGAATCGCGCGCGGCCGCCATTCGGGCCCAGCGGCATCCCCCGGCGCTGGCTTGTCCGCCGCCAGGCGGCCTTCAGGGCGGCCTCGACAACCGCGTCGGCCAGGTGCGAAATCTGCGCGGTGACTGTCTTCAGCGGCTGCTCGCGAATGATGTCGCCGTAAGAGATTCGCAAGGTCTCGCGGCGCTTGAATCGCCGCACCGCGCGAGACACTGCCTGGTCGTGCTCGAGGGCGTCGATCTCGCTCAGCAGGTCCTGGACCAACCGGTCCCTGGACACCGGTTCGCCCTCGGTCAGCCGCAACAGGTCGAAGGCCTCCGGGTCGGTCGCCAGCGAGTCGGCCAGATGCTGGCTCGTCGTGCAGATCTGGAGCAGTGTGGCGAGCGACTCGGGATCGCGCTGGAACAGGGCGCCCAGAGACAGGGGGTTGCGGGCGGCGGCGACGAACCGGTCCAGGTTGTTCAGCGCCATGTCGGGATCGGCGCACGTGGGCAGGCGCTTGTGGAGCTGGCCGCAGAGCGACGCCATCAGGTCAAGCGTGATCCCGCTCGTCGCCAGCCCCAGCAGGTTGCCATGCGCGCGGCGCGGATTCGCCAGGTTCAGGTCGCGCAGCCAAGCTTCCGCCCGGCCAAAGTCATCCAGGTAGCTTCGCAGTTGGTCGGGTTTCATGTTCGTGCCGAGTCTTCGTGTGGGGCGCCGCCTGCATGGATTTTGCCATCCAGCAGCGGTTTCCACAATCACGGCCAGTCTCCGCTCGGGCCGAGGCGGCCATCCGAGCCGCGACCGCGGGCGGCGGCCCGAGCTCTGGCAAGCGGAATGGAACGGCCAGCGGATTCAGCGTCCAGCGGCGCCCGGCCTGCCGGCCGGGCGCGCGAAAAGGGTGAACGAATTGGCCGACTCGATCTCAACCTGGAGCATGCGGCCGGCGAGGCTCGGGGCGCCGTCAAAGACAACGATCCGGTCGCAGGCCGTTCGACCCGTCAATTGGACGAACGCGCCCTGCCCGGCGTGCCGCTGGGCGGCCTTGCTCGGACCCTCGACGAGAATCTCGACCGTGCGGCCGACGAACGGCTCGTTCTCCTCCTGGCTGATCGCGTTCTGCACGGCAAGCAGTTCGTTGTTCCGCCTCCGCTTGACGTCCTCGGGCACGTCGTCGTCGAAAAGCTCGTCGGCTTTGGTGCCGGTTCTCGGACTGTACTTGAAAATGAAGCTGTTCTTGAAACGCCCGAAACGCACCAGGTCCACCGTCTGCTCGAAGTCCCGCTCCGTCTCGCCGCAGAAACCGACAATGAAATCGCTCGTCACGGCGGCGCCGGGCACCGTTGCGCGGATTCTCTCCAGGAGCTGGCGGTATTCCTCCACGGTGTAGCCGCGCTTCATCCGCTTGAGGATCGCGTTGGAGCCGCTCTGAGCCGGCACATGCAGGTAGGGGGCGACCTTGTGCAGATCGCGGACCGCCTGGAGCAGGTCGTCGCCCACGCCCCGCGGAAAGTTGGTGACGAACTTGATCCGCCGGAGTCCCGCGACGGAATCGAGCCGGTCGAGCAGGTCCGCCAGGCCGACTCTCCTACCGTCGGCCATCGCCTGGTAGCTGTTGACGGTCTGGCCGAGCAGCGTCACCTCGACGCAGCCCTGATCGGCCAACTGGCGGACCTCGGATTCAATCTGCTCGATCGGGCGGCTTTGCTCCGGGCCGCGGACGCTGGGCACGATGCAGTAGGTGCAGAATTGGTCGCAGCCGAACATCACGCGGACCATCGCCTGGTGGACGGAGTGCCTGGCCCGGACGATGCGGATCGGGTCGAACGCCTCGAAGCTTTGCTCGACCTCCGCGCGGGAGGCCGCGCGGCGGCCGAGGCTGACCTCCACGAGCGGCCGGCGCTCGGCGGTCACCTGGGCCAAGAGGAGGGGCAACCGGCCGATCTGGCCTGGCCCAACCACCAGGTCGACGTGCGGGGCCCGCTTGAAAATCCCCGCCTGGTCCTTCTGGGCCATGCAACCGAGGACCGCGATGACCTTCTGGGGATGCTGGTCCTTGAGGTGCTTCAGACGTCCCAAGGCGCTGTAGATCTTGTCCTCGGCGTGCTGGCGGACACTACAGGTGTTGAACAGGATTATGTCGGCCTCGCGCCGGCTTGTCGCCGCCTCGTAGCCCGCCGCCAGCAGACTGGCGGTGACCAGTTCGCTGTCGAGCACGTTCATCTGGCAGCCGACGGTCTCGATGTGGAAGCGTCTTGGCATGGGAGAGGGATCGGGAGCGGAACGGGTGGGGCCGGTTGCCCACTGGGTCAGGCGTCGCGCCGCGCCTCCGGCTCATCCGCAGGGCTGCCTGGCATCGCCCTCGTCGACGCGCCCGCCCGTCTCGTCGAGCAACTGGCTGCGGCGGCGGTGGTTCATCAGTTGCGCCAGGTCCCAGGTGGCCACGGGGGCGGCAGCGGTCCACAAGACGATGCCGCCTCTGTCCATCGTTTCGGATCCGCGTTTTTTTGACAAGGGGCGTTGTAAGAAATTGCGCTGCTTGGTCATCGTCCGCGCGACCGGCTGGGGACGCGCAGCGGCCGGGCTTCCGGCCGCCTGCCCTACAGACTGGAGCCGAAATCCTCCTTGAACCTGGCAATCAGGCGGCTCGTCCAGTCGCTGGTCGGCGCGAGCCGTCCGAGGAAGAACCGCAGGACCTTCGGCTCCTCGACGAATTGCAGCCCGCCGACCAGCTGGCGGTTTTCATACAACCAGTTGACCCGGTCTTCGACGAACTTGATCTGCGACAGCGTGAACACCCTGCGCGGGAACGCCAGCCGCAAGAGCTCCACGTCGGAGGGCACGTCGTTTCCATCCTCGTCGCGATCCATCGAGATCGTGCCGCGTTCCATGCCCCGCACGCCGGAGACGATATAGAGCGCTGCGGCCAGCGCCCCGGCGGGGTATTTCGTCTGGGGAACATGGGGAAGGAACCCCATCGCATCGAGGTGGCAGCCCAGTCCACCGGCCGGAGTCACCACGGGGATCCCCTTGCTGTCCAGCGCATCGACCAGGAACTTGATGAATTGCGGCGAATGGCTGATCACCGTCTCGTCGAGCGTCTCCCGCAATCCCACGGCCATCGCCTCGATCTCGCGGACCGACATGCCGCCGTAGGTCAGGAAGCCCTCAAACAGCGGGACCATGTCGCGCATCGCCAGATACAGGTCCTTGTTGTTCGTGGCGATCCCGCCACCCCGCGTGCAACTCACCTTGCGGCTGGAGAAGTAGCAGATGTCGGCCAGCTCGCACATCGCCAGGAGGATTTCGTGGATGCTCTTGTCCATGAATTCCTCCTCGCGCAGCTTGACAAAATACACGTTCTCGCCGATCAGGCTCAGGTCCAGCACGATCATCAGCCCGTGTTCATCGGCCACCTTGCGGACTTCCCGCATGTTGGCGATGGAAAACGGCTGGCCGCCGATCAGGTTGGTGCCGGCCTCCAGGCGGATGTAGGGGATGTTCTCTCTGCCGACCTTGGCGATCAAGGCGCGGAGCTTGGCGATGTCGATGTTGCCCTTGAATGGGGCATCGCTCTTGATCTTCAGGGCTTCGTCGGTGAAAATCTCCGCGACCTTGCCGCCCGCCAACTCGATGTGCGCCTTGGTCGTGGTGAAATGGTAGTTCATCGGCACGACGGTGTTGTTCTTCACGAACGCCTGCGAGATGATGTGCTCGGCGGCGCGGCCCTGGTGCACCGGCAGGAAGTACTTCTGTCCGAAGACCTCTGCCACGGCCTCCTGGAGCCTGGCAAACGACTCCGAACCGGCGTAGGCGTCGTCGGCGACCTGCATCGACGCCATCTGCTGGTCGCTCATCGCATTTGTTCCGCTGTCCGTCAGCATGTCGAGAAACACGTCCCGGTTTTGCAGCAGAAAGCTGTTGAAGCCTGCTCCCTCCACCGCCGCCAACCGCTGGTCGATCGGCAGCAGGTTCAGCTTCTGCACCACCTTCACCTTGTGCATCTCAAGAGGAACGTATTCTCCGCTGGCAAACTTGATCATCGTCTCGGACATTCGTGGCATCCCTTTGCGAACGCTCTATTAGGAAAACGCTTTCCGGCATCGATCGGATATTCGGCGACCCATCAGTCAATCGAGCGACTGGCAGAGCGCCCGATCCCGCGCGGCGGCCTCCGCGCTGGGAGCCGCGGCGTGCAGCGGCCGCGCCTGCCTTGCCGGCGGACGGGAGTGCCGGCCCTGTGGCCGCTGGCGCTCTCGCCTGGCGAGGATAAGACGGAATGCCCTGGTCGCCTGCCGGTTCACCGCCCGTCACCGCGAGAACGCCTTGGCAGGCGGCCCCGGCTGGTGGTCACCTTCTCAGCAGGCGGATTGGCACTCGTGGAGGACACTTTCCCGGTCAATCCCAAGAATCGTCGCCAATCCCTCAAGCATACCAGGATCGCCGCTGACTTGGTAGCCTCACACGTGGGATTGGCCGCGCCGGTTGGAGGCGATCCGCTTGCCGCCGCCCCGTAAATCCGTCTCGAGACGCGCCCTCCCCCGGCCGGCCGTTCGTGCCGGACTTGCCTGGCGGTCGTTCGGGAGGCGGCCGCGGGGACGGCCGCAAACCGCCGCTTGCAGCCGGGCAATTCTGCTGCAACAACCGATTCCCCAAGGACTTAGCGTGAAAGACAGGCTTCGCGAACAGGCGCCCAGAGAAATCGGAATCTGGTGGATTCCGGCGCTCGGCCCTCCACCCGTTTGACCTAGGGCGGTTCACGCTCGATAATACACGGCCTTGCGGGCCGGGGGCGGCTGCGTGCGCGCCCCACCTGGAAATTCGCCTGCCTTTGGGGAAGAGCAACCGTGGAACGTCTGCCTGCATGTGCGTTGCGATCTGCCGTAGCCGCGGTGATCGTGGTCCTCGCCACGGTCGGCTGCGATCGGCGCGATTCGTCCGATGGCCGGCCTCTGCCGGCCACGGAGCGCGCCGGTTCGCCAGAGGCCGCCGACCTGGCCGCAGCCTCCGCGCCGCCAGAAAATTCCGGTCCGGACCTGACAGGCCGGCCGGCGGACAAGACCGGCCTTGGGGCCCCTGGCGGACCGCCCGAAGAGGCGGCAGCAGCGGAAGAAAGTCCGCCGGCTCGCGGCGCCGAAGCCGAAAGGCCGGCGGTCGAGGCCCTGGAGAGGCTCGCAGCGCGCCTCGAGCGAAACGATCGGGGCCTGGTGTACAGGATCGAGGCGGTTGGCCTCCAGATCAGCGCCTCGCAATTGCAGTGCCTGGCCGATCTGCCGGCCCTGGAGTCGCTGGAGATCGGCGATACGCCGTTGGACGGCGGCGCGCTGAAATGCCTTTCCGGCCTGGTGGGGCTCAAGCGGCTCTATCTGCGCAACGTGGGGCTTACGGACGACGCTCTGGAGATCCTCAAGGGCCTGAGCCAGATCGAGGTCCTTTCGCTCGCCCATAACCAGATCAGCGGGGCGGGCCTGGTCCATCTTCGCGGGCTGGAGAGGCTGGAGGTGCTCAACCTGAGCACAAATCCCCTGATGGATGACGGCTTGGCCCATCTGGCCAACCTCAAACAACTCAATACGCTCACGCTGGCCGACACCGGGGTGACCGGCGCGGGCCTGACCCACCTCAAACCGCTTGAAAAACTCCGGGTGCTCAACCTCGATCGTACGGACCTGGTTGACGGCGACTTGGATCAACTTGCCGGTTTCAAGAACATGCGGATGCTGTACCTCCGCGGGTGCAAGGTCAGCGAGGAGAGCGTGTCGCAACTCGACGATGCGGTTTCCGGGCTGTCGGTCTATTACTAGGAGATGCAAGTGCCTGTAGTCGATCAACTTCAGCGACGAGCAGTGACCTCGGTGTTTCGGGCGGTGGCGATGCTACCGGTCGCGGTAGGCCTGGTTCTGGCCGTTTCGGCGGCCGGTCGGGCGGCGTTCCAAGAGGCTAGCGCACCGCCGGCCAAGGCGGCCCGCGCGCCGGACGTGGTCTATGTGCCCACGCCGCACGACGTCGTCGACAAGATGTTGGAGATGGCGCGGGTGAAGAAGGAGGACGTGGTCTATGACCTCGGCTGCGGTGACGGCCGGATCGTCGTGGCGGCCGCCAAGAAAGGGGCCAAGGCGATCGGCTACGACCTCAGCCGCGAACGGGTCGAGGAGGCAAGGGCGAACGTCAAGAAGAACAAGGTCGAGAAGTTGGCCGAGATCTTCGAGAAAGACATCTTCACGCTCGACCTGAGCGAGGCAAATGTGATCACCTTGTATCTGCTGCCGAAGTTGAACGTGAAACTGATCCCGCAGTTGGAGAAGCTCAAACCCGGCTCGCGGATTGTCTCGCACGATTTCGACATGAAGGGCGTCCAACCCGACCGCATGGTGCACATGACCTCTCAGGAGGATGGCGAGAGCCACACAATCTATCTCTGGACCGTGCCGCTGAAGAAGGAGCCTGGCCACGAACCAACGGGGCAACAGTAGGCATGCGGCGTCCCGCCCGGATCGCCATTGGGCCAGCGTGTCGGTGGGCGTCCCGTCGTCCGGGGCATCGTCCACCCGCTCCGCGGTGCGGCCAGGTTCGCCCCATCGCCTGGGTTTTCTTCCCCTTGCCCCTGCGGCGATGCAGTGTTAGTCTTGATGGCAGGCTCAAGGAGCCCCCTAGATTTCGTGATATTCCGCCGATTCGTGGCACGGTGGCAGAAAATGCCGGGCACTCGCCCTGGCGACAAACGGTCGGCCTTGGCGGGCCGGCAATGCCGGTCAAATCCGGGGGGGCAGATCGCGGAATCCTCGTCTTTGAGGCGTTTGGATGGGTGGCCGAGTGGTCTAAGGCGGCAGTCTTGAAA
>JAAYCB010000244.1 GCA_012744395.1 Pirellulaceae bacterium
CAGCGCGGTCGGGAACAGCCGCCGCGCGAGCCGCACGATCAGCAGGCCGGCGCCGAGGTAGGCGATCACATAGGCGGGGGCCAACACGGCAAAGGCAATCACCTGCTCGGGGCCGTAGGCGCGCCTCGCGCCGAGGCCAAGCAGTTCGCCGGCCGTGAGGATCGCCAGCGCCGTCAGCCCCCCGGCGATCATCCCGCAGCAGGCGAACATGTAGCCGGTGCCGGGGCCCGGATTGAACCAAGTAAAGAGCACCCGGCCGAGAAAGCTCTGCGGCAACCGGCGCTTGACCCGCATCGAGAGTTCCGGCCATTCGCCGGTCATCAAGGCGCCCATGATGTACCAGTGGAAGCCGATCAGCGAGAGGAAGCCAAACAGCATCTCCCGCTCGAAGGTCCCGTGGCCAAGCGCCAGCCACCCGAACCAGGCGCTACAGCAGGCGTGCTGCACGAGCATCACCACCCGCAGCCGAGTCGAGCGGTTGTCGCTGGCGAAGGTGATCCGGGCGACGGCGGCGAAAAACGCCAGGGCAAAGTAAGTGGCATAGGCCGTCGCGATCGCTCCCATCACCTGCCAGAACTCGGCGGTGAGGAAGTCGAAATTGGAGTAGAAGACCAGTTCGCCGGTCCCCCCCACGGTCCAGCCGAAGACGAACAGCAGCCCCACGATCAGGGCCACCGAGAGCAGAACCTGCCAGTGCTTCTCGCTTGTGAGCGTGCCCGCCAACAGGCCGACGACCGACAGGCCCAGGCTCAGCGCCGCCGTGTAGCCCACCACCAGGAGGATCATCAGCAGCGACAGCCCGCGAAGCATGTAGGTGAAGGCCAGGCAGGGCGCCACGGCCGAGAGGTAGATCAGCATCTGCACGACGGCGCTGCCGAGCTTTCCGCTGACGATCTGCGCCGGGCTCAGATCGGTGATCGAGAGCAGCTCGTAGGTGCGGTCTTCCTGCTCGCCGGCGAGCGACCGGAACGCGCCGAAGGGGACGAACAGGCCGAGCGAGGCGGCAAGAATCACGTAGTAGCCCATGAACATGCTCGGCCCGGTCTGGCCGAAGGCCGCGTCGCTGCCCATCATCACCAGCCCGATCAGCGACCAGGCCCAGGCGGCGATCAGGAGCAGCCCGAACGTGAGCACGAACTGGCGGCTCTTCAGCGCCTGGCGGGCCTCTTTGACGAGGATCGGATTGCACCGCTCGCCGAGCCATTCCAGGGCCGCGTCGATCCGCCCGCCGCGGGACGCCTCGGACGCCGCTTGCGGCGGCGCGGCGGCTTGGATGAACCCCTCTGGCGTCATTGGACAAGCCCCTTGGTGACCTGCATGAAGACATCTTCCAGGGTGCGGCGGCGCGCGCCGAAGGCGATCACGCGGAAGCCGTGTTCAATCATCTCTCTGAGGACGTCCGCCTCGGCCGCCTCGTCGCCACGGAGAAGGAACCGGACCGTGTTGCCGTCGGCGTGAATCCCGGAGACGCCATCCCGCTCGGTCAGCCATCCGGCCAGCCCGTCGACCCCGCCGACCAGTCGGACCTCGACGAGGTTCTGGGGACTGCGGTCCTGCTGCTGGATGTCGTCGACCTTGCCGACGGCGATCAGCCGGCCGCGCTCGATGATGCCGACGATGTCGCAGATTTCGGCCAGCTCGGTGAGGATGTGGGAACTGATCAGAATCGCCTTGCCCTCGTTGGCCAGGGCGCGGATCATCTCCCTCAGCTCGATCCGCGCCCGGGGGTCGAGTCCGGCGGCCGGCTCGTCCAGAATCATCACCGGCGGATCGTGGATCAGGGCGCGGCCGAGGCAGAGACGCTGCTTCATGCCCTTGGAAAGGCCCTGGATCGGCTTATCGGCCAGCGCGGCCAGCCCGGTAAAGCTCATCACGCGGCCGATCGCGCGACTCCGATCCTTGCCGTAGAGGTGGTACGCCCGGGCGAAGAAATCGAGATACTCGCGGACATCGATGTTCGGATACGTGGTGAAATAGTCGGGCATGAAGCCCAGGCGCTTGCGCACCCGGTCGGGGTCTTCAACGACGGAGAATCCATCGACGAAGGCGTCGCCGGCGTTGGGCAGATCGAGCGTGGCGAGAATCCTCATGCTCGTCGTCTTGCCGGCGCCGTTCGGGCCGATGTAGCCGAAGACCTGCCCGCGCTGGACCTGAAACGAAACATTGTCAACCGCCCGCGTCGTCCCGAAAAACCGGTGCAACTGCCTCAATTCGATCATCGGCTGCGAGTTGGCCATGCGTGTCCCCTCACCAGGTCCCCCAGATCAGGTGCACGGAGGCCTCCGACTCGGCCAGCGGAGTGCCCAACTCGACTTCGGGGCCGGCGGCGGCGACCGCCAGGTAGCTGCGGCGAGGCAGCAAGCTCGTCGGCGAATTCGACCGCAAGACCTCGCCGATGGTCTCCTCCAGAACGCTTGTCTTCTGATCCGGCCCCGGGACGGGCGAGTTGCTGGAATACCATCTGCGGCGGGCGCGGTAGGCCGTCGACCGGTTGGTCATGCCGGGCGGATAGGCCATCTCGCAGGCACGGATTGCGGCCTGAATCTGCGCCAAGGCCGTTTCCGAACCGGCGGCCCTGGCCTCCGTCTTCTGATCGGGGCGGAGACGCTCGGCCGAATAGAAGCTGCCGTCCGCATCGCGAATCAGGATGTTGTGGATCTCCACCGCCAGGCCGTTCTCGATCGGCAGGCGGCCCTTGGCCGGCGTTCCAACACCGAGCTTCAAGTTGGTTCCTCGCGAGCGAACGGTGAGAAACTGTGCCGGGGTGCGTGACCGCAACCAGCCGCTGGTCATCCGCTGATCGCCGTGCCAGATCAGTTCCCGCTGCGTGGTCGTCCGCTCACTCGGCACTGCCAGCAGCGGATAGACGGCCGTGTCGCTGGAAAACCGCAATCCCCGGCCCGGCGCCATGCCGCAGTAGTACGACAGGCGGCACCAGCACTCCGTTCGGCCCGTCGATTGGTTGATCCGCGTGACACTGCGGGCGCGGACCCGGGTCCGCAAGCCATCGGTATAGAAGGCGTAGGCGAACAGCGCGCCGGTGACCACGGCGGCGCTTGCCGGGACGGTGACGATCAGCAGGTGCAACCGCCGCCAGCGCCGCAGCACGAAATAGTTGACCGGACCGATGCCGACGACGAACAGCGTGATCAGCACGCGGAAGGCATTCAGAGGCGGCCGCCCGACGCCCGGGATCAAGAATCGGTAAAACTCGGGATTGTCGTAATGCTGCGAAAGCCCGTGGCGCTGATACCAGAGTGCCTTGGCGCTGGAGAGGTCGTTGAACAACCAGGCCCAGAACGCCGGACCTTCGTCGAAGGGCTTATCGGAAACGACGGCGATCAGTGTTCCCATCTCCAGGGGCCGAGTGGCAAACGGATCGGCCTTGGGCGGGGTGCGAGCGATAGAATCGCTTTTCGGCTGTGGCTTGGACTGGGGAAGGCCCGATTGGGCCTGGATCAACCGCCCGTCCGGACCGATCGTCTCATACGGCCGCGGTTGCCGGTTGTCCCCAATCGGGTCGAAAGGCCCCAGCACGTCGTCGCCGATGCCGCGCATCGGCTGTCCCCAATTGCCTCTGCTCGGAGGGGTCCAGCCCGCCGGCGGTCCATCTTCCCGCGGTTGCTGTCCGGGAGGAAGGCCGACGGCCGACTCCAGGTCTTTCATGCGCTGCCAGGGGCCGACGCCGAAGACGAGCAGATTGCCTCCGGCGGTCGTCCAGGCGACGATCGCGTCGAGCACCGCCGGCCTTCCGCGCTGCAAGCGCTGGAGGTCTGCCAGCGAGATGGCGACCAGGTCCAGCGCCGAGTAGTCGAGCCAGCGGTCGCCCAGGTCGCCGAGCGCGCGGCTTTGCAGCGTCGGCAGGGAGTAGACATTCGGTGTTGGGTTGTTCGACGACTGGTATTCATAGACCATTCCGGCAGAGCCATATTGGCTGGCGCTGACAAAGACGCGGCCGACGTTCGCCGCGTTGGGCGTCTGAGGGCTGACGGCGAGAATCCGCGGAAATCGCTCTTCGGGCGCAAGGGTCTGGAACGATCCGGAGCCTTTCATGCCCGGAAGGGCCCGCCCGTTCTCACCCACCTCGAACTCGTAATTGTTGTGGCCGCTCAAGTAGGGTACGAGGATCGTCGCGGTCAGCGGCCCGGAACCAGCCGGAATCTCGATGTCTTGGGCCAGGCGAATCCGGGACGGGCTGCCTCCGTAGTATTCGAACGTTGTGAACGCGAAGGCGAGCGTCCGGTCGGCCGCCACCGGCGTTGCGGGCGTGACGGTGACGCGGATCGGCCGATAGCCGGCGCCGTCGGGCCAGCTGGTCTCGACGCGGAGGCTCAGGCCCGGCCCGGGCAGCTGATGAATGGTGCCGCTCTGGGCAAGACTCCGCGAGCCAGAGCCGATCAAAAGGGAGAACAGCAGGCAGACTGCCAGAAGCAAGGAGCGACCCGGTCGCTGAATGACGACTGCCCCGACAGAGCACTCAGCGGTACGGTCGATCCGCCGATGGGCGGTCATGGCGAGTCTCCCGTCGTCGGGTCAACTTCGGCGGTCGCGCCCGGCGGCGCGGCGGCCGCGTCGGCTTCGATCACGATGGCATCGATCGGGCGGTCGGCAAAGGGACTTCGGGGCGCGAACGGCGCAACGGGGCAGGCCGCCGGCGGCCCGCCGACAGTCGCAGCGATCCGCTGCCCCCCCCGGCGGGGAAATACCAGCGAAAACACCCACAAAACACCGAACAGGCCGGCCCCGGTGCCCAGCATGATCACGAGCGACGCCAGCCCCATCGAGACACCGATCGCCCAGCCATGCCCCCGCGCGGCCAGGCCGACGATCGAGAACAAGCCCGCGGCCAGCGCGGTGACGCCAAGCATCAGCCGGATCGAGAATTGCGGGAGGAGCTTCATGCCCCCAATTCTCCCAGAAGGACCCGTGAATGCAAGAATGGGCTCGCCAGTCGATGGCGGGCTCCGGTCGTGCTACCTGGCGGCTGACGGCTGGCGGCTGATCTCTTCCAAGCCCGCCCGCATCGTTGCGGCGATTCTCTTTGCCGTCTCGGCCGACTTGCCGGTGTCTTCTTCTCCCCGCAAGGCGGCCAGGAGACTGGCGCCTCCCGGGCCGTTGGACCAGCCGGTGAAGAGGATTCCGAGCATCTTGTCGGTCGCCCCTTGGCGCGAGGCGCGGATCATCGCCACGCACGCCTCCGGCGTCCGCCAGGTCGCCGGGAGAACGCGGAAGCCTTTTTCCTGGAAGAACCGGATCGAGGGGAAGGGCTCTTGCTGGCCCATCCTGCGGTAAGTCTCGGGCGGTTCGTAGTGCCAGTCGCACAGGATGATGTCTTTCGGCACGCGGTCGATCGCGCGGTGCGAACCGGTCGCGCTGGCTTCCCATTTTCCGTAGCCGGTCGCGCTGGAATCCAGCAGGCGATCGCTCCAGATCAGCATCTCCACGCCCCGCTTGCCAACCAGATGGCCGTGCAGTTCGTTGACGACCTTGGCAAACAGCTCCCCCACGTCCTTGCCCTTGCACCGCGGGCAGTCCTTGTCGCCGATTAAGAACACTTCATCCATGCCGACGTGCATTGCGTCGGCGTCGAAGGCCTCGATCAACTCGTCGAGCAGGTCGAAGACGACCTTGTTCACGTCCGGGTGCGAAGGGCACCATTCACGGCAATAGATGTCCTTGTCGTCGAGCGGAATCGAGGGCGTCTCGTCGAACTGCGGATACGCCCTGAGCAGCGGCCCCGGCCTCGGGCCCCAGGACTGATGCCCCAGGCAGTTCATCAACGGGATCAGGCGGATGCCGTGTTCGCGGCAGACGCGGGTCAGCTCCCGGGCTTGGTCCTTGTTCAGCCCGCGGCCCTGCAACTCCGGATGCGAGGTGAACTCAAAGCCGTAGCCGACTTCGACAATCAGTACGTTGATTCCCATCGGGGCGAGCACGTCGGCAATCAGTGTCTTGGTGACCGGCAGCTTCTCCCCCACGGGACTCATCAAGTGGTAGGCTTTCCACTGCCGATTCTCCGCCTTCCATGTCTCCGACCAGGCCTTGCCGGCCGGTTGGGCGGCAAGGCCCGGGGCGGCCGCGGCCAGCAGACAGGCGGCGGCGAACAGCGTCTTGTGCATGGTCCTCTCCCTTTCTGCGAGCGTCCGATTGGGCAATCGTGCCGGCCGGTGGCGGCTTTGCGGGGTGGTTACCACCGAGCGTTGCGGTCAGCTATCATGATAGGGTCCGCGCCGCCGGGTGCAACCGCCGTCGCGGCTGGCGGGTGCTGCGCCGGTCTCTGCGGCAACCTTCGCGGTGCGATCGTGCAAGAGCTTTCCCTGCCGCGACAACAGGACCGCCCCGGCCCCGCTTGCCATGCGCGTGGCCGCCAACCGGCTGGTGCACTCCCTGGCCGCCGGCTCGTTCCCGATCCCATGAGGTGCCTAAGATGAGACGCTTCCCCCGGTTCCGCTCGTTCTTAACGCTCTCTGCCCTGTTCTCGGCTGCCGCCCTCTGGCAGGCTCTGCCCGCGGCGACTGCGGGTGGCGACCTGGTGCTCCGGGGGGGCACCGTCCACGATGGTTCGGGCGGCGAGCCATTGGTGGGCGACGTGGTCGTCCGCGGCGAGCGAATCTTGACGGTCGGCCGCCACGAACCACAGCCCGGCGACACGGTCATCGACTGCTCGGGACGGATCGTCGCGCCGGGCTTCATCGATTTGCACACCCACAGCGACTCGGCTCTCGGTGATCCGCAGGCGCGGCGCTGCCTGAACTATCTCCTCCAAGGCTGCACGACGATGGTCACCGGCAACTGCGGCGGCGGGGCCGCCAACACGGGCGCGTACTTGGAGGGCATCGACCGCAAGGGCGCCGGCTGCAACATCATCCACCTCGCGCCGCACGGCGCCGTTCGCCGTGCCGCGATGGGCACAGCGCGGCGGAAGCCGACGCGTGCGGAACTGGCCAAAATGGAGGCCCTCGTCGACCAGGCGATGCGCGACGGGGCCTGGGGCATGTCGACCGGCCTGATCTATCCGCCGAGCTGCCATGCCGAGGCCGACGAGATCACGGCCCTGGCCAAGGTGGTGGCCGCCCGCGGCGGAATCTACGCGACCCACGTTCGCGGCGAGAACGAAGTCCTGCTCGACTCGATCCGCGAAGCCATTCAGATCGGCCGCCACTCGGGGGCCCCGGTCCAGGTGTCGCATTTCAAGGTCATGGGGGTCTCCAATTGGGGGCTCGTCCGCCAGGCTGCGCAGCTGATCGAGGCCGCTCGAAGCCAAGGCCTCAAGATCACGGCCGACCAGTATCCGTACACGGCCAGCTCAACCTCGCTGACGGCCACCACGCTGCCCGACGGCAAGATTCCCGGCGGAACGGCGAAGCTGGCTAGCCGGATGGCGGCGGACCCGGAACTGGCCGCCAAGGTCCGCGAACTCGTCGGCGCCCGGCTCCGGCAATCGGAGCGAATCGTGATTGCCCAATCCAAAGCCCACCCCGAGTACATCGGTAAGAGCATCCGCCAGATTGCCGAGGAAGCACACTGCGACCCGGTCGACACCGTCCTCAAGCTGGTGGCCGCCGGCGGGGCGAGTGTCGTCAATCATGCGATGTCGGAGGACGATGTCCGCTGGGTGATGCAGCTTCCCTGGGTCGCGACGGGGTCCGACGGCAGCGCCCGGTCGGTCAAGCCCCGCGAAGCGCCTCATCCGCGAAACTTCGGCACCTTCGCCCGCAAGATCGGCCGCTATGCAATCGAAGACAAGGTCGTGCCGCTCGCCTTGGCGATTCGCAGTGCCAGCGGGCTGCCGGCCGACATCCTCGGGCTTGCCGATCGCGGCTACCTGCGGCCCGGCTGCGCTGCCGACATCGTCGTCTTCGACCCCGCCACGTTCCGCGACACGGCCACGTTCGAGAGCCCCCAGCAGTACGCCACGGGCGTCCATTGGGTGTTCGTCGGGGGCAATGCGGCGATTGAGGACGGGCAACCGAGCGAACAGCTTTTCGGCCGCGCCCTGCGGCACGCGGAGAAAGCGGCAGAAGGCAGGTAGACAAGGGTGGGAACGACGTGAAACCACGAGATAACGCTGACACAAAACCAAGCGCAAGGAGCATTTCGTGAAAACCCTGAGAATCCGAACGATTGCCGTTGCGTTGCTGGCCGCCGGCTTGTTCGCAATCCGTCCGGTGCCCGGACGGTGCGAAGTCGTCCGCATCCAGGTCGACCGGCAGCAGGTGTTTGCCGGCGGTCATTCCTTTGGACCGGCGGGCCCCTACGAATCGCTCTCCGGCCGGCTTCATTTCGAGGTCAACCCGGAGCATCCGGCCAATCTGGGGATCACCGACCTGAAGCGGGCGCCGCGCAACGCGAAGGGCAACGTGGAGTTTTGGGCCGACTTCTTCCTGCTCAAGCCCGTCGAGATGGCCAAGGGCAACGGCCGCCTGCTCTACGACGTGCACAACCGCGGGAACAAGCTGGCCCTGTGGACGTTCAACGACGGCTCGCGAGGCAACCAGCCGGCCACGCTCGAGGACGCCGGCAACGGATTTCTGTTCCGGGAAGGCTATACCCTGCTCTGGACCGGCTGGGATGGCGACGTGGTGGAAGACGGCACGGGACGGCTCGTCGCGGGTCTGCCAATCGCGGTCAACGAGGATGGGACAGCGATCACCGGCAGGTGTTACGTTGAGATCTCGGTTGATGAAGAGTCCTACAGCCAGCCGTTCTTTCGCAGCCCCTGGGGTACTCCGGCGTCCTATCCGGCCGCCTCGCTCGACAACCGGACGGCGGTGCTGACGATGCGGCCGACGCAAGCCGATGCGGCAGTCGAGGTGCCTCGCGACGGCTGGGCCCTGGCGCGCTGGGAAGACGAGAGGCTCGTGCCCGATCCCAGGAGCCTGTATGTCAAGGAGGGTTTCCGCCCCGGCTGGCTGTATGAGCTCGTGTACACGGCCCGCGATCCGCGCGTCGCGGGGCTCGGGATGGCCGGTCTGCGCGACGCGGTCTCCTTCTTCCGCTATGACAAGGGCGCCTCGGACGGGGCCAATCCCCTCCACGGCCAGATCGACCAGGCTTATATCTTCGGCATTTCCCAGGCGGGCCGGTTGATCCACCATTTCCTCTACGAAGGTCTGAATCTCGACCTCTCGCAGCGGCCCGTCTTCGACGGGGCCCTGATCCACGTCGCCGGGGCGGGCAAGGGGCAGTTCAACCATCGCTTCGGAATGGCCACGGTCTACGGGATGCATCACCGCGGCGCCCTGTCGTGCGCCGATTTCTTCCCCTTCGCGACGGTTCCTCAATCCGATCCGGCGACGGGCGAGAGCGGCGACTCGCTGGGTCGCCTCCGTGAGCAGAAGGGGATTCCCAAGATCATGTTCGTTCAGACCTCCACGGAATACTGGTCGCGGGCGGCGTCTCTCCTGCACACCGACGTGGAAGCCAAGCAGGACCTGCCGGTCGACCCGAATGTCCGCATCTACGCGGTTGCCGGGGCGCAACACCTCGGCGCCGGTCCCACCGATCGCGGCGTCTGCCAGAATCCGCGCAATCCCTTGAACGATCGCGGGCCGGTCCTCCGCGCCCTGCTCGTCGCGCTGGATCGCTGGGTCTCGGGGCGGGGTGACCCGCCCGCCAGCCGCTACCCTCGCATCGGCGACGGCACGCTGGTCGATCTGGAGACCTTCCGCCGGCAGTTTCCCGGGATTCCGGGCGCGGAGCCGCCGCGGGAGTGCTACCGGCCAGCGCGGCTTGACCCCGGCCCCCTCTGGCGCAGCCAGGGAATCGCCACGATCGTGCCGCCGAAGATCGGACCGGCCTATGAGACCCTGGTCCCGGCAGTCGACCAGGACGGCAACGAAGTGGCCGGAATCCGCCTGCCGGACGTGGCGGTACCGTTGGCGACCTACACGGGCTGGAACCTCCGTGCGGAAGCCTACGGCGTCGGCGGGATTCTCGCCGGGCTCGACGGCTCTTGTCTGGAGTTTCCGCGGACGCCCGACGACCGCAGAGAATCCGGCGACCCGCGATTGTCGGTCCGCGAGCGCTACCCGTCCCGCGAGGTCTATCTCCAGAAATATACCGAGGCGGCCCGCGGGCTGGAACAGGAGGGCTTCTTGCTTGAGCAAGACACCGCCGGACTGTTGCAGGCGGCGGCCGCGCGGAAATTGTAGCTCTAATCCGGCCACACGTCGGTCATCGCGCGCAGGCGGAGCTTCGCCGGATCGACCACGGCGTGCTTGATCCGCTGCCGCTTCCAGGTGTAGGTGATGTGGACCAGGCCGTCGGCCGCCTGGATCACGGCCGGGTAGCTGTATTCGCCGGGCTCGCTCTCGAGCACGAGCCCGGCCTGCCAGGACTGGCCGTCGGCCGACAGGGCGACATTCAGCGGGTAACGCCCCTTCGCGGTGTGGTTGTAGACCAGCAGGTGGCGCCCGTCCGCAAGTGTCACGGCGTCGATCCCGGAATTGGGGTTGGGCAGTCGCGTGGCGGTCATCTTTCCCCAGGTGCGCCCCAGATCGTCGGAGGCGATCTGGAAGATCTTCCCCTGCCTGGTGCGGCCGAGCGCCAACAGCCGGTCGCCGCCGGGCCGCAAGATGCTCGGCTGAATCGCGCCGAACTCCGCTGCGTCGTTGACCGGCCCGGTCCGCTGCCACGTGCGGCCGAGGTCGCCCGTACGTTCGAAGTGCACCCGCCAGCCCTGGTCTTCCGTGCTCGAGCCGGCGAGGATCGTTCCGTCGGCCAGTTCAACCGGCTTGTTCTTCACCGGGCCGACGATCCGCTCCGGCAGGCGGCGGGGATGCGACCACGTCTCCCCCCCGTCGCCGCTGGTGGTCAGCATTCCCCACCAGGCGCTCGGGCTCGGGCCGACCTTGTAAAACAGCAGCAACGGGCCGGCCGACGGCTGAAACAGGACGGGGTTCCAACACGGGTGCCGGTGGAATGCCCCGTCGGGCTTTTCATATTGCACGCCGTTGGCCACCTCGACCGGCCCGGTCCACTTGCCCTCGACGTGCCGAGAGACCCAGATCCCCACGTCGGTTCTGCCCTCCCGCGTGCCGCCAAACCAGGCCGCGACCAGTCCTTGCCGGCCCTCGGCGATTGTCGACGCGTGGGCGCTGGAAAAGGACGCCGTTTCGTAAACGAACTCGGAAAGCACCAGCCCCGGCTGGTCCGCGGCCGCCGAACCGGAGCGGGCGGCCAGGATCGAGGGCAGAGTGGCGATCAGGACGGCGGTCAGCAGGCGTTCTGCGGTCATCATGGCGGGCCTCGTGGGTTGGGGTGTTCTATTGATGGCAGGCGGTGCCGTTCGCGTTTTGCACCAGTCCGTGCGCTGCCGGAGAGCGCGGGACTTGCCGATCCGAACCGCCATTGTGGGCTTCGGCGATTCGGTTTTTCAAGCCTCTTCACGTCGCGGCGCTTCTCTCGTCCGCCACGAGCGGACTGTCCGCCAGTCCGGCGGAAAATCCTCCGCCGCGCGGCGGCCCGTCGAGAAATGGGCGGAGCATGTCGGCGTTCTGTGGCCGTTGCAGGCGTTCGATGGCCGAGACCTCGATCTGCCGAACGCGTTCGCGGCTGACGCGGCAATGCCGACCGACTTCGGCCAGGGTGTGCGGCCTGCCATCGGGCAGCCCGAAGCGGAGCGAGATCACTTCCCGTTCGCGTTGCGGGAGCGTGGCCAGCAGATCGCGGATTCGCGCGCGGAGGTGCGAGCGGTCGATCAGGTCGGCCGCTTCTTCCTGGCGTGTGTCGGGCAGCAGATCGCCCAATCGCCCGTCTTCCTGATGCTGGGCATCTTCGTCGAGCGAGCTTGCCTTGCGTCCCGCCTCCATTGCCGCTTCTGTCTGGGCGACGGTCAGGCCGGTCATCGCCGCCGTCTCCTCCAGGGTCGGCCGCGGTTCGCCCGCACGGTCTCTGCCGTGCAGGATCCGTTGGATTTTCGCGAAATTCTGCACGCTCTGGCTGGGCACGCGGACAGTCCGGGCCTGTTCCGAGAGGGCCCGCGTGATTGCTTGCCGAATCCACCACGTGGCGTAGGTCGAGAATTTCAGTCCCAGGCTGCTATCGAACTTATCGACCGCGCGCATCAGCCCCGCGTTCCCCTCTTGGATCAGGTCCAGGAAGCTCAACCCGCGCTGCCGGTAGTTCTTGGCGACCGCGACAACCAGGCGCAGATTCCGCGCGGCGATTTCACGCCGCGCGGCGAGGTACATGTCCCTCAAACGGGCGACGGTGTGGAAGCGGCGAGAAATCGTCTCGGCAGGTTCACCGGCGGCGATTTCGAGACGCTGGAGACTCCGTCGCGACGCTGTGATCGCCTTGTCGGAGGCAAGGAGCGACCCTCTGCCGGAGGGCGCTGCGCGCAACATCCGATGGAGCGATTCAATCCGGCGAGCCAGGCGTTCGAGGCTCTTGAAGAGGGGAACAAACTGGGTGGATCGCAAGGCCAGGGCATCGATCCGAGCGATTGCCTGGCGGCGCCGCGCTTTCATCCGGGCAAATGCCGCCCGGGTGGCAGCCTTCGACGCCAATCGGCCCAGCGCCACGGCCGCGTCTTGCTGATTCTGGTCGGCGAGCCGGCCAATCCGCGCCGCGCTGTCCGCCAGCCGCTTCCGCACCAGCCTGGCCGGGACCGGCCGGTGCTGCGAGATGTTGACAACCTGGTCGACCCGCAAACCGCGAGCGCAGGTCTCCTCCAGACGCCTCACGAGCCGGCGGAGAACGTAGTCGTTGGCGAGCAGCGTGCGTTGAAACCGGTTGCGGAGCGTGGCAAGCCGCCTGGTTGCGCGGACCTCCTCCCTGCGCGGCATCAACGGCAGCGCGCTGACTTCCTTCAGGTAGATTTCGACGGTGTCGGGACGATTCAGTTCCATCGGTTGAGCCCCAACGATCCGGCCGCGGGGGGTAAGACGGCAGGTCTTGTGGTAACCACCAATCGGGCGGTTGGCGCGAATCCAGCCTCGATGAGACGAAAGCAGCGGCAACACGAACTGTCAATTCGGCGCCGCCCTCTCATGGAGAGATGCCGCCCAGCCGATAATCTTCCGCTGGCAACAGCGCCATTGCCCATCGGCGGCGTCCAGTTTGAAGCGAAATCTGAGCTTTTCCGGTTGGCCGGTGTCTGTAGAATACCGTATCCCGCGAACACCGCCGCCAGGATTCTCTGGCTCGCAGCGAATAGACCAAGGATCGGTCCCCCGCGGGGCGCGGCCCCCCAACCCCCCAAAGGAAATGAAGCCCTGCACGCCGCGGCGTGCGGCGGCGCTGCAAGAACCCGCCATGTCCATAGAATTGTTTGTCGATTCCGTTGTTCGAGAAACGCTTGCCCGCCTGGGCGACGTTCCCGAGACCGCCAAGCAGCGCGCGATCAGCAACTCCACGGGGCGCACCGTCGCCATCGAGTTCGAAACGCCCAGATTCCGGGCGGTCTGGCTCAAGGCGCGCGGCGTGATCGTCTTTCAGGAGAAAAAGGGGCCCCGGATGAGGATCGTTGGCATCGAGGAGACGATGCGCGCCCGCGGGATCGCGGCCTGATCCGAACTGGCGGTTCCGTCCAGGGGGTCCACCTTTCTGGCTTGCTTGACACGGCCGTCGGGGCAGGTAGACTCAGCGAAGTAGCAGTAGCGCGATAGTCTACCCCGGCGGCTCCGTCGCGAGATGCGAGCATCACTCGCGCCGCCCGCCGACCTGATCAATCGAAGGGAGAGGATATGAAACCCTCGCGTCTGACTCGGCGGCAGTTCGTGGCGGCCACGTCGTTGGGCTCGCTTGCCGCGGCGGCCTCGCAGGCGGGGCCGGCTTATGGGAACCTTGGCCAGGGCGCTGGCAAGCTCGCCGTGCTCGGCGGCAAGCCGGTGCGTACCAAGCGGTTTTCCGGATGGCCGATCTGGGACAAGGAGAACGACGAAGAGCAGGTCGTCGCGGTGCTCCGGAGCGGCGTCTGGTCGCGATCGAGGATCGTGGCGGAGTTCGAGGCGAAGTACGCCGAACTGCTTGGGGCGAAACGCTGCCTGGCCACGACCAACGGCACGATGGCCCTGGTCACCGCGCTCAGCGCGCTGGGCATCGGCGTCGGCGATGAGGTCCTCGTCGGCCCTTACACGTTCATTGCGTCGGTCAGCACGATTTTTCAAGTCGGCGCGCTGCCGATCATGGTCGATACGGATCCCGAGACGTTCCTGGTGAATCCCGACCGCATGGAAGCGAAGATCACGCCCAACACCAAGGCCATCCTGCCGGTGCACATCTACGGGCTGCCGGCCAACATGGACAAGATCAACGCGATCGCCAAGAAGCACAATCTCCTGGTCGTGGAGGACGCCTGCCAGGCCTGGCTGGCGGAATGGCGGGGCAAGAAATGCGGCACGCTTGGCAATCTGGGCTGCTTCAGCTTCCAGAACTCCAAGCACCTCACCTGCGGCGAGGGGGGCGCCGTCGTGGGCGACGACGAGGCGGTGATGAACCGGGCCTTCTCCTACCACGACTTCGGCCGGCCGTACAACGAGCCCAAGCCTTCAGCGCCCGGCATCGTCCGGCTGGGCACCAAGTGCAGGATGACGGAGTTTCAGGCCGCGATCCTGCTGGCCCAGATGAAGCGGCTGGAGGAACAGTCGAACCGGCGCTGGGAGAACGCCAGGTACCTGACGGAGAAGATCCGCGAGATCCCCGGCATCGTCGTCCACAAGCTGTACGACGGGGTCACGCGGGCGGCCTACCACCTCTATCCGTTCCGCTATCACGCGGAGAAGTTCGGCGGCGTTCCCCGGGCGAAGTTCCTCGCCGCGCTCCGCTCCGAAGGGGTCCCATGTTCCGGGGGATACAGCCCCTTGAATCGGCAGCCGTTCTTCGAGAACACGCTGAATTCCCAGAATTTCCAGCGAATGTACTCCCGCGAGCAGCTTGATCGCTGCCGCGAGCAGAACCAGTGTCCCGATAACGATGCCCTCTGTACGCAGGCGATCGGCCTGCCGCAAAACGTCCTGCTCGGAACCAAGGAAGACATGGACGATATCGCCAGGGCCATCCTGAAAATCTATGAGAACCGGGCCGAATTGGCTTAGCTCGAAGCCCTGGCCGAACCAGACGGAAACTTCTGCTTCCACCGCTGTTGGAGGCATTTCGCGAGTTGCTCGTGGAAAGCGGCGGGCATCTCGTAGGGTTCGCCGTCTTTGTACAGTGTGATCGTCTTGCGGATATTGTCGACCACGATTTGGCAAGGATTGCACCCTTCCAGGTGCTTCTTGAACTCTTCGCAGATCGCCAGGTCCACATTTCCGTCGACGTACTCGTTCAGAGCCGCCATCAGTTCTTCGCAGTTCATGTCCGGGCCCTTCCGCGCTTGGATTGACTCGAACCGAGGCGGAGGCTGCCACCGAAATCGCGTTCCTCGTCGCGGTTCTTCATCGTTTTGATGCGTGAACCGCCGGCCAGGTTACAGGCGACCGGCAGAAAACCTGAAATACACCACTAGAGACGGGGTTCCACGCGGGCCCTAATGGGCACGTCGTTGGAAGCGTTTCCCCCCGCGGAGCTGAACGCGAGACGGTTCGCCCCGGGCGCTCAGCGGCGGCCTGCCGCCGCTGCGTGCAACTGCGGTTCGCTGTCGGCATCGTCATTGTTGCGGCTGCGCTCGCGCTGCCGGAGGAATTGGAGTTCCTCGGCGATCACGTTGAACTCTTCGGCGAAACCGTACCAGAAATCTTCCTTCCGGAAGCCGATCGGGGCGACCGGTTGGCCCTCGGCGAGCGCCCGCATCGCCCGGCGGAGACGGAGCAGCGGGCCGGCAAACCGGTTGCTGATCCGGAGGATGTCGGCCACCGCCAGCGGCATTACCAGCAGCGAGGCGACCAGGGCCGGCCCGAAGAAAAACCACATGTCGGCCAGGTGCGACGAAAGTGGCCGCACCGGGCCGGTCAGGGTTCGCCAGCAGAGCAGCAGCAGCGCAATGCTCAGCGTGCAGGCCACCCAGTAGAGGATCGTTCGAGCGACCAGGACGCCCTGCACTTCAGGATCGACAAACAGCTGCTTTCGGGTTGGCAATTCAAGCGGACGGCGAAACATGGGGCGTGCTCTCCAGGTCGGGCGGGGCAACTGCCAGGCGCCGGCGATCGGCCGGACCCGATCACACGCCAGAGGCGGGAGCCTCCAGGCGAATCCCGTCCGCCGCGGGGCGAGTTGGCGGTTGCAGGTCTCTTCTTAGAAATAGCTTCCTCCGCCGCCGCCGCGTCCCGCCAACCAGGCCGGCCCAAGACGAAATGCCGCCGGATCGTGCCGATCGGGGTTGAGCAAGCGTGATTCTGCGGTTTTTGCGGGCAAGCGAATCATTCACGGTGCTGCAATCCTGGCGGCGGGCAACGCGGCGGCATGACCCAACGGGGGGCTGCATGAAGCGCTGGGGCGGCCTCTTCTTCTCCCGGCCGGCGTGGAGGGGGGGAACGGCTGTCCCGCAGGAGTCGCGATTGTTGCCAGAAAGCCGCCGGGCATCTAGATTATTCTCTTAGAGACTACATGCCGAGTCCGAGTGATCTTGGCGGACCTGGGGCGATCCGGAAGAGAAGATGCCCATCTTGCCTGCGAGAATCGTTCGATTGGCGGTCGTTGCCGGATTGTTCTTGAGCGGAGTCGCGCCGGCGCCGGCCGTCGCCCAGACGTACCGGCACGCGGGGACCGAGTTCGAGGCGGTTCGCCGCGTGGTCTTGCCCGAGGACAAGAGCCCCGCGATCGCCGTGACCGAATTCCACCACCACGGCCAGATCGACCGGGACGGCGTCAACGTGCTGGCGTTGACCGCCGACCGCCGGCCGCAGCCGACGCGCGTGCTCCAGTTGGGCCCCGGTGATTTCTGCCGCGTGGCCTTCGAAACGGACCCCCGCCAGCGAGAGTATTTCGTGTTCTATGGCGGGAAGCCTCCCAAGCCGGACGACGTTCCCCCGTGGACGCGGACCGACGGGCTGCTGCTGGAAGCGCGGCAGTACCGCCAGTGCAACCTGAACAGCTTCGAATCGGTCAAGCAGGCGTTTGAGAGTTCCGAGCCGATCGGCAGCGACTACGTCGACGCGGTCCGGCACGCCGGCAATCCGTTCCTGTTGGGCAATCCGCCGTTTCTGAGCCGCTACTCGGGCACGTTCGAGCTCGCCGCGCAGGGCCGCTATGGTTTCTTCACTTCAAGTGAAGATTGCAGCTTCCTGCTGATCGACGGCGAGTTGGTTGTCGCCGCGCCGGGCCGGCACGGGCCCGAGCGCCGCGCCCTTCCCGGCAACCGCAAGGAGGTCGAACTCAGCGCCGGGCGGCACACGTTCGAGTACTACCACGCCGCCAGCGGACCGTCGGCGACAATGGTCGCGGCCTGGGAGACCAACCCCGGCAGCGGCAAACCGGCGCCGGGGCCGATTCCGCCCGCGGTCTTCCGGGCGGACGCCGTGGCCCATCTGCCGGCCCAGCCGGCCGAGACCCGCCAGGAGAAACTGGTCCCCAATTTCACCTACATGATCCGAGGCAGCGTGCCGCTGCCCGACAATCCGCAACACCTCGTCGGCGTGGAGTTTCAGAATGCCTCCGCGGCCGCCCTCTTGACGAAATCAAAGCTCCTCTGGGAGTTCGGCGACGGCCAGACGAGCGAGTTGCCGAACCCCGTGCATGTCTATCTTCGTCCCGGGCTGTACTCGGTCAAGCTGTCGATCCAGCGAGGGGTTAAACGCGTCGACATCACGCACCAGCTGCACATCGACGAGCCGAACCTCGAGCGGCCCAAGGAAGTCGACGATCTGGACAAGTACCTGCCGATCGTGGAGAGCTATGCCCCCGAGAAACTCGACGCCGCATCGCTCCGCCAGTTGATCCTCGCCTTCCTCTGGAAGGCCGAGCAGCTTGCCGAGCAGCTTGCCGAGCAGATCGCCGAGCCGAAAGCCGGGGAGGAGCCGCCGGGGAATGCCCAAGCGGCGGCGGAGACGCCCGAGGCCCGGGCCGCGCGGAGCCGCGGCTATCTGGCCCGCGCGGTGGCTGCCGGCAAGGCGGCTCTGCTGGGCGAATCGGCCGCCGCGGGCGACGCAGAGCTGTTCAAGCTCGCCCAGATTGTCGGACCGGCCGCCCGGGACCAACTCGGCGAATCGCTGCTGGCCGGGCAGATCTGGTCGGCCGCGTCGCGCAAGATTGCCCGGCCCGAGTACCGCGCCGAGTGCCAATTACGGGCCGCCGACATCGCGCTGAACGACCTTCTCAACCCGCAAGGGGCCAGGCCGCTGCTGGAGTCGGCCGCCAACGTCCTCGGCCAGGCGCAGACCGGCGCGTTGATCGCGCGGGTCAAGCGGGTCTGGGGCGACTACCATGCGGCCACCGGCGACGGCGCCCAGGCCCGCCAAGCCTACATCAAAGCGGAACGGGTGCTGGCCTCGCCGCGGCCCCATGTCGAACAGATTGCCTGGCAGGGCGCCTATAGCCGTTCGACGGAACAGTTCCTGATCCAGGGCGATTACGCTCGGGCGGCGAGGGAGCTTCGCGCCTGGCAGGAGGAGTTTCCCACGGAGAAGATCCGCGGCTACCTGCACCTGCTGTTCGCCCGCTATTGGGCCGGCCGAGAGAATCACGCCGCGGCCGTCGCGCAGAGCGAGCAGCTCCTGGCCGTCAACCCGGCTTCGGCTTACGCCGATCAACTCCTCCTGCTGGCGGCCGAGTGCGAAGAGAAACTCGGCCGCCGCGACCGCGCGCTGGCCACGCTCCACGCCCTGGTGCGCGACTACCCGGGCAGCCCGCTCGTCGCGGAGGCCAAGGAGATAATCGCCCGAATCGAGTCGCCACCCTAGCAGACCCGGCAGACAATCAACAAACCCGACCTGAGCGAGCCCACAACGATGAACAGGATTGCAGCCCTGCTGGGCCTTCTGGTGGCCGGCCTTCCGCTGGCGCAACGAGCGTATGCCGGCGCGTCGGCGCCCGCTTTTCAGGCCGCGCGCCCGGTCTGGCCGCAAGGGAGAGAAACCGAACGCAACATGTTGGTCGAGTTCCGCGCTGAATTCGACCAACCCGCGGCGGGGCCGGTCGCGCTCCGCATTGCGGCCTCCTCGCTCTACCGGTTGTTCGTCAACGGCCGGTTTGCCGGGCATGGGCCGGCCAGGGCGGGGCACGGGTTTTACCGCGTCGATGAATGGGAAATCACGCCGCAGCTCCAGGCCGGCCGTAACCACGTGGCGATCGAGGTCGCCGGCTACAACGCCAACAGCTTCTACCTGCTCGACCAGCCGTCGTTTCTCCAGGCCGAGATGATCGCCGCCGGAAAGATCATCGCGGCCACCGGCGCGGAGGGCTTCAACGCTTGGATTCGCCGCGACCGGGTGCAGAAAGTGCAGCGCTATAGCTTCCAGCGCCCATTCTCCGAGGTCTGGCGGCTGCCAGGTCCGCCGGCCGAGGCGGCCCGCTGCGCGGTCGCCGCCGCCAAGCCGCTCGCGCCGCGCCGCGTGCCGTATCCGACCTTCGAGGTGCGGCGCCCCGTGGCGCACACCGCCGAGGGCGAGGTCGCCAAGAGCGATCTGCCGCAAACGGTCTGGAAGGACCGTTCGCTGACCGGGATCGGGCCGCATCTGGCGGGTTTTCCCGAGGCGGAGCTGGCCACGATTCCATCCATCGAGTTGCAGGCGGTGAAGAACGTCGCGGCGCGGCCGGCCGCGGCCGCGATGCCCTTCTCGCTCAAGGCCAACACGTATCGCACACTCGATTTCGGCGTGAACTTGAGCGGCTTCATCGGCGCGAAGATCACCGCCCGCGAGAAGACGCGGCTGTTCGCGACATTTGACGAAATCCTCACCGAGGGCGACGTGGACTTCAAACGCCTCTCCTGCGTGAACGTCGTTCTCTACGAGTTGGAGCCGGGCGCCTATGCCGTCGAGTCGTTCGAGCCATACACGCTCCGCTACCTGAAGCTGATCGTCCTGGAGGGCGACTGCCAGATCAGCGACTGCTACCTCCGCGAGCTGGCGAATCCCGACGCGGCGCGGGCCACGTTCGCCGCCAGCGACGAGCGGTTCAACCGCATCTTCGAGGCGGCGCGGGAAACCTTCCGGCAGAACGCCACGGATGTCTTCATGGACTGCCCGTCGCGCGAGCGCGCCGGCTGGCTCTGCGACAGCTTCTTCACGGCGCGCGTCGCCGCCGACCTGTGCGGCGATACCTCGGTGGAGAAAAACTTCCTGGAAAACTTCCAGCGCCCGGAGAGGTTCCAGCACCTGCCCGACGGGATGATCCCGATGTGCTATCCGAGCGACCACTACAACGGCCAATTCATCCCCAACTGGGCGATGTGGTTCGTTCTGGAGCTTGAGGAATACGCGGCCCGCAGCGGCGACCGCCAATTGGTGGACGCGCTCCGTCCACGCGTGCTCAAACTGCTCGATTTCTTCAAGCAGTTCGAGAATTCCGACGGTCTCCTGGAGAAGCTGCCCAGCTGGGTCTTCGTCGAATGGTCCAAGGCGAACGCGTTCGTGCAGGACGTCAACTATCCGTCGAACATGCTCTACGCCGGCATGCTCAGCGCCGCCGCCCGGCTCTATCGCCTGCCGGATCTCGCAGCGAAGGCCGAAGGCGTCCGCCAGGCCGTTCGGCGGCAATCGTTCGACGGCGAGTTCTTCGTGGACAACGCCGTCCGCAAGGACGGCCAGCTCCAGGTGACCGCCAACCGCACGGAAGTCTGCCAGTATTTTGCGTTCTTCTTCGACGTCGCCACGCGCGAGTCGCACGGCCAGCTCTGGAAGACGCTGGTCACCGATTTCGGCCCGCAGCGGAAGCGGGCGAATGCTTTTCCCGAGGTCCATCCGGCGAACGCGTTCATCGGCAACCAGCTCCGTTTCGAACTGCTCTCGCGGGATCGGCGAAACCAGCAGATCCTCGACGAGGTGATCGGCTACTGGCTCTACATGGCCGAGCGGACGGGCACGCTCTGGGAATTCGACGCGCCGCACGCCAGTTGCAACCACGGCTTCGCCTCGCATGCCGCCCGCGTACTGATCCGCGACGTGCTCGGTCTTTGGCGCGTCGACACGATCGGCAAATTGCTCGAACTCCGCTTCGCCAGGCTCGAGCTGGACTGGTGCAAAGGCTCAATCCCGACGCCCGACGGCCCCATCGCGGTCCAGTGGAAGAAGGCCGGCGACCAGTTCGCCTACCGCCTCGACGCGCCTTCCGGCTACCGAGTCGCAGTTCAGAACCACACGGGAAAGACGCTCGTGCCGCTTGGCTCGGGCTCGGCGCCGTGAACGGGCGTGCGCGAAGGCCGGTTCCGCCCAGCGCGCCGTGCATCGGCTTGACTGGCGCGGCGCGGCGATTTAGACTCGCGGCAGTGCCGGTTGGCTGAGGCTCAAACGCCGACCGCGCCTCAAACCAGCGGCGCCGCGGGAACCGCCGACGCGCTGGGCTGTCTCAACCCCCGCTCGAGGAGAAGCCATCATGCGTTCGATCCGTCGCCTCCATCGCCGCGAAATGCTCGGCATATCGGCCGCCGCCGGGCTGTCTACCTTGGCCTTGCCGGCAATCGCGCAAGACAAGTCCCCAAACGAGAAACTCTCGATTGCCGGGATTGGCGTGGGAGGGCAGGGTGGTTGGGACATCGGCAACTGCGCCAGCGAGGATATCGTGGCCCTCTGCGACGTCGACGACCGGCGCTGCGAGGCGACGGTGAAGAAGTTCCCCAAGGCCAAGAGGTATCGCGACTTCCGCAAGATGCTCGAGGAGATGGACGGCCAGATCGACGCCGTCGTGGTGGGTACGCCCGATCATGTCCACGCGCCGGCCTCCGCGATGGCGATGCGGATGGGCAAGCACTGCTACTGCGAGAAGCCGCTGACGCACACGGTCCGCGAAGCCCGCGTCCTGGCCCAGATCGCCAACGAAAACAAGCGGGCCACGCAGATGGGCACGCAGATTCATGCCGGAGCGAATTACCGCCGCGTTGTCGAGCTTGTCCGTGCGGGCGCGATCGGCCCGATCCGAGAGGTCCACGTCTGGCTGGGGGCGAAATTCGACGGGCCGCCCAAACCGGTCGATGTCAAGCAGCCGGACGCCCCCAAGGAAACGCCCGCCGTGCCCGACACGCTCGACTGGGACCTCTGGCTCGGGCCGGCGTCCTTCCGACCGTATCATGACAGGTACGTGCCATTCCACTGGCGCTACTGGTGGGCGTTCGGCAACGGCTCGCTGGGTGATTTCTTCTGCCACTACTGCGACCTGGCCTTCTGGGCGCTGGAGCTGCGGCATCCGCTTTCCGTCGAGGCCGAGGGGCCGGTCCACCCGGAAAGCACCGCGCTCTGGACGATCGCGCACCAGGATTACCCGGCTCGCGGGGACCTGCCGCCGGTGACGCTCACCTGGTATCATGGCGGCGCGCACCCGGCCTGGGTCAAGGAAAAGGGCATTCCCACCTATGGAAGCGCGGTCCTGTTCGTCGGGGCCGAAGGGATGCTGATCTCCGACTACGGCAAGCATCAGCTTCTGCCCGAGGACAAATTCAAGGACTACCAGCGGCCGCCGGCCTCGATTCCCGACTCGATCGGCCATCATGCGGAATGGATCCAGGCGTGCAAGACCGGCGGTCCGACGACCTGCAACTTCGATTACGCCGGCGCCCTGACCGAGGCCGCCCTGCTCTGCAACGTGGCCCTGAAGACCGGCAAGAAGCTCCAGTGGGACGCGGCGAACCTCAAGGCCGTCAACTGCCCCGAGGCCGACCGCTTCATCCACAAGGCCTACCGCGAGGGCTGGGCCCTTTGACCGCAACCCCGCGACGAGCTGGTTGCATATTCTACACCACAACACGCAGACGGAGCAACGCATCAAATGTCCAGCCCCAAACCATTTATCATGCTCCTGGCGGTTGCCGCCATGTTCGCCCCCTGCGCCGCTCGGGCGGTCGAAATCATCGGCCACCGCGGTGCTTCGCACGATGCCCCGGAAAACACCCTCGCCGCCTTCCGCCTGGCTTGGGAGCAAGGGGCCGACGCGGCCGAGGTCGACATCTGGCTGAGCAAAGACCAGCGGATCGTCGCGCTTCACGACAAGACCACCAAGCGGACCACGGGCACGGACTGGGTGATTGCCGACCGATCGCTGGCCGAACTGAAGACGCTCGACGCCGGGCGTTGGAAAGGGGAGCCGTTTGCCGGCGAGCGCCTGCCGGTCCTCGAAGAGGTGCTCGAGGTCGTGCCGCCCGGAAAGCGGCTGTTCATCGAGATCAAGTGCGGCGCGGAGGTCCTGCCGCACCTGGAGCGGGTCCTGGCGGAATCGGGCAAGTCGCCGCGGCAGGTCGTCTTGATCGCCTTCGACTTCGGCGTGATCACCGCGGCGAAGAAACGGATGCCCCGCGTCAAGGCCTACTGGCTCTACGGGACCACGCCCAAGGTCGACAAGGAGACGGGCAAGGTCAGCGATCGTCCGGCAGAGCTGCTCGCCAGGTGCCGCGCGGCGGGCCTCGACGGCCTCGACCTGAGATACGACAGCGATCTGGGGCCGGACTTCATCGAGCAGCTCCGCGCGGCGGGGCTGGGATTGTACGTCTGGACGGTCAACGAACCGCAGGTTGCGATCCGGTTGGCTCGGCTGGGCGTCGACGGCATCACCACGGATCGCCCCGGCTGGCTGCGCGAGCAGTTGGCCGCCGGCGGCAAGTGACCGGGGCCTTTTTTGCGGCGTTCCGCCCAAAGGAGAGTCGCAGTGGCAGACAGGATGCGTGTGAAAGGGGCCGGCGGCGTTGCCGGCCTGCTACTGGCCTTGTCCGTGTGCGCAGGCGCCGACCTGTCGATCCGCCTCGACCCGGGGTCGGAAAAGGTGGCGCTGGTCGGGGCATTTCAGCGCTGGGACCTCGACGGGAACCCGACGCGCCAGGTCAATCCGAAAGCGCGGATCGAGCGGCCGGAGGTCGACTCGGTCGCGAACCGCGCCGGCGGCGACACGTGGGTCTTCGCCAAGCTCAAGCCCGGCAAGTACGACCTGGTGATCCTCTGCGAGAACCGCCTCCGCATCGAGGGCTGGGACTATGCTCCGGTGCTCGAATTCGATCCCTTCTTTCCACCCTCGGCCACGGTGGCCGACGCGTCGGTCCGCGAGACGGTCCTCGATCAAATCAAGAAAGCCCGCCACTACGAGAACAAGGTCCTGCCGCTCTATCTGGGCGGAGATGAGAAGGCGGTGCGGGCGCTGATGATGCTGATCCGCGACCAACCGACCAGCTACGAACGCGAAATGCCCGGGGCCGCCACGATGCGGTTCGAAATCTGGCAGTACGATTACCAGTACGGCGGCTGGACCAAGCACAGACGCACGCGCGTGATGCACCGCGTGATCCTCCCGCGGGACGAATTGCGGCGCTGGACCTGGCTCTGGGACCCCAAGCTCGGCGCGATCGAAGTCCAGTCGGAAGACCGCACGATCGATTACCAGATTCCCCAGCGCGGCGACAAGGCGCTTGGGGGCCTGCGCCCCGATTGAACCTGGCCGGCGCAGGGACTTCAGCATAATTGCCGGATAGGCGCGAAAGGGCGAAAGCAAGAAACCGGAGGGAATCAAGAGACACGATCCACCAGACGCGCTCTCCTCGGCCACTTGTCTTTTTCGCGTTTTCGCGATCCGTTGTCCGATCTTCAGCGGACGAGAATCCGATATCGATGCTACACTCTCACAGATCGTGACTTCTACCCGCAAATCCGCAAGTATCTGTCCATTTTGAAAACTGATCTTTGTCGTGATCCGCGAATCGTTTAGATTTTCGGCATGACGATTGATGAACTCGAAGAACAACTCCGCCAGCGTGACGCCTTGATCGCGAAGCAGGCTGCG